>CAZTTQ010000005.1:15144-44507 GCA_964616135.1 uncultured Gammaproteobacteria bacterium
TAATCTCCCCATGCCTCGCACCATCACCGAACGTTCGTTTTTCCGCTATCTTAAGTGCCCGCACTGGGTCTATTTTGACGCGCACGGGGACGTGCCGAAGCCGCATGACCCGCTCATGCAGGCCCTGCAGGATGAAGGCCTGTTGGAAGAACACCACCGCGCGTGGCTCGCCAAGCGCCAGGACGTGGCGGAAGTGACGGCAGAAGATGAAGAAGAAGCGTTTCTTCAAACCCTGGCGTTCATGCGGGCGGGCCGCCAGACCATCTACCGCGGCGTCTTAATCGACGGCCACTGGATCGGGCATCCGGACATGCTGGAACGCGTGGAAGGGAAATCCAAACTGGGCGACTACTTTTACGTGGCGGCCGACATGAAGCGCGCGCGGTCGCTCCGGGACGAATATAAGTTCCAAGGCTGTTTCTACGCGGAACTCCTCCAAAAGATCCAGGGCACCAAGCCGGTCCAGGGCTACGTCATCACGCCGGACCAAGAAGTCCTGCCGTACGTCATTTCGCTCTTTGAAGGCGAATACGCGCTGACGCTGGATGGGATCGAACGCATCGTGGCCGGGGAAAAACCCGCGCACTTTTTGACGTCGGGGTGCAAGCAGTCGCCGTGGTTTGAAACGTGCCGCTCCCTGTCCGAAAGCTGCGGCGACCTGTCCATTCTGAACCGCGTATGGAAAGAGGAAGTGGCGCGCTTGGGCTCCATTGGCGTGCGCACCGTGGCCGAATTGGCCAAATTGGCGCCGCGGGACTTGGCGCACCGCTTGCCGGAGGCGAACCCGGAGCGCCTGGAAACCTTGCGTGACCAAGCCTTGGCGCTCATGGAGAACCGCCACATCATCCGCGGCCGCATTGAGTTCAAAAAAACCAAGACGGAGCTGTACTTCGACATTGAAAGCAACCCGTTGCGCGACCATGACTACCTGTTCGGCGTGCTGGAAGTGACGGGCGCGGAAGAGACCTACCACGCGTTCTTCGCCGGGACGAAAGAGGAAGAGAAGGAAATGTGGGAGAAATTCTGCGCCTTCATGGAGGGCCACCCGGACGCGCCGGTGTACCACTACGGCCGCTTTGAGGCGGAGGTACTCCACCGCTTCGACCACCGCTTCGGCTGCTCATCCGCTGTGCGTTCCGCGTTCGCCAACAACCTGGTGGACGTCCTGGGCCTCATCCGGCCGAACGTACTGTTCCCGCTGTCGTTCTACTCGTTGAAAGACATCGCGGCCCACATTGGCTTCCACTGGCGCGCGGACGACGCCGGCGGCGCCAACTCCGTGCTGTGGTTTGAGGCGTGGCTCCGCGACCGCAACCAAAAGCAGTTGGACAAGATCGTTGCCTACAATGAGGACGACGTGCGCGCTACTTTGGCAGTTGTGAAGTGGTTAAAAACGAACGCGACCTGATATGTCCGAACGCGGCGTCTTCATCGGCTTCACCACTGCCGTTCTTGCCGTGCTGACGGCAGGTTCCTTGGCGTTGCGCGTGCCGACGCCTCCGGTGCGGGTGGTGCCGTTGGAAGATCTGCCCATTCTGCCGCGCGAAAGCTGGGTCCTGGATCCGGATCCTGCGGCGTGTGAGGGCGCGGGTGGGGAAGTCCGCTACGAACGCTCGTCGAGCTGCGGCTACTACATGGGCCCGTCCGTGTACGACGCCTGCGGCCAGTACGGCGTACCGTGCTTCTCGGAACGTCCGGGCGCCACGACCTGCGTGGAAGGCCGCCGCGCCTCCTGCGCCTGCGCGACGGACAAGGAGTGTCCCGCCGGCTACGCCTGCCAAAGCGGCCGCTGTTTTTCGTCCTCTCTTAACCGCTAAGTATGCGTCTGCGCCCACTGCTTGCTGCCGTCAGCATTCCGGCCCTCCTGTTGGTGGGCTATTCGCAGCGCGTGCGCATCGCCGACGCGTGGCGCGAGCAGCATGCGCCGGTGTTGCCGCCGCCGGTCGCGTACGAGGACGTGAAACCGGTGCCGCTCCCGGCGCCAGTGCCCGCTCCCGTTCCCGTCACGCCCGCGCCGGAGGTGCCCACGCCTGCCAAGGAAGAGCCGAAACCGGTCGAACCGGCGCCCGTGCCGGCCGCGTTGCCGGAATCCATCAACCTGGCCGTGCCGTTCACCCCGCAGGCGCCGCGCGCCAACTGGGACGAATTCCACGAGGAAGCTTGCGAGGAAGCCTCGCTCCTCATGGTCCACCGCTTCTATGAAGGCGACCAGGCGAACCGCTTGGATCCGGACTTCGTGGAGGGACAATTGGCCAAGATGGCCGCGTTTGAAGACGGCTTGTTCGGCTACAACACGGATACCACGGTGGCGCAGGTCGGCGCCCTGGCCGAACAGATGTTCGGCTATGAACATGTGGAGGCGTTGGACAACCCGTCCGTGGACGACTTGAAAAAGCACTTGGCGGCGGGGCATCCGGTCATTATTCCGGCTGCCGGCCGCGAAATCGGCAACCCGTACTTCACGCCGCCCGGCCCCGAATACCACATGCTCGTCTTGCGCGGGTACACCGCGGACGGTAAGTTCATCACCAACGACCCCGGCACCCGGCGCGGGGAGGCCTTCCTCTATCCAGTGGAAAGCGTGATGGCCGCCATGAAAGACTGGAACCAGCAGGATCAGCTGGCCAACGGTCCCCGCCGCGCGCTCGTCATTTGGCCGTAGAACGTGGAACGCATAGCGTAGAACGTTCGGAGTTGCCAGCGATTTTTCAGACGATCCACGTATGGCCGAAAAGCCATTTCACGATCAATTAAAGGAACTGATGGATACGTTCGTGCATTCGGTCTATCGGGCTTCTAAATCGTTTCCGAAGGAAGAAACGTACGGGGTAACGTCCCAGCTTCGTCGCGCTGCCCTCTCGGTTGTGCTGAACTACATCGAGGGATACGCTCGACAACGCTCTGCGGTCTATAAGAATTTCCTAGAAATATCTTACGGGTCACTTCAGGAATCAAAATACCTGTTGGATTTCTCGATCAAAGAAGGGTATCTTCCCGAGGCCGATGGACGTTTGCTTGTTGAACAAGCGGAACGGATAGCCAAGATGCTCTGGGGAACACTGAAAGCGTTCGGTTAAGTTGTTGTTCTGGACGTTCTACGTTCCACGATCCACGTTCTACGATATGTCCGACCCCGTCGTCCTGCGCGTCGCGGATTACCTCGCGCTCGTGAATACCGCCATCTCCCGCCAAATTTCGCCCGACCAGTTGGTCGAGGGCGAGGTTTCGGATTACCGCATGTCGCAAGGGAAATGGGTCACGTTCGTCCTGAAGGACGAAGAACAGCAGGCCATCCTCCCGTGCTTCATGACCGTGTGGCAGTTGTCCCAGCCGCTGGAGGACGGGATGCGCGTGCGCGCCCGCGGCCGCGCCGGCGTCACGGCCCGCTTTGGGAAATTCCAACTGTCGGTGGATGAAATCACGCCGGTGGGCGAAGGGGCCTTGAAGCGCGCGTACGACCTGCTGAAAAAGAAGCTGCTGGAAGAAGGCGTCTTTGATGCCGGCCGCAAGCGCCCGATTCCACGCTTTCCGGAACGCGTCGGTCTCATCACGTCCCGCGACGCCGCGGCGTACGGCGACTTCCTGCGCGTCCTGGGCAACCGCTGGAGCGGCGTGGAGGTGGATTTCTACCACATCCACGTGCAGGGCCGGGAAGCCGTGGGGGAGATTGAGGAAGCATTCGCCCATTTCAACCGCCTGCCGGAAGACGACCGACCGGACGTCCTGGTCCTCGTGCGCGGCGGGGGAGGATTGGAAGACCTGCACGCCTTCAACGACGAACGCGCTGTCCGTGCCGTGTTCCAGTCGCGCATTCCCGTGGTCGTCGGCGTTGGGCATGAACGCGACGAAAGCCTGTGCGACTTTGCCGCCGACATGCGCGCGTCCACACCCAGCAACGCGGCGGAGCGCATCGTGCCCAACCGCGCGGAAGTCCGCTTTGAACTGGATGCCATGCTGCAGCACGCGGAAGACCGCATCCTGGAAACCGTCTCGGACCGCCGCCACCGCCTGGATGCGTTCGTGGAGCGGATGGCCCACACGCTGGACCGCCGCCGCGAAGACGTGACGCGCGCCATCCGGAGCCTGCAGGACCGCGTCGCCGGCTGGTTGCCGCCCATTGCCCAGCGCGTGGACGGCCTTGCCCGCATCCTGGCCCAGCTCGACCCCAAGCGCGTGCTGTCCCGCGGCTACGCCATCGTGCGCGCCAAGGGCACGGTCCTGACGGACGCTGGGACCCTGGACGCCGGCGTGAAAGTATCCGTACAATTGGCCCGCAAGTCCTTTGAGGCCCAAGTGACGGCCGTAGAAGGGAAAAAGGGGCAACAAGCACTTATTTGACGCATAACGCATATCGTAGAACGTGAAACGTCGGAAACAGCGAATTCTGAACGATCTACGGTCTACGTTCCACGATCCACGTATGTCAGTAAAACCCAAATCCTTCGCCAAGGCGTTTGAAGAACTGGAAGAAATCACCCGTTGGTTTGAAGGGGGAGAAACGGACCTGGACGAAGGCTTAAAAAAGTTCGAACGCGGATTGGAACTGGCCCAGTTCTGCAAGGGCAAGCTGGCCGAAGTAGAAAACAAGGTGAAAGAGATCAAGGCTAAGTTCGAATAACCTCGTCATTGCGAGGAGCGTAGCGACGAAGCAATCTCTCGAGGGATTGCTTCGCTCCCTCCGGTCGCTCGCAATGACGGATAGACGTATGTATCTTGTTCTGCGTTGGATACTGAATGCACTCGCTCTCATGGCCGTTGCCTATCTTGTCCCCGGCGTGGCCGTGGACAGCTTCTGGGCCGCGTTGGTGGCCGCCTTGGTGCTCGGACTGGTGAACGCGCTCTTGCGCCCCATCCTGCTCATCCTGACGCTTCCAGTGAACATCCTGACCTTGGGCCTCTTTACTCTGGTCATCAACGGTTTCCTGCTGTGGTTGGTCGGCACCATGGTGAAAGGCTTCACCGTGGCGGGCCTGGTCCCGGCGCTCCTCGGCGCCCTGGTCCTCTGGGCCGCCAGCATGCTCACGGATGCCTTGTTGAAAGAAGCGAAAAGCTCCTAAGACGCAAAAACGCCTTCCATTGACCGGAAGGCGTTTTTGTGTTAGCTTGGTGGCCCCCTCGCATGCCGCTTGGGGAAGCAGGAGGCCTTGGATGTTCCGCACGTCCGCCGTACTCTCTGCCGTCCTTTTCTGTGCGTCGGCGTCCGCCCAAGAGACGGACGCCCCGCCCGCCGCCACGTACGTCCTCCTGGACGCCGCGACGCCGTGTCCGGAGCCGGAAGCCTTCCTCCCGTTCAAACGGACGGGGACCTGCGCCATCGCGTGGGGCAAGGGGCGTTCCGCCCGGTTCGACGCGATCCGCGTGGTCGGCTCGTCCATGAGCGACCATCCGATCCGGCCCGAGCGCCTGCCGCTCTACCTGGCGCGCCGCGGCCGCGAGTGGTTCTTCGCCACCGCCGCCGACTACGGTCCCGCCTTCCGCGACGTCTGGGAATACGCCCACGTCGTCGGGTCGCGGTACTGGATCGCCCATCGCGACGGCGCCGCCTACCGCCTCACCTGCGACGCGGGCGGCTGGTACGCGGACCCGGTCGTCGGTCCCGTGCGCCTCGCCTTGGGCCTGCCGTACTTCGTCCTTCAGGAGTCGATGCGCTTTCGCGTCTACTGGGGCGAATCCGACACGGGCCCGTTCGACACGGTGCCCGACGTGAAGCCGGTCGAAGACGCCCTCCACCTCGCCCTCTCGGGGTTTCCCGAACCCATCGAGTTCGTCCCGGGAGAGGACTAGTGCCGTACGCTTGCCGCTTCGTTTCCGAAAGGGAATGGGGCGGTGATTTTTTTGTCTCGTCATTGCGAGGAACGCAGTGACGAAGCAATCTCTCGTTATGCGTTGAGTCTCCAAAGCGCAAAGTTCAACGTGGCCGCAAACGAAACCCACGTGAGATACGGCACCAACATCCACGCCGCCGGCTTGGAAATCTTTTTGAAGCTAATAATCGTGCCGACAATCGCGACCAGCATGGCGACGATCACCAGGAACCCGACGTCCAACCGCTGTGCGCCAAAAAACACCGGCGACCACACCGCGTTCAACGCCAGCTGCGTCCCAAACCACGCCAGGGCATGGTCACGCTTCTTGCCGCGCTTGGACTCCCAAATCATCGCCACCGCAACGCCCATGAGTGCGTAGAGCGTGGTCCACACCGGCCCGAACACCCAGTTCGGTGGGGAGAAGAACGGCTTCTCCAGCGTCACGTACCACGTGGAAATCTTGTTCATCGTGAACAGGGAACCGACCCCTCCGGCGGCTTCACAGGCCAACACGGCGATAAGGTAGCGGAGAAATCGAGGCATAGTGAGTACATTGTACTCCCATCCGGCATTGCGAGGGACTGCCGTTCGTGTACGCTGGAACCAATATCACTGATCTATGGAGAATATTGAAGGACTTACCCAACGAATCGTGGCTTTTCGGGACGCGCGGAACTGGAAGCAGTTTCATAATCCCAAGGACCTTTCTTTGTCGCTGATGTTAGAAGCGGCAGAACTTGTTGAGCATTTTCAGTGGAAGACGAGTGAGGAAATGTCGAAACATGTCGTGGAAAAGAAAGAAGATATTGCCGAAGAACTGGCAGACATTTTCTACTACGTCCTCCTGACTGCACATGATCTTGGAATTGATCCCGTTGCGGCCCTGGAACGGAAGATGGAAAAGAACGAAGCGAAATATCCCGTTGAAAAGTCGAAAGATAATCACAAGAAGTACACGGAGCTCTAGGTATGATTGTCTACCAGTCGACGAAAAATGGTTTCTTGGAAAACGTGCTTTCGAATACGATTGATCAGATGATCTTGAATGCGTATTTTGAGAAGACGGGGAAAAAAGTCGGGGAGTCGGAAATTCGTTCCTGGCAGGAATCCATGCGCTACATGGGTGCACTTTTAATGGACAAGGAAATTCCTCAGGATGCCGGCGTCACGATCGAATACCAAATTCCGCAGACAAGTAAACGGGTAGATTTTATTTTGACCGGACAAGACGCAGATAAGAAAGATCACGCAGTCCTTATCGAGCTGAAGCAATGGGAAGAAGCAGAGAAGACGGAAAAAGACGGCGTAGTCGTGACGCGTTTTCGGAATGGAAGTGCGGAAGTAAGCCACCCGTCCTATCAGGCGTGGTCCTACGCCGCTCTTTTGCGTGGGTTCAATGTCACGGTGAACGAGGAGGATATTCAACTTAAACCATGCGCCTACCTCCATAACTACGTGGAGGACGACGTGATTACGAACGCGTTCTATCAGGACTGGCTTGCGAAGGCCCCTGCGTTTTTCGCAGGTGAAGAGGATCAGGAGAAACTCCGCACATTCATTAAGAAATATGTGAAGTACGGAGACGCGACAAAAATCATGTACCGGATCGACAATAGTAAGATCCGGCCATCAAAGAGTTTGGCTGATGCGATGGCGGGCATGCTGAAGGGAAACCAGGAATTCGTCATGATCGACGACCAGAAGGTTGTGTTTGAGACGGCGGTAAGTTTGGCAAAAAAATCTACAGAAGGTCGTCGGAACGTGCTGATCGTTGAAGGTGGCCCAGGAACAGGGAAGTCTGTCGTGGCGGTGAATTTGCTCGTTCACTTGATTAAGCTTGGTTTGACCGCCCAGTACGTCACCAAAAACGCGGCGCCCCGTGCGGTGTATGAAAGTAAATTGACTGGGACCATGAAGAAGACAGAAATCTCTAACCTGTTTTCCGGTTCAGGATCTTTTACGGAATCTGCGGAAGGTGATTTTGATGCGCTCATAATCGACGAAGCGCACCGGCTCGTTAAAAAGTCAGGCATGTTTAAAAATCTGGGTGAGAACCAGATAAAAGAAGCCATTTACGCGTCGAAGTTTTCGGTCTTCTTCATCGATGAAGATCAAAAGGTAACGTTTGGTGATATCGGGGAGAAGGAAGAAATTGCTATGTGGGCTCGCTCGTTTGGGGCGGAGGTAACGCAATTGTCGCTCACGTCCCAATTCCGCTGTAACGGATCGGACGGATACCTCGCATGGCTGGACAGCGCGCTACAAATCCATGAGACGGCCAACGAAACTCTAGAAGGAACGAACTATGATTTCCGCGTCGTTGGCTCACCGAATGAGTTGCGCGACCTGATTTACGAAAAGAATAAGATCAACAACAAGGCCCGCCTTGTGGCGGGGTATTGTTGGGATTGGGTGAGTAGGGGCGAGAAACTACTGAATGATATCGTTATTCCCGAACACGACTTTGCTGCTCGCTGGAACCTGGCAACTGATGGAAACCTTTGGATTATCGCGCCGGAATCAGTAAAAGAAATCGGCTGCATCCATACGTGCCAGGGCTTGGAAGTTGATTATGTCGGCGTAATCGTCGGACCCGATCTCGTCGTACGGAATGGACAGATCGTCACGAACCCAGACGAACGCGCCAGTACCGACAAGTCGCTCAGCGGGTATAAAAAATTAGCGAAGCTCGATCCGGAACAGGCCAAACAAAAAGCCGATACGATTATCAAGAACACGTATCGGACATTAATGACTCGCGGCATGAAGGGCTGTTACGTGTATTTCACGGATAAGGAGACAGAGGAGTTTTTCAGGAGTGGGAACATCTAATATTCTGGATTTATGGAATTAAAGGAATTCGTAAAAACAGCGCTTCTTGACCTAGTCTCGGCGGTCGATGAAGCAACTAAATTAGCAACACGTGATTTAGCGCTGGTAGATAGTAAAGAAAATCGAACGGTAGAATTCGATATTGCAGTATCTGTCGAGCAGGGAGAAAAAATAGAGGGCCGGGGTGGCATCAAGGTCCTGCATTTTGTTGAGGCGGGAGGGAGTGGAAGTTCAGAGTTTCGTAACTCTACCGTGAGCCGGATTAAGTTCGGTGTTCATGTGAAGGGTTGGAGTAAGGAGGAAGCCCGGAGGAATGAAGGGGCTTCCCAGAGATTCGTCTCGCCCCAGGATGACAACTATTGACTATTAGGTCACGGTAATATAATCTCTCAGCAAATCTCCCACGGCCGCAGAAAACGGGTCGTTGCCCATACGGGCAGCATAAGCCCCGTCGAGGCGTGGAAATAGGCGATTTCGCCCCGTTTCCCGATCTCCCCGGCCTTAAAAACCGTGGAGATTTTGTTTAAAGGTCGAATCTGAAAACGTGGAGCGTAGACCGTAGAACGTAGAACGTCGGAAGTTCGCTTATCGAACGATCCACGCTATGCGTTCCACGATCCACGATTCCCCAAACCCCCTATGCCCAAGAATCGTTCCCAAAAGGCCGAGATTGTCACCAAGCTGGCTGACAAGGCTCGCCGCATGAAGTCCGCCGTGTTCACCTCCATCGGAGGCTACACGATGGAAGACGCCGACAAGATGCGCGCCCAGGGCCGCAAGGAAGGCGTGGAAGTCGTCGTCGCCAAGAAGTCCCTGTTGGCCCGCGCCTTCAAGGACGCCGGCGTGGACGTGGACGTCGCCTCCTTCGACGGTTCCATCCTGACCGCCTTCGGCATGCAGGATGAAGTCGCTCCGGCCAAGATGGTCGCCGCGCTCGCCAAGGACCGCGAAGCGATCAAGATCGTCGGCGGCATGATGGACGGCAAGTCCGTCGATGCCACGTACGTGAAGACGCTCGCCAAGCTCCCGTCCAAGACGGAGCTCTACGCGAAGCTGGTCGGTTCCATCTACTCCCCGGTGTCCGGGTTCGTCCGCGCGTTGAACGCGATCGCGACCAAGGACCAGGCCCCCGCCGCTTAATCCTCACATTCCTCCTATGTCCGAAGAAATCAAGGTCGAAGTGCCGGCGAAGTTCGCCGCGCTCGTCGAAACCATCGAAAAGTTGTCCATCATCGACCTCGCCGAATTGGTGAAGGTCCTTGAATCCAAGTTCGGCGTGTCCGCCGCCGCCCCCGTCATGATGGCGGGCGCTGGCGCCGGTGCCGCCGCCGCGGAAGAAAAGACGGCCTTCGACGTCGTCTTGGAAGCCGCCGGTGAAAACAAGATCAACGCCATCAAGGCGGTCCGCGAAGCCACGGGTCTCGGCCTGGCCGAAGCCAAGGCTGTCGTCGACGGCGCTCCGAAGGTGGTGAAGGCCGGCCTGGACAAGGCCGCTGCCGAAGCCCTCAAGAAGACGCTCGAAACCGCCGGCGCCAAGGTCTCCCTCAAGTAACCTTGCAAAAACACCGCCCTCACGGGCGGTGTTTTGTTTTTACTTGAGATGCGTCGCGGCGATGGCGAAGAGCTTGGAACCGGAGAGCAGGTAGATGGTCCGCGCCGCTTCGTCCACGTGGAAGTCCTTTAAGTCCGCGAACGCGTCCGAGTAATACTGGGACGTGAACGCGCCGGTTTCTTTTGCGTACACCAGCAGGCGTTTGCCGGCGGGGTCTAAGACGTAGACAAAGGTACTGTCCGCGTCCGTCCAGATGTCCGTGGCGCCGGTGACGGGCGGGTCCGCGACCTGCAGGGCCCAACCGACTTCGTTGCCGGTGGCGAAGCGCACTGCCGTGCCGTCGGGGCGCAGCACGTACACCGTGCCGTCGATGGCCAAGGAAACCGCTTGGGACAGGTCCGAGCTTTTCGCCTTGATCCAGTTGCTGCCGCCGTCAAAGCCGCGGTCATTGATGGAGTATCGCACCACTTGTCCCGCGGAAGGCGAGAGCACGTAGAGGCGGTTGCTGTATTCGACCAAGTCGGCCCACGTATTGGTGCCGGGCTTCAGGTCCGTGACCTGCAGCTGCTTGTTGGCCGGGTCGAAGCGGGAAATGCCGGGGCGGGAGTCCAGGTACAGGACGTCCTTGGCCGTTTCCACCGTGGCCAAGGCCGTGCCGACGTCGCCGACGGCCGCGTCCACGCGGGCGAACGCTTTGGAGCCGGGGTCGTAGCGGTACGCCTTGCGGTCCGAGCCGAACGCGTAGAGGTCTTTGCCGAACGTGGCCAAGGCCGTGCCGCCGCGAAGGTCGCCTCCCATGGTGGCAAGGTCGGCCGCGACCGGCGGGTTCGGAATATTCACGACGTGGCGGATCTGGTCCAGGCCGGAGACGACGTCCGCGTGCAGGCGGTCCGCGACGGCTTTGCGTTCCGGTGTGTCGGATGGCAGCGCGTCCGCGATGGTCTGCACCTCCTTGTAAAGCGCGCGGGCGCGGTCGTCCTCACGGTAGATCAGGGCGGCGGCCGCTTGGTCGCGCTTTTCCTCCGCGCTGACCACTTGGGCGCGATACGCCTCATCCGCCTTGAGCCGCGCTTGCGAGCGGGACAAGACGTTTACGCCCACCAAGAGCGCGATGCCGAGCATGCCGGCCGCGGCCAACAGGTAGCGGCTGGACGGCGGGACGCGGCGGACGCGGTTGCGGAGCGTTTCCAAGAGTCCATGCCCTTGGGACTTGAACGCGTGGATAAATTCCGTGCGGCTGCGGACCTTTGCCAGGGCCCCGCCGGTTTTGCGCATCCAGAGGAAGAGGGAAATGAGCACACGCAACACGGTCTTGATGGCGCCGACCACGCGGACCATGCCCGGGCGACGGACGCCGGAAACGCGGGCTTCCTTCCAGCGGGCCAAACGGGCTTTGAGCGCGCCCACCAGGGACGGACCTTGGTCCGCCAGGAGGCGGTCCGTTTCCGCCTCATTTTCTACCATGCGTTCCACGGAGCTTTCTCCACGGGGCGTGGCGCGGTCCATCATGTGCGCGCCGATTTCTGACGCCTGCAGGATCAGGAGCGACAAGTCCGTGCGTGCCGGGAAATGCTGACGGATCTTTTCCGTGGCGGAAACCGGCGGCAGGGAAGACAGGTAGCGGTTCAATTCGTCCTGCGGGACAAAGCGCTGCAAGTCATTGTTGGAAATGCACAGCGCGTCGCCCGGGTTCAAATCTCCGTCCAAGACCACGGCGAACGGCTTTTCCCAGCTGGGGAGGGTTTGCTCCGTCTGGATGCTGCGGAACAGGTTGTAGACCTGGTATTGCCCGTCCGGGCGGCGGTGCAGGAACAGTGCGGACAAGTCACCCATGCCGGAGAAGAACAAGGCGCCCTCGCAGGCAACGCCGACCATGGCGTGGACGTGGCCGACGGGGATGTCCAATCCGCCCTCACGCACGCGGGCCGCAAGGCCTTCATTCAAGGAGCGCAGGAAGCGTTCGAACTTATGCTGGACGTTGGCGCCGGGCGTAACGTCCTCGGCCAGCAGGGCCAGGTGCTCGTCCAGCAGGGCTGTTAGCGCCTCCGACCCGTTGCGGGGGAGCGGACGGACCTGCCAAAAACCGAAAACGTACCCTTCGCGTCCCGCGAGGGGGCCGACCACGGTTTCCGCGGCGGTAGGGGCGTCTGGTTCCTGATATCGGCCAGCTTTCAGTGTAACGGACATAGCCGCTTGCTCGTTTGGCTAGATTTGGCTAGATTATACAGCAACGAGGTCCCTATGCCCACCAACGTTTTCCGCCTTGAGCAACTGTTCGGTTCACAGACCCGGGCACGGCTCCTGAGCCTGTTCCTCCTTCACCCGGAAGAGGCTTTTTTCGTCCGTGAGTTGACGCGGAAAATTGACGCCCAGCTGAATTCCGTCCGTCGGGAATTGAAAAACCTGATGGATTTGGGGCTCGTGAACGAACGCGTTGCCGGCGGCAAGACCCTGGCCGAACGCAAGAAGTATTATACGGCCAACGTGGAGGCCATTTTGTACCACGACCTGCGCTCCTTGTTTACCAAGGTGCAGATTTTGTTGAAGCAGAACCTGGTGCAAGGCATCTGCGCGCAGGGGGAGGTGGACTATTTGGTGTTCACGGGGCGTTTCATGAACAACGCGGACGTCGCCACGGACATTTTGATCGTCGGTGCCATGGACCAGGGCGGCCTGCGCAAAGTCGTCGCCGACTTTGAAAAAGAACTCGGCCACGAGATCAATTATACGGTACTGACCAAAGAAGAATACCAGTATCGCCGCCAGGTCATGGACCGCTTCTTGTTCTCCATTACGGAAGGACAGAAAATCGTCATGGTCGACCGGCTCCACGTATGATCCTGCTTATCTCCGCCCAGGACATTAAACGCATTTCCCTCGGATTGGCCGACAAGGGTGCGCTCGTAAGGGAGGTGGAGGTGACCTGTCCGCCGGAGCGGTACCTAGAGGCGGTTTCCGAGGCCTTGGAAACTTGGAAGATCGATCCGCACGCGGACCTGTCGGCCATTGCCGTGGTCACCGGCCCGGGTGCGTTTACGTCCAGTCGCGTCAGCACGGTCATCGCCAACGCCGTCGCGTTTGCCGCGGACCTGCCGGTGATTCCGGTGGAAAACCCGGACAACCACGGGTTGAGGGAATTGGCCGCGCACTTGCCAATCCCGCAGGCGGTGGGAGAAGGTGTGCAGGCGTTCGCCCAGCCCACGTACAACCGCCCGCCGAACATCACGATTAAACCCTAGTTATGCCTATCTTCTCGCAAATCGTCCAAGGTTCCGTGCTGCGCCTGTGGGAAAGCATCGTCGGTTCGCTGCCGGCCGTCATCGGCGCGTTGATCGTCTTCTTCTTGGGCCTCGCCGTCGCCGTGGCGCTGAACCGCGTCATCTTGCGCGCCGCCGAGTTCTTCAAGATCGACGAGTTCCTGAACAAGCTTGAATTGAACAAGCCGTTCGAACGCGTGGGATTGAACCTGAAGCTGGGCGTCCTGCTCGGTTGGATCGTGAAGTGGTTCTTCATCATCGTCGCGTTGATCGCCGCCACCGACATCTTGGGCTGGTCCCAGGTGACGGAGTTCTTGAAGCAGGTCGTGCTGTACGTGCCGAACGTGATTGTGGCCGTCATCATCCTGCTGGCCGGCATCCTGCTCGGCAACTTCGTCCGCACGTTGGTAAAGTCCGCGGTGGAAGCCGCCAAGCTGTCCTCCGGCGCCTTCCTGGCCGGGTTGGCCAAGTGGGCCATCGTCGTCTTCAGCTTCATGGCCGCGTTGGTGCAGTTGGAAATCGCCCCGGATTTGATCCGCACGCTGTTCACGGGCTTGGTCGCCATGCTCGCCATTGCCGGCGGGTTGGCCTTCGGCCTGGGCGGCCGTTCCCACGCGGAACGCGTCCTGGAACGCCTTTCCAAGGACATTTCGTCCGAGAAGTAAACGCATGCCCGATCTCAGCAAATACGCCTACGGCACACACCGGGCATGGGAAATCCTGCCCGGTGTGCTTGTCTGGGGGACGCTCCTGGCGGCCCTCGTGCTTTCGATTTGGGCACCGACCGTCGCCATCGTCCTCATCATTGTCTTTGATCTGGGCTGGCTGTTCCGCGTTGCCTACTTCGTCATCCATTTGTTTGCCGCCTGGCGCGAGTATGGTCGGGTGACCAATGTGGACTGGCAGGCGACCTTGGGAGAGATGCGCGAGACGGACCGGATCCGCCACCTCATTTTCTTGCCGACGTACAAGGAGGACTGGGACATCGTGCGCGAAACCCTGTCGTCTTTGGCCGCCGCCAAGTTCCCGAGCAAACGGATGTTCATCGTGTTGGCGGGAGAGGAGCGCGACGCGGAACGCTTCCGCAAGGTCGCGGAGCGGGCGGAACGGGAATTCGGCAAGACGTTCGGCCGCATTTTCGTCACGGAGCACCCCATGGGGTTGCCGAATGAGATCCCGGGCAAGGGGTCCAATTTGAACTGGGCGGGAAACCAAGTTGCCAAGCTCCTGGCCGAAACGGAACCGGACCTGAAGGATGAAGACGTCATCGCCTCCGCGTTCGACGTGGACACCATCGCGCACCCGCAGTACTTCTCCCACCTGACGTGGTTGTATGTCACGGTCCCCAACCCGACGCGGACCAGTTTCCAGCCGGTCGCGTTGTTCTCCAACAACATTTGGTCCAGTCCGGCGCCCGTGCGCATTGCCGCGTTCGGCACCACGTTCTGGCTGCTCGGCGAATTGGCGCGTCCGGAACGCCTGTGGACGTTTTCGTCCCACTCCATGCCGTGGAAGATGCTGAAGGACGTCGGGTTTTGGCAAAAGGACATCGTGTCGGAGGATTCCCGCATTTTCCTGCAGGCGTTTTTGCACTACCACGGGGACTACCGCGTGACGCCGGTGTTCTTGCCGGTATCCATGGATACGGTCACGGGAAAGACGTACGTGGAGGCGCTCGTGGCGCTCTACAAGCAGCAGCGCCGTTGGGCGTGGGGCGTGGAGCATTTGCCGGTCATGATCGAGGCATTCAAAGCGGATCCGCAGGTCCCGCGCGCGCGGAAGGCGTGGTATATTTTCAACCACATCGAGGGCATGTACACGTGGGCGACGGCGCCGCTCCTCATTTTCCTCCTGGGCTGGCTGCCGCTGCAGTTTGCCACCGGGCAGGGAAGCGCCTTGGTACAGGCGGCGCCCTTTACGCTGGAAGTCATCATGCGGCTGTCCATGGCGGGCGTGTTCGTCTCCGCCGGCTTGTCGCTGGCTCTTCTGCCGCCGCGGCCCAAAAAGACGCCGTCCCACATGTGGGCGACGATGTTCCTGCAATGGTTGCTGCTACCCATTACGTTTGCCTTGTTCGGCGCCTTTCCCGCCATTGACGCGCAGACGCGCATGATGTTCGGGAAATACCTGGGCTTTGACGTCACCAAGAAAAGACGCTCGTAACTATGGCCGACCGTCCTCGCGTCTTCACTGCGATCGTCACGAGCAACGGGATGGAATTCCTGCCGGAATTGTTTGCGTCGCTTACGGCGCAAACCGGCGTCAGTCTGCAGATCCAGGCCGTGGACAACGGGTCGAACGATGGCGCGGAACGGTTTGTCCGCGCGCGCTGCCCGCAGGCGACGTTTCTGCGCAACGTGCGCAACCTGGGCGTGTCCGCGGCGCGTAACCAGGCCATTCGCCTGGCGCTTTCCGCGTGGGGGCCGGAGGAACGCGCCACGCGCTACGTGTTGTGCGCGGACCCGGACGTGATGCTCACGCCGGGATGTCTGGAAGCGCTGGTCGCGGAAGCCGACGCGCATCCGGACGCGGCGGTCGTGTGCGGAAAAATCCTGCGCGCGTTCCGCGAGCCGGGAAGCGAGGATCCGGTCACGGACCTGGTCCGCTCCGACGTCATCGATTCGTTGGGCGTGAACGCGGACCGCTTCCGCCGCTTCCGTCCGCGCGCGGCCGGTGCCATGGACCAGGGCCAGTGGGACCAGGCGACGTCCGTCTTTGCCGCGCCGCCGTCCCTTGCGCTTTACCGTGCTTCCGCGTTGGAGGACATCCGCGACGGCGACTGGTTTTTTGACCCGGACGTCGGCGGCGCCTCCGCGGACGCGGACTTGGCCTGGCGCCTGCGTTTGCGCGGCTGGGACGTACGCGTAACGCCCAAAGCCGTCGCCTACCGCTTCCGTCCATCCATCACGGTGACGCCCAAGGAGCCGTTTGGGTTACCGGGGACCGCAAGCGCCGCCCGCGCCGCCGCGGCCGATCGCGTGCTGATGGCATGGAAGAACGAGCCGTTCGCAAACGCGCTCCTGTCCTGGCCGTGGCGGTTCCCGTACGCCGTGGGGCGGTTTTTGTACGCGCTCGCGCTGCGTCCATCGGCTTTCGGTGGCTGGCTTCGCGCCTGGGGCAAGCTGCCGGGCCGGCTCAAGCGCCGCGCCTTCGTCCAAAAGGGAAAGAAGGTCACGGCAAAAGAAGCGAGGAAGTGGTTCGCGTGAGCCGCTTCTTTTTCGTTTTATCCACACGCGGACCGTTGACAAAAGGTCATTTTTCGAGTGGGTTGGAAGGAGCCCTTTCCCCCGGCTATAATCACAGACGTATGGCAAAGAAGACGACGCTAGCGCAGTTAGACCAGAAGTTTGACACCCTCTCGGGTGAATTTAGGGCATTTCGTGAGAAGCAAGATGAGTTCGTTGAATTTCTCAAGGAGAACGTCGCGCTGAAGTCGGAACTTCACTCGGGTCTTCAAGAAGTACGTACAGAACTCCGCTCTGAAATCCAAGAAGTACGGAACGAGGTCCTCACCGTTGCCGACCAAGTGACCAAACTCCAAGAGACGGTTGAAATTGAACTGGTCGCCCCGACCCGCCGCATGGATCGCCTGGAACGCCGGGTGACGGCCGTGGAACGGAAACTTGGTTTAGCGACATAAAAGACCCCTCTAACTCCCTCTTGAAGAGAGGAAAGGCATGGGAACCGGCAACCCCTTCTTCGTAAGAGGGGGAACGGGGGAGTCCACAAAAACAAAGAGCGCACCCGCGGGGCGCAGAGCGAGTGTGCTCTTTGCCGCGCGGATGCGCGAGGTTACGGGGTGGCGGCGGTGTGTTTCAGCACACCCATCGGGTTCCTGCCCCACACGGACGCTTCGATCGCGGTCCCGGCCGTATCCGTTATCTCGACTTCGACAAGGTACGCCGAGAGCCGTAGGGAGACGGCCCCGGCGGGGTCGTCCTTTTTCGTCTGACAGGTGAGCCAGAAGCGGCTGTCTCCCGAGACGGCCACGGGCGTGGCCAGCTTGAGCGTGACCAGTGGAACGTTGTAGGGAGCCTCTCCGATGACCACCGGTTTCGCGGCACTGAGGGTGTCTCCGGCGAACGTCTTCAGATCACAGGTGTCGAAGAACTTCGCCTCGTCCGGACCCCCGTAGTACACGAAGGTTCCGTCGGACTTGGTCCCAGTCACGTCCAGGCGGAACGTGATTCCGGCGAACAAGGCCCCATCCGTAACGATCCTGACTTGGAAGAACTCCTTTGCCTCGTCGCCGAGGTTGATCTGGTCGTAGGGGCTGTATCCCTGACGACCATCGGGGGCACCGTACCCGACGGAGACGCTGTGCGCCTCCGCCGTCTTCGGAGTTTCCTCCGGGGTGCGAGAGGCAGGTGCCTCCTGGCAAGCGGCGAGCAGAGCCACGAGCGTGAACGCAATACGGTTCATTGTGCACTCCGTACCGACTCGACCGGGCGGTCTGTCGGCGCTGTGGTCCGGGATGGACCTGTTCCTTGCGGGAACAGGAGAAGGGCTCTTTTCAGAGCCGTTTTCCTGTATTTACAAGGCCTTTTGGCACGTTTGAGTAGATCTAACTATACCATTTTTTGGCCCTTTTGTCAATCGTTCCAGGGCTGCTATTTGAGGCGAAAAATGGTACGCTGTCCCCGCTATGCACCAGCCGAATTTCTTGGAGGAACAGCCCGTTATTCATACGTTGAAACCGGCACGCCGGCCGGTGCGCGTGCCGCGCCGCCTTTTGCTTGCCCTGGGCGGGTTGTTTGCGGTTTGGGTAGCCGTCGTGGGTGTCGCCGGGGCACAGGCGGCTCTATTCGCTTTAGACGGCAAAGACGCCTTGATGCGCGCCCGGGACGCGGCCGCGGACCTGGATATCACCGCCGCCCGCGCGCAGCTGAAGGTCGCGGACGAACGCTTCGGCTTGGCCGAACGCCGCGTGGGGTTGGTGCGCGCCATTGCCGTGTTGCCATGGGCCCGCGCGCAGCTGTCCGCCGTGCAGACCACCGTGCGTGCGGGCCGTTCCGTGCTGTCCGCCGTGGAACGTTTGACCGGCGTCGGTGACGACGTCTTGCGGTTGTCCGGCATGTTGGACGGTGTCACGGCCGGCGTGGATGCCGGCGCCACGTTCGCGACCCTGCCGCCGGAAACCAAACGTGCCATGTTGCAGCGTTTGGCCTCCGCCGCGCCTGAATTGGAACGCGCCGCGGTCGACGTGGACATCGCGGTCGCGGACATGGCCGCGCTCTCGCAAGATGAACTGGCCGCCCCGGTGGTGGCCGCGCTGTCGCCGTTTGTGAATAAGCTGGAAGAAAGCCGTGATGCGTTGCGTGTGCTGTCCATGGGCGCCCGCCTCTTGCCGCAATTCGCGGGCCTAGGCGAGCAAAAGACCACCATGTTGGTGTTCTTGAACAACGCGGAACTGCGCCCGGGCGGCGGTTTCGTCGGCAGCTACGCCTTGGTGGACATGAAGGACGGCGACGTCCGTTCCATGGAGACGTACGATGTCTACAACCTGGACCATCCGGTGGAAAACTTGGTCGTGACCCGTCCGCCCGCGCCTATTACGCGTTATTTGGGCCTGACGCGCTATTTCTTCCGCGACGCCAATTGGTCGCCGGATTTCGCGGTATCTGCCAAGTCGCTGTTGGACCGCCGCCAGGCCGAAATCGCCCTGGCCGCGCCGTCCCAGCGCGTCGGTGCCTTGGCGCCCGTGCCGGTGCACAATTTGATTGGCCTTACGCCTGCGTTCGCTTCCGATTTGTTGCGCATTGTGGGCCCGGTCACGGTGGAAGGGAAAACCTACACCGCCGACAACGTGTACGACCTGCTGCAGCATGAAGTGGAACAGAACTTCGTGAACCAAGGGATTCCGTTTGACGAACGCAAACGCGCCTTGCTCGGCCTGGTGGACGCTGTCCGTGCTCGGCTATTCAACCTGCCGCTGTCGTCCTGGCCGTCGGTGATTGCCGCGTTCGAACGCAACATTGAGAAAAAACACGTCGCCCTCTACAGCGAGGACCAGCGCGTAGAGGACCTATTGTCCGCCGACGGCTGGGGTGGTCGCCTGACGCCGTCCGCGGCGGGGGAGGACATGTTCCAGTTCGTGGACGCCAACCTGGGCGGGCTCAAGTCCGACCCGGTGGTGGACCGGACCATTTCCTACGCGCTGCGCTTCAACAACAGTCGTCAGTTGGTAGCGAAGGCAACCGTCCGGTATGCGCACCACGGCTCCTTTGACTGGAAAACGTCGCGGTACCGCAGTTATGTCCGCTTGTACGTTCCCAAGGGAAGTAAATTGGTCGCCACGACAGGATCGCTTGCCGACGACAAGGTCAAAAATCCGTCCCGCTCGCCTGGGTCGACCGACGTTGCGGAAGAACTCGGCCTGACTTCGTTCGGCACCTTCGTTTCCGTGGAGCCGGGGGAGACGCGCGACCTCACGTTCGAATACGTCCTGCCCGACGCCCTGTCGAAATCCGTCTGGGAAAACGGCGCGTACCGCCTGTGGGCGAAAAAGCAGTTGGGGGCCAATCCGCGCGCGTTGACGCTCGAGTTGTCGTTTGGTAAGAAGCTTGCGACCGCCGATCCCGCCGAGCCCCGCGAAAAGTGGGGGGACGGGACCTATTCCTTGCAAACGACGTTGGACGGCGACCGCACGTTCTCCGTGGGGTTTTAGGTGGAACGCATAACGTAGAACGTAAAACGGGGGAAAGGCGCTTGCGATTATTCGAACGATCTACGATCCACGGTCTACGTTCCACGATATGTTTATCAAGAAAATCGGCATCGACTTGGGGACCACCACGGTCCTCGTCTACGTGCCCAAGCGCGGCATCATCATCAACGAGCCGTCCGTCGTCGCCATCTCGTACGCGGACAAAAAAGTGCTCGCCGTCGGCAAGGAGGCAAAGGACATGTTGGGCCGCACGCCGGACACCATCGTCGCCCGCCGCCCGTTAAAGGACGGCGTCATCGCCGACTACCGCACCACGGAGGCAATGTTGCGGTACTTCATCAACAAGGCGCTCGGCGGTATGCGCCTGTTCCGGCCTGAAGTGATGGTCGCGGTCCCGGGCGGCATCACCAGCACGGAGCGCCGCGCCGTGATTGACGCCACGTTGGCCGCCGGTGCCAAGGCCGCGTACGTCATTAAGGAACCCATCGTCGCCGCCATCGGCGCGAACATTCCGATCGGCTCGCCGTCGGGCCACATGATCATCGACATCGGTGGCGGCACGGCCGAAATGGCCGTCATTTCGCTCGGCGGCATCGTCGCGTCCGCTTCCGTCCGTATCGGCGGAGTGAAATTCGACCAGGCCATTTCCGAATACGTGCGCCGCAAGTACGGCCTGGCCGTCGGCGAACGCACGGCCGAGGACATCAAGATCAACATCGGCTCGGCCATGTACATGCCGGACAAGCTGACCATGGAAGTGAAGGGCCGCGACATGATCACCGGCCTGCCAAAGATCGTGGAAGTCACCTCCGACGACGTGACGAACGCCATCCAGAACGAATTGGAAGGCATCATCGCCACGGTAAAGGAAGTGTTGCAGAAGACGCCGCCGGAATTGTCCGCCGACGTCATGGACAAGGGGATCGTCATGTCTGGCGGGTCGTCCCAGCTGCGCAACCTGGACCGCCTCATCTCGGAGGCGACCGGCGTGCCGACCTTCGTCGCGGAGGATCCGCAGATGTGTGTCGCCAAGGGTACCGGCGTCGCGCTGGAAAACCTGGACGCCTATAAGCGCAGCATTTTCACCAGCTAGGTATGATCCTGGGCATCGACGCGTCGTCCGCCGCCAAGCCGAACAAGACGGGCGTGGAGTGGTACGCCTACAACCTGATCCAGCAATTCAAAACCCGCCCCCTCGCCCAAGGGGAGCGGGTTCGCTTGTACGCGCCGGGCCCGTTGCCGCCGCCGCTTGGCGACATGCCTTCGGGTTGGGAAACGTCCGTTCTTCCGTGGACCCTCCCCGGGTGGATGCGGTTGCGCATGGGCTGGGAGATGAAGACGAACCCGCCGGACGTCCTGTTTGTGCCGGCCCAAGGGTTGCCGGCGTTTCCGCCGCGCGGGCCCGGGAAGGCGACGGTTACGACGGTTCACGATGTCGCCTTCCGGCGGCTGCCGGGCCTCTATGACGCGGGCAGCCGCCGCCGCTTGGAAGCGGCCACGGCCCGCGCGTTGAAATCGGCGACGCGCATTTTGACCGTGTCCGAATTCTCCCGTCAGGAAATCGCGACCGTCTACAAATATCCGGCCGACCGCATCACGGTGACGCCGCTTGCTCCGGGCGCCGCGTACCGTCCGCATACGGCGGAAGAAGTGAACGCGTTCCGCGCGCGCTACCGCGTCGGCGCGCACTATTTCCTGTGCATCGGCCGCCTGGAACACCGGAAGAACCAACTGACGCTGGTGCGCGCCTTCGACCAGTTCAAGCAGCGCCGCGGCGTCGGCGACCCGTTCGAATTGGTATTGGTCGGTCCGGATGGATACGGCGCGCGCGAAGTGCGGGAATATGCGGCCGCCGTGCCGTCCGCCGCCTCCATCCGCTTCATCCCGTACTTGGAATCCGACGCGGCCGCCGCGCTTATGGCTGGCGCCACCGCGTTTACGTTCCCGTCCGCGTACGAGGGCTTTGGCATTCCGGCGCTGGAAGCCATGGTGTCCGGCACGCCGCTTATTGCCGCCGACATTCCGCCGCTGCGTGAAGCCGCTGGAGACGCGGCCTTGTACGTTTCGCCTAAGGAAATGGACGCTTGGGCCGAGGCATTGCAGCGCCTGGCGACGGACGCCCCATTGCGCGCCGCCTTGCGGGAAAAGGGCCTGGCGCGCGTGAAGCAATTCTCCTGGGAGAAAACGGCGGAGCTCACCTGGCGCGCCCTGCACGTATGATCCAAGCGACGCTCAAGTCCCTGGTGCGCCTGGGATTGTCCGAAAAAGAAGCGGCGACGTATGCCGCCGTTTTGGAACTGGGGAGCGCGACGGCGTTGGAAGCCGCGCGCAAGTCCGGCGTGAGCCGTCCCACGACGTACGCCACGCTCGAAACCCTGGAGAAACGCGGGTTGGTCGCGGGGGAGGGGAAGGGCGGCACGCGCCGTTTTGTCCCGGAGGCGCCCCAGCGCCTGGAAGCGATCCTTGCGGCGGAACGCGCCGACGTGGAAGGGAAAGAGAAAGTCCTGGCCGGCACCCTGCCGATGCTGATGGCGCTGTTTAACGCGGAGGGACCCAAGCCGCACGTGCGGTATTTGGAAGGGGAGGAAGGATTGGAAACCGTGCGGAAGATGTTTCTCGGCCTGCGCGGGGAATTCGTCCAGCTGCTTTCCTACGATGACGTGATGGAACGCCGTGAATTGCACCGCGGGCAGGGCGACCACCTGAAGAAACTGGAAGGCGTGTCCGCCCGGGCGCTCTTGGTCATGGACGAACCGGATGCCAAAAAAGCCCCGTCATTGCCCGGGGCGAAGATCCGCATCGTGTCGTCCGCGCTCATTCCCATGCGCGGGGAAATCACTGTGCGCGGCAGCTGCGTGTTCCTCTATGCCTACCACCCGCGCATCCTGTCGGTCGTCATTACCAGCAAGGAAATGGCCGGCGCCGTCCGCGGGCTGTTCGACCTCGCCTGGCGCGGGGCGCAGGATGTGTCGGTCGAAGCGTAAAACGAAAAACCACCGATTCGCACCTCGGCGCGCCAACAGGAGTCGGCGTCCGAGACACGAATCGGCGGTTTTTGCGTCGGGCAAGTTTCAAGCGTCGAGCCTCTGCTCAATTCTTGGAAATTGCCGGAGAACTGCTGACCAAGTCAGATCGTTCTCCGTAGAGTCGTAGCCGTTGACCTCCACGCTCAGGAGCCTTCTTTTCGGGAAAGGCAGAACCCGGAGTGCACGGAACCTCTTGTTTCTGTACAAGGTGGACAGTCATGCCTCGCGGATAGTGCTCGCGACGCGAGGCGCTCTGGCGGTTTCACGCCGCCCTTCCGGTTTTTATGAAACCGGTTTCGCTCCCCCACGCCGCCAGGGCAATGCGCTTGGCTGCCCGACCGGGGCGATAGCGGTGGGGGGACGCCCTGGGCGCGCCATAGGGCGGCCAGGGCACAATCGGGGGCTTCGGCGCCCGCCAGATCGTCTCCATGTGCGTTCACCTCCTTTCCTGGAGGGGGTTTAGGTTGAAAGATCTCTTAATGCCACGAGCGGGGCTCATGGACTTGAGAGATCGGGGCGCCAAGTGTTGGCCGCCCCTAGGTCTGGCGAGTTCGGGACGCGACTCCCGTTTCGAGGAGAACCACTCCCCGCGCAGGCTTTGTGTATCCACGGTCGGGCACCTACGAGACCCGTCCGTTTCTACCGATGCTTCATGCACCGATCCTTTCTGCCCCACGCGCATCTGCGCGTGGGGCGTAGATACGCCGGAAACCCTCCGGCGGGGAATGTGCGGACGCTTACTGCTGCGCCGCGGCGATCTCCGCCTGGGGAGGCGGGACCGGGGCGGGCGCCTCGGTCGTCGGGGACGCGTTGCGCGCCCCCTTCGCCTTGTGCCTCTTGTGGCCGCGCTCCTTCGCCTTGGCCCGCTGGGCGTCGGCGAGGGTGGTGCGCGCGGGGTCGGCCGCCTTCTTGGCGTCCTCCCGGTCGTCGTGGCGGTTCGTCTCGAGGTTGCCCTCGAAACCGATCCTCGCCTCCTTCATCCCGTGCGCGTCCAGGTAGTACCGGATGAGCATCAGGGTGTGGGACGCCTTCTCGGGCGTGCCCACGAAGGCCCCGATGTCCGCCTCCAGGACGAGGATGGTGCCGTCCTCCCCGACCTCGCGGCCGAGGAGGAGCGACACCGCGTTCTGGGCGAGGAAGTACCTCACCCTCTCGTCCGTGAGCCACGCGTTCTTCCGCGCGGCGGCCTCGAGCTCGTCGAGGCGGCGGCGGAGGGCCTTGTTCTTCCCGCGGAGCTCGGCGAGCTCCGCGGAGTGGTCCTCCACCGGCCGCGGGGCCGGCCGCGCCACCGTCATCGTCATGCCCTTGGGGGGCGCGACGGCGGGGCGGGGGCCCGGCTTCACCGCGACCGGTCCCTTGGGGATCGGGGGCACGGCCGGCTTGCCGGCCTTCGGCGTCTCCGCCTGGGGCTTCACCGGCCGCTCGCGCGGCGGCGTGACCGGGTGGTCCTTGCCGGCGACGGCGATGGTGCCGGCCTTGAGGAACACGCCGGCCTTCTCGGCGACGATCTCGATGATGGCGCCGGTCTTGAAAACCCGGACCGTCGCGCCCTCGCCGAGCGCTGCCTTCAGCGCGGCCTCGTCGGTCGCGCCCTCGACGTACAGCTTCTGCGTGTTGGAATCGGCCATGTGCCCTCCAGATGCGACCAGTTGCGGCTGGTCGCGGAAACGCGTGGTGCCGGCACATGGCGCACGCGTGTGTTGTTGGTCGTACCGTGATCGGTCCGAGGAGTCGTCCCCGGTGATTTGGAGGCGTGTCGGCGCAGTGACCGTCCGAAGACGGTGTATGCCGCATGGTGGCCGGGCGTATGGAGCGAGTGAGCCGAAGCCCAGTCGCGCCATTTGGCCGCCGCTTCGTTCCTTACCCGCAAGGGCAGGGGGCGAAGGAGTCCTCCTCCAAATCACCAGGGACGATGGCGTTCACGGTGAGGCACCAGGTTTCCCAGGTGGATCATCGTGAGGAAGCAGTATATCCCCTTTTGACCGAACTGTCAATAGATAAACATGGATTATTGGCTAAAATAAGCTAAATATCATGTAAGTCTCAAATAGACAAAATGCGGTTTTTGGGCAAAAAACAAGGGAAACTGCTAGAATACGCCCCGGTATGGCAGATCCGTTTACGGGAATCATCGGACAGGCAAACGCCGTGTCCGTTTTGCGCCGGGCCCTTGCGGCCGGGCGTCTTCCGCATGCGGTGTTGTTCGTCGGCCCTGCGGGGGCCGGCCGCCGGACCATGGCGGAGGCTCTGCTGGCGGCATTCTTCGGCGCCGCCCCGGACAAAAGCCCGGATTTCATCCGGGTGGGCGTCTTGTCGGATGAAAAGACGGGCAAGGAAAAAAGCGGCGTGTCCGTGGACCAGATCCGCGACGTCGTGGAACGGTTCAGCCTCTCCTCCTTTAGTGGGAAGAAAGCCGTGTTCGTGGAAGAAGCGGAACGGCTGACGGTCCAGGCTGCCAATGCGTTGTTGAAGACGTTGGAAGAGCCGCGCGGCGACGCGTTGCTTGTGTTGCGGGCGCCGTCGGTCGAGTCCGTGCCCGCGACCGTCGTGTCCCGCTGTCAGGTAATTCGGCTCCACCCGTGTCCGCGCGCAGAGTTGGCTACGGCCCTCGGCGTGCGCGGATTGGCGCCAGACGACGCCTCGCGCCTCGCGGCCCTGTCCCGCGGACGCCCGGGTCGCGCGCTCGCGCTCCTGCGCGACGGTGCCGCCCGCGCCGCGGCCGACGTCGGCTTTTCCGGGTTCGTGACGGCCTTTGGATCCGACCCCGCGTCCCGCAGCACTCGCGCCTCGGCATTGATTCCAAAGGATGAAGCGTCCCGAGCTTCAGCGTTTGCCGACACGTTGGATGCCTGGGAAGACGGTCTGCGTGACGCGCTCCTTGCGTCCGCCGGCTGCGCGGACCTTGCGTCCCGCCCGTGGGAGGAATTGCGCGGCTTAGGTGCCGCAGATTGGTCTGCCCGCCTGCGTGCGTTGGCCGATGTCCGCCGGGACCTGGCCCACCACGTAAATCCGCAGCTTGCCTTGGAACACATCTTATTCGCCTAGCGACTTTCCCTATGCGCCGTTCCCTCGCGTTCATTCCGCTTCTTTCGCTCTTGGTCCTGACGGGCCAGGGCTGCACGGTGTTCGGCGGCGCTAAGACGATCGGCACGGCGGATGGCGGTGTCTACCGCACGGGAAACGCCGGGGACAGCTGGGTGCAGGCGGTCGCGTTACCGACTGCCAAGGGGGTCGGCACGCTGGCGGGCGCGAACGTCGTCGCGTTGGAGGCGGATCCACAGGATCCGTTGGTCTTCTACGCCGGCACGCGGGAAAATGGCTTGGCGTACACGGTGGATGCCGGCGCGTCCTGGCAGCGCCCGCGCCTGGAGGCGCTTCGCGACGGCCTCATCGCGGACGTGGAAGTGGATCCCAGGGCCACGTGCACGGCCTACGTCGTAAAGGGCCAGCGTCTGTTCAAGACGGCGGACTGCGCCCGCAGCTTTGACCAGGATGTCTTTGTCGAAACGCGCGCCAACGTCCAGATTTCGGACCTCGCGCTCGATTGGTACAACCCGAAGGTCCTTTGGATGGGGGAAACGAACGGCGACGTCCAGAAATCCGAAGATGGCGGCAAGACGTGGCGTCGAGCCTTGGATAACAAGTCTGGCGTGACGTCCGTCCTGGTCGGTGCCTCGGACAGCCGCGTGGTTATCGTCGGCACCAAAGGGGGCGGGTTCTACCGCACCGCCGATGCCGGTGCGTCGTGGACCCAGGCCAAGGAGGAGTTGAAAAAAATGCGCGGAGCGGATACGGTGCTGGCGCTTGCCCAGGATGCCAAGGGGAAAGCCGTCGTTGCGGCCACGGAGTACGGCCTGCTGCGCTCGGTAGACGCCGGTGCCACCTGGGAACCCCTGCAACTCCTGACGGCCGCCGGACAGGTCCAAATCCGCGCCCTGGCCGTCGGACCGGAAAAGCCGGACGCCATCGCCTACGCGGTCGGCGGGACGTTCTATCGCTCCGTTGACGGTGGGAAGAATTGGACCACGCACAAACTGCCTTCTACGCGCGAACCCCTGCGTCTGCTCCCGGACCTTTCGTCCGCGGACGCCTATTTCCTCGGATTCGCCGCTCCCATGAAAAAGTAGGACGCATAACGCATAACGTAGGACGCTTGAAAAATCGAAATTCAGACGATACACGTTCCACGTTCTACGATTCACGTTCATCTATGCACCCGTTCCTCGTCGCCAAAAAACCCGCTTACGACGCCGTCCTGGACCACCTGTCCAAAGAACTCGGCACGCTGCGTACCGGCCGTGCCAACCCGGCCATTCTTGAGGGGATTAACGTCGTCGCGTACGACAGCGTCATGGACCTGAAGTCCGTGGCGTCCATCTCCGTGCCTGACTCCCGCACGCTGGCCATCCAGCCGTGGGACAAGTCCTTGTTGCAGGCCATTGAAAAGGCCATCCGGGAAGCCGACATCGGCGTGAACCCGTCGGTGGACGGCGACGCCGTGCGCCTCAACCTGCCGCAGATGACGGAAGACAACCGCAAGAAGCTGGTGAAAACCATGCATGAACGCATTGAGGACGCTAAGATTTCCCTCCGCAAGGTGCGTGAGGAAGCCCGCGCGCAGGTTTCCAAGATGGAAGCCGACAAGCAAATGGGCGAGGATGAAAAATACAAGGCATATGAGGAGTTGGACAAGATGACCAAGGAGTACGGTGAAAAAATCGACACGATGGCCGACAAGAAGGAAGAGGAAATCATGACGATCTAACCCCGCACCCCGCCATCCAGGCGGGTGTGCCTTTCTCACGGTATGTCTGACACGCGCGTTTCGATGGACAAGCTCGTCGCCCTCTGCAAGACCCGCGGCTTCGTGTTTCCCGGTTCCGACATGTACGGCGGCTTGGCCAACTCCTGGGACTACGGTCCGCTCGGCGTTGAGTTGAAGAACAACATCAAGCGCCTGTGGTGGAAGATGTTCGTGCAGGAACGCCTGGACATGGTCGGCATTGATGCCGCCTTGGTCATGAATCCCAAGGTGTGGGAAGCGTCCGGTCACGTCGCCACGTTCTCGGACCCGCTCGTCGAATGCAAGGAATGTCATGAGCGCTATCGCGCGGATCAGATTGATTTGTCCGCCGCCTGCGCCAAGTGTGGCCGCAAGGGGGCCTTCACGGCCCCCGCCGCGTTCAATTTGATGATGAAGACCTGGCTCGGCCCTAAGGAAGACGCCACGGCCGTGGCTTATTTCCGTCCCGAAACGGCGCAGGCCATGTTCGTGGACTTCCCGTTGGTGTTGAACACGTCCCGCAAGCGCGTGCCATTCGGTATCGCCCAGCAAGGGAAGGCGTTCCGCAATGAAATCACGCCCGGCAACTTCATTTTCCGCACGCGCGAATTCGAGCAGATGGAGATCGAGTACTTCGTGCACCCGTCCGAATGGGAAAAGCACTTTGAGCACTGGTTGAAACAGATGCACCTCTGGATGACGGCGGTCGGCATTGACGCCAAGCGCGTGCACGACCACGAGATCGAGGCCTCCGAATTGGCCCACTACTCCAAGCGCACGGTGGACATTGAGTTCGAATACCCGTTCGGCCAAAAGGAACTTTACGGCCTGGCCTATCGCACGGATTTCGACCTTTCCACGCATGCCAAACATTCCGGCGCCAAGGTGGAATACACCGACCCCGTGACGAACGAAAAGTACGTTCCGCACGTGATCGAACCTTCCTTTGGCGTTGACCGCACGGTGCTGGCCGTCCTGCTGTCGGCCTACCAAGAGGAATCCGTTGCTGCCGCGGAAGGCGAAGAAGCCGACGTACGCACCGTGCTGCGCCTGCCCGCCGCCATCGCGCCGGTCAAGGTCGCCATTCTCCCGTTGTCTAAAAAAGAGGAATTGTCCTCCATCGCCCGTCCGCTGGCGGAAAAACTCGCCAAGCTCTGGCGCGTGGACTACGACGAGACGCAGTCCATCGGCAAGCGCTACCGCCGCCAGGACGAAATCGGCACGCCGTTCTGCGTCACGGTGGACTTCGACACCCTGAACGACAACGCCGTCACCGTCCGCGAACGCGATTCCATGAAGCAGGAACGCGTCGCCTTGGCCGATTTGGAATCTTATTTGTCCACGAAGCTCGTGTAGTCGTCTTTCAGACGTTCCACGTTCTACGTGATACGATACGCGTTATGCCCACCCGCCACGTCTTGGAGAACGGCGCGCGCGTC
>CAZTTQ010000006.1:0-39368 GCA_964616135.1 uncultured Gammaproteobacteria bacterium
CCTCGGTACCTTGCAGAACGAATGGGCAGGCGCACAGGCATTCAGTTCCTTCGACACCTACCTCGCCCCGTTCGTCAAAAAGGACGCGCTGACGTACGAGCAAGTGAAGCAATGCGTGCAGCAATTCGTCTTCAACTTAAACGTCCCGTCCCGCTGGGGCACCCAGACGCCATTCACCAACATTACGCTCGATTGGATGGTGCCGGACGACATGAAGGAGAAGAAGCCGATCATCGGCGGCGTCACCCAGGCGTTCGCCTATGGCGACTGCCAAAAGGAGATGGACGTCATCAATAAGGCGTTCATTGAAGTCATGACGGCCGGCGACGCCAAGGGCCGCATCTTCACCTTCCCTATCCCGACGTACAACATCACCAAGGACTTTGATTGGGACCACCAGAACGCCCAGGGCCTGTTTGAAATGACGGCCAAGTACGGGATCCCGTACTTCCAGAACTTCGTGAATTCCAGCCTGAACCCGAGCGACGTGCGCAGCATGTGCTGCCGCCTGCAACTGGACCTGCGCCAGCTGCGCGCACGCGGCGGTGGCCTGTTCGGCTCCGCCGAAATGACCGGCTCCGTCGGCGTCGTCACCATCAACTTGGCCCGCATCGGCCACCTGGCCAAAACGCGCGAGCAATTCTTTGCCCGCCTGGGCCGGCTCATGGACGTGTCGAAAATTTCCCTGGAGTTGAAACGCAAGGTCGTGGAAGAAAACATCGAACGCGGCCTGCTCCCCTTCACCCGCCGCTACTTGCCGTCGCTCCACAACCACTTCTCCACGATCGGCTTAAACGGCATGAACGAGGCGGCGCTGAACTTCCTCGGCAAGGACATTGCTTCGCCGGAAGGCACGCAGTTCGCCATGGACGTCCTGGACTTCATGCGCTCGCGTCTCGCGGACTACCAGGAAGAAACCGGCCACTTCTACAACCTGGAGGCGACGCCGGCGGAAGGCACCACGTACCGCTTCGCCAAGGAGGATCGGAAACGCTTCCCGGACATGGTCCAGTCGGGCACGCAGGAACGCCCGTACTACACCAATTCCAGCCACCTCCCCGTCAGCTACACGGACGACCCGCTCGCGGCGCTCGACCACCAGGACCAGCTGCAGACGCGCTACACCGGCGGCACGGTGCTCCACCTGTTCCTGGGCGAACGCGTGCGCGACTGGAAGGCCTGCCGCGACTTCGTCCGCAAAGTGGCCAGCAACTACCGCCTGCCGTACTTCACCATTACGCCGACGTTCAGCGTCTGCCCGTCGCACGGCTATATCGGCGGCGAATGCCCGACCTGCAGCCAATGCGGCGGCGCCTGCGAAGTCTGGTCCCGCATCGTCGGGTACTTCCGCCCGGTCGACCAGTGGAACACGGGCAAAAAGCAGGAATACGCGGACCGCAAAGAATACGCCTTATGCGATTCGCCGGCATCCAATCCCTCAGCCTCCTAGACTTCCCCGGCAAGCCCTGCGCGATTCTCTTCACGCAGGGCTGCGTGTTCCGCTGCCCGTACTGCCATAATCCGGATCTTATTTTGACGGGCGAAGGCGGGTACGCGGAAGAAGAAATCCTCGCCCGCCTGGAGAAGCGCCGCGCCATGGTAGATGCCGTCTGCATCACCGGTGGCGAACCGACGCTTCATCCGGACCTCGTCCCGTTCCTCCGGCGGCTCAAGGCTGCCGGATTTGCCGTGAAACTGGACACAAATGGCGTGCATCCGCGCGTCGTGGAAACCGTGCTCCGGGAACGCCTGGCGGACTATCTCGCCATGGACCTGAAGCACGTCTGGGAACGCTACGCCGACGTTACGCGCGTCGCGGCGGCCCAGGCGCGGGACAACTGCCTGGAGTCCTTCCGCCTTATCCAGGACTCCGGCGTCCCGCACGAATTCCGCACGACCGTCGCGCCGGGGATCCACACGCTGGATGACTTCACGACCATGGCCGGCTACCTGAAGGCGGGCGAAACCTACGCCATCCAATCGTTCCGCGCAGGAAAAACGCTCGCGCCGGACCTTCCGCCCGCGGGCTTTGACGCCGCCGCCGTCGTGGAACTGCTACGGCCGCTTTTTCCCTCGCTTGCCTTGGAAGTCCGATAGATATGCAAAACCCCTCCGAGGAATCGGAGGGGTTTTGTTTAGGCCTTCTTCTTGAGTTTGTATTCGAGCGTAAATTTCTCCGGCATGTCGCTGTAATCCGGGTCGACGACGACCTCATAGCCGGCGGCGCGCAGGGGCGCGACGGACGCGTCGTCCCCCGCTTCCCCGACGATGTCTTCCATTCTGTACGTGACACGGACTTTTCCTCCCTCCGGGGACAAGGCCGCGTTCACTTCCCCGCCTTTCCACGCCGTGTCCTTAAGCGATTCTACCAGTACGTGCAGTTCGTCTTCACGACGTTCTACGGCAACGGGAAATTGTTCGGACACAATTGGTATGGATTACACGCGCAAATATTTACGCATGGCGAACGACGTAGCAATCACGTTCAGGACCGACAGGCCCAAGAACTCGGCTCCGAAGATGGCAAATCCGTTCTGTTGGAAAAACTGGACGAGCAACGTCGGGTGCGTGGGACCCATGAAGGCGTCGATACTCGGCTCAAGCGCCGCAACGAGCGGCAGGATGGCGGCGATGACGAGCGCGGTGGCCAGGAAGCTGTAGATGACCGCTTCCAGCAGGAACGGCATTTTGACGAACCGGTCCGTGGCCCCGACCAGCTTCATGATGCCGATTTCCTCCCGGTGGATGAAGAGGCCCATGCGCACCGTGTTGGACACGATCATGATCGCGATGGCCAGGAACAGGCCCGCGAGACCCAGGCCGTACAGGCGGATGCGGTCCGTGGTGGCGCGGATGCGGTCGATGATCTGCGCGTAGTTGCCGAAGTCCTTGTCGCGGATGTCGTCGCGGAACTGCGGGTTTTGCAGCGCGTCCAGGATGAACGGGAAGTCATTGGCGGACTTGGCGCGCACCACGAGCGAAGGACCGAACGGGTTGCGGTCCACTTCCGTCAGCGAGGCGAGAATGGCCTCATCATTGGCGTGGCGGCGCTTGAAACGGTCCAGCGCTTCTTCTCCCGTGACGATCTCCACGTCACGCACTTGCGGCAACGCGCGCAAGTACGACGTAGCGCCCGTCAGGCGTTCCTGCGGCACGTTCGGCTTGAAGTAAACGGAGACCTCAATGCGGTCTTCCACCGCCTCCACCGCACGGTCCGTGACGCGCGTCAGGACCAACAACACGTTGGCGGAGAGGAGCGCTAAGGCCAGCATGCTGACCGTAATGAACGACAGCCAAAAGTTGCGCCAGAAGTTTTGCAGGGCGAATTTCCAGACGCGGGTGAAGCTAGTCAACATACGCGCCGTTACGAGATGGAATATTTCCCTTCTTCCACGTCCGAGACGATTCTGCCGCCTTCCAAGGTGATCACGCGCTTTTTCAGCCGGTTCACCACGTCCTTATTGTGCGTGACCAGGATGACGGTGGTGCCGAACTCATTGATCTTTTTCAACAACTCCATGATTTCCTGGGTGTTGATGGTGTCCAGGTTGCCCGTGGGTTCGTCCGCCAACAGAATTTTCGGGCGGTGTACCAAGGCGCGGGCAACGGCGATGCGCTGCTGTTCCCCGCCGGAAAGCTGCTTGGGGAACCGCCCGGCTTTTTCATGCAGGTTCACCGTGCGCAGCACCTGCGGCACGACGTCACGAATGCGCTGGGTGGGCGTGCCCGCCACTTCCAAGGCAAACGCCACGTTCTCATACACCGTCTTGCGGGTAAGCAGCTTGAAGTCCTGGAAGACGACGCCGATTTGGCGGCGCAACAACGGGATGTCCCGGTCCTTGATGTTGGTAATGTCCCAACCGCCCACGACGACACTGCCTTCCGTGGGTTTTTCCTCCGCGAACATGAGCTTGGCCATGGTGGACTTGCCCGTGCCACTTTGGCCGACGATGGAAACGAATTCCCCGGCCTTGATATGGACGCTGACGTCCTCAAGACCGACGATGTTGGGATGGTAGAGTTTGGAGACGTTCTTGAGGCGGATCATACGCACGGGCCTTGCCCAGCCGTTAAGCGTCCGCTATTATACCGCTCGTCGACATGCAGGTATAGTTTAGTGGTAAAACGACTGCTTCCCAAGCAGTAGTCGCGGGTCCGATTCCCGCTACCTGCTCCAAAAATCCCCCTCCTCGCGAGGGGGATTTTTGTGTTTCCATTGGACGCGACGGCCAAAAACAGGTAGGTTCATTCCCTCCCCGCCTCATGCCGGGAGACCTGGAGGACGCATGGATACACGGCAGACATCTGAAGAAGTCTGGGCGGGATCCGCCCTCACCAACCCGGCGAACGTCACGTACCGTCCCTGGCGCGTGGCCGTTACCGGCGAGCAATCGGCGGCCCTCGCCGCCGCACTCGATCTCGGCACGTTCGATGTGCCGCATGATCCGTTCACCCTGCGGGCCAAGGACGGCGGAGACGTCTTCCTCGCCGGCCTCGAGCACCTGGGAACCGCCGGCCTCGGTGACGAGCAGGTACGCCGGTTCCTCGCCTGGGCCCCGCTCTCCCCCGAGGCCCAGCAGGAACCCTCGGCCCACTGGCGTGTCGCCTACTTCCTCAACGTCCATGACGATGGGACGGTGGACCTGGAAGCGGTGCACGTTGCGCCCGACCGGGCCTCGCACCGGTCGCGGCCCAAGCCGCCGCTGCCGATCTGACCCTGCGCCCCGATCCGTTCTCCGGACCGGGCTTTTTTTAGGCAAAGAAAAACACCCGTCGTGAGACAGGCGTTTTTGGAGCCGGTGGTCGGGATTGAACCGACGACCTCTGCTTTACGAAAGCATTGCTCTACCACTGAGCTACACCGGCAAGTGAGGCCAAAAAGGGTACTCGTGTCCTTTTGGGCCGAACGCCGCCGGTGGAAGGTTTCCTTACACCGGCGGGGGCCTTTCGTGGCGGTATTCAACCACACACGTACGAAGCCGTCAATAATCCTCCTAGACGGCTTTTTCCGCCGGACGGAACGTCAGGGCAAAGAAGATGCCCGCGAAGACGCACGCGCCCGCGGCCAAGTACAGCGGCGCGGCCGGGGACATGGCGGAGGCGATACTGCCAGCGATAATCGGCGCGAACAGCTGGGACAGGGCCTGGAGGCTGGAATTGATGCCGAGGATCTCCCCCTGGATTTGCGGACCGGCGGAGCGGCTGACCAGGCTGGTGGAGTTGGCGATCGTTAGGCCGTTGGCGACGGACATGGGAATGACCGCCGCGTACAAGACCCATGGGGCGTGCGCGAGTACGGACGCCAGAATGGCGAGCCCGGTCCCGACCATGGAGACGCGCAGGATCTTCCCCTCGGCTACCTTGCCGGACAAGGCCCGGACGACGAGTCCCTGGCTTAACACGACGCAGACGCCGACGAACGCGAAGTAATTGCCGATATCACCCTGGGTGTAGCCGAAACGCGCGACCAGGAAGACGCCCAGGAACGTCACGAAGAACCCGAAACCGCTGCTATAAAGGAAGACGGAAGCGAACAGGGCGCGCAACGCGCGCATGGAAAACGCGCTCTTCAGGTGCATGAACGCCTGGTGCCATTTGATCGCCAACCCATGTTTTGGATGGGCCACGGTCTCCGGGAACACGGACAAAACCGAGAGAACGTTGATCCCGCTCAAAATGGCGGCGAACCAAAACGGCGTGGACGCGGAGAACCAGGAGACAACGGACGGATCCGACAGCTTCCCGCCGATGAAGGGCCCGAGAATGAACCCGAGACCGAACGCGGCACCGATCATCCCGAAGCTCTTGGCGCGGTCCTTAGGCTCCGTTACGTCCGCGATCGCGGCTTGGGCCACGGACACGTTGCCGCCCGTGAAGCCGTCTAACAAGCGTGCGGCAAACAAGAGCGGGATGTTGCGCAGCACGAGGCCGACGGCGAACAAGACGTACGAAATGCACGTGCCCGTAAGCGAAATCGCCAGGACCTTTTTACGCCCATAACGGTCAGACAGCTGGCCCAGGATGGGGGCTGCCAAAAACTGGGCGAACGGGAAGGAAGCCAGCAGCAAGCCGAGCAAAAAATACGCCGTCGACAACGAGATGGACGGCGGCAACAAATAGAACGGCGACTCCGGATTCCCCAGAAGCTGCGGGATGACGGGGATCAGTACCCCGAAGCCGAGCATGTCAATGAACACGGTCAGGAACACGAGCGGCAACACGCGCTTTTTGGCGTCATGGGGCATAGGAGACGAGTTCAAGATACCGGCGCCGATTAAAGAAAAAGTACCACCAACGGAGCGGATTGGCGGCGCGAACCGTTTCCGCGGATGCCGGCTCCCCCGCCAATTCCTCAAGCGACCGGAATGGGACGGCAGACGGCGCCCGGTCCTGGACCACGACGACGTTCTCTCCCGGCTTTTTCAAGCCGAGTTTTAGCCGGGCTTCTTTTTCCAGTTCGCTTTCCGTTTGCAGGGCCTGCTGCAGGTCCCCGATACGGACATTTTCCTGTTCCAACGAGCGGGCACGGGATTCCAACGCGGCAATGTCGCGTGAAATGTCATGGTTGCGCAGGACTTGCCGCGCGACGCCGATTCCAAGGACGCCGACGCCAAACACGCACGCCAACAGGAAGAGGCGGGAATGAAACAGCCGCGAGAGGACGGAAACGCGCGCCATGGGAACAGTTTACCGGGTTTCGTCGGAAGAATCACGGGCCTCCTCCGCGCGGTCGCGCAAAGACTCGATCAGATCGCGCAAGCGTTCCGCTCCAGGCGCGCGGGCAAACTCGATGTCAGCGCCTTCCCCGGACGTCACGACCCGCAAGGTGGCATAGCGGAACACCGTGGCGGAAATGCCGCGGCGTTCGTACGCCACTTCGTCCACGCGGCGGTACGGGACGTCGGTCACGCGGCGGCCGAACAGACCCGGGTGTTCCACGTCGATCACGCGCCGGTCCGTTACGATGAGCACGGTGCCCATGTACCGGCGCCACCGGGCCCAGAGGGCGACGAGGCCCACCAACAGAAGGGCGGCCAGCGCGATCACGCCCGGCGTTCCCTGCTTGAACAATGGAAAAGCCAGAAAAAACGGCAGGAGCAGCAGGAGTGAAACGAGAATCCAGCCGCCCAGATGGGTGGCGGCGTGTTCCCGCACGACCGCGACGACGCGTTCGTGCGCCTTCAATTGGACGAAGGCGTACGGATCCATACGTTAGGGACGGGAGCGAAGAGCGCGGCGGACGGCGTCGCGGTCGTCCCAGGGAACGGTCTTGCCGTCCGCGACGGCCATGACGGGTTCACTTCCCTTGCCCGTAATCAAGACGAGGTCGCCCGGTTTTGCCATGGAAACGGCGGCGTCAATGGCGGCCTGGCGGTCCAGGATGCGGAACAGGTTCACGCCGTCCTTTTTGCCAGCCTTGATGGCGCCATCCGCTACTTGGTCGATGATCCGTTCGGGTGGATCGTCATATGGATCCTCGTTCGTCACGATGCAAATGTCGGCGCGGCGGGCGGACAGGTCTCCCAAGACCGGCCGGCGCGCGACGTCGCGGCCGCCGCCCGCGGACCCGAGCACGTGGATGACGCGGCCGGTTACGAGCGGCGCCAACGCGTCAAAGCAGGCGTTCAATGCAGCCGGCTCATACGCGTAGTCCACGACCACGGGAAACGCCTGGCCCGCGTTTACGAATTCCAAGCGGCCCGGCACCGGTTCCAGCTTGCTGACGGCGCGCCACAACGGCTCCAAGGCGACGCCCGCGGCGCGGCAGGCGGCGATAGCCGCCAGCACGTTATAGACGTTGAAGAGGCCGATCGGCTTCAACGCGAACGTGTGGCCGTCTACCGTGAAGGACGAGCCGTCCGCGCGCACCTCCAGCCCTTCGGCCGTCACGGGGACGAACGGGGCGCCGAGCACGTTGGCCGGCAGGGTTTTCCCCTTCACGCCGTAGCCGTAGCGACGGTCGGCCGGGAACGACAGGAAGTACGGCGCATGGTCCGCGTCCACGTTCACGACGGACATTTTCTGCCGCGGGGACCCGTCCGCGTCGCGTTTTTTCTTCCCTGCCATGACATGGGCGAAGAACGCGCCTTTGGCCTTTTTGTAGTTTTCAAACCCGCCGTGCGCCTCAATGTGCTCCGGCGTCAGATTGGTCCACACAGCGACGTCGTAGTTGATCCCAACATGCCGGTGCTGGACCACGCCCTGGGACGACGTCTCCACGATGGCGTGCGTGCAACCGGTATCCAACATCTGGCGCAGCAGTTTTTGCGTCTGGAAGCGGCCGAGCATGGTCATCTTTTTGTCGTTCGCCCATTCGCGTCCGCCCACCTTGAAACCGGCCGTGGACGTCCAGCCGATGCGATACCCGGCATTTTCCAACGTACGGCCAATGAATTGGACCGTGCTGCTTTTGCCATTCGTACCGGTAACGCCAATGACGAACAACCGGTCCGACGGGTTGCCGTACCAAGTGGCCGCGGCATGGGCCATGAAGCGGTGGTAGACGTCCAATGTCGCCGGAGGCAACAGGTTCTTGAGGGTGGATTTGAGGCCCATAATGCGGGGATTGTAGCCCGAAACGTGGGAAAACGAAAGCACGCCCGTTGATTGACGCGGCGCGCAAAAACCGCCAAGATACGCGTAATTCTCCCTCTCCTATGAAGATCCTTTCCCCGCGCAAACTCTCCCCGAAGGGCAAACGGAAGTTGGGCGAAAAACAAAACATGGTCGCCAAGACCAGCTGGGAACCGGTCGCCCGCTGGTACCAGGGCTACACCAATGAAAAAGGCACCTTGCTCGGCGACGTCGTACATACCAGCACGGTCCGCCTACTTGGCGTCACGCCCGGCATGGAAGTCTTGGACGTCGCTTGCGGTGAGGGCGCGCTTTCCCGCCTGTTGACGCAAGCCGGCGCGGAAGTGACGGGTTTTGACGCGTCTCCCTCCCTTATTCAGCAAGCCGAACGCCAGGCACCGCCCCGCTCCCGCTACTTCGTCGCCGACGCGACGGATTTCGGCAAGAAAGTCACCCCCGCTTCCTTCGATGCCGCCACCTGCACGCTCGCACTGCAAAACATCGAACGCTTTGAAGAGGCGATCCGTCACACGGCCGCAGCCCTCAAACCCGGCGCACCGTTCGTGTTCGTGTTGAACCACCCCTGCTTCCGCGTGCCACGCCAAAGCGGCTGGGGCTGGGACGAACAGCGCAAACTCCAATACCGCCGCGTGGACAAGTACCTGTCGCCCTACGGCGTGGACATGCTGGCACATCCGGGTGCGGACACGTCCGTCAAAACCTACAGCTACCACCGCCCGTTGTCCGCCTACATGGCGGCCTTGGCCAAATACGGATTCGTTATTGCCGATTTAGAAGAATGGGTCTCCAATCGTGAAAGCAAACCCGGCGGCCACAGCCGCGCGGAAAACGCCGCGCGGGAGGAAATCCCGATGTTCTTGGCGGTGAAGGCGGTGAGGAAGGCTTGACGGAAGCCCTGATTTCATATAGGTTCCACCGACGGCCTCCGCGCCGCGGGAGCACACATGCCCTTCTTGTATCACATGGTTCCGGAGCACATGTCCGGCACCGTTTTGTACCCGCTGAATGCCCTGGCCGCGACGCATCCTGACGTGTACGCAGCAGAAGCGGATAAGTACGCGGAGCGCATGCATGTCATGGAGTACCGCGTACCGACCCTCGGCTGCCGGTGGAACGACGTGCTCCACCTCACCGCCGTCGAACCGCAGGACCTCGTCCGCGCGCTCACCGAAGCGGGCCGTGCGGCCCAAGCGCCGCAACGATTCTTCAAGATCGATGTCACTAAGCTCGATCCGTCCGTCATGACCGTGTACCTGTACACGAACACAGGGCCGAGCTCCGTGGGTGTCCAACCCGCGCATGAGGAATTCGTCGCGTACGATCCCAGACACCACGCGGAATTCGCCCGGATCCCGGAGGAAACCAAGGCCTACTATCGGAAGATGTACGCCGAAGGAAAACGGCCGCTTCGCTTCCGCGGGGTCCCCCATATCCTCTACAAGGGCCCGATCGACGTCTCCGACGTCGAAGTCGTCACCGCCCAGCCCTAATCGGCTGGCGTTTTTTTATAAAAACACGGACCCACGTTCTGGGTCCGTTTGTGTTGGACTACGTCGTGTAGTGGATGGGAGCCCACCAATTGAACGCCCCGAGGGCCAGAGCAAGCAGGCGGCCCCACCAGGTATCGAGCCACGCGTGTTCCCGTTTCGGCGTTTCCAGCATGACGGCCTCCCGCCGCCTTCCCGTCCGTGATGGACGGTTCCCGGCAGTAAATGCGAAACGCGCGCCAAAGTCAAAACGCCCCGGCCGGGGCGTTTTTGCTTATTCCAAGTTCTTCACCGCTTCCACGAACTGCCCGCCGCGGTCGTGCATCCTTCAAGGAAATCCGTCAAAAAAAGACTGTCCTTGGACAGTCTAGAACGTTCGAACGTCGCCGAGTTGGTTGTACAGGTGTCCCTGTTGGACATTTAGGGTGATGAACGCGGAGCCGTGATTCTTCACCCCCGCGTCTCTGGCTGACTGCCAGTCCGGAAACGGTCCATACGGTTCCGACCCCTTCTTAAACGGAACGACACAGAAACCCTGGCGCAGCGGTTCGTACCGGTCGTCCTGGGCGATGAGCCGCATCCAGAACTGGGCGAAATCGCCGATGAGATCGGGCAATCCTCCTTCGGGGAACTTTTTGGTCGCTGACATGGGGTGCTCCTTGGCCGGCAATCGCGCGCGGCATATTACGATGATGTGCGCGCAAAATCAAGCCCGTGCAATGAAGACGAGCAAAAACATCCGCCAAACGGCGGGTGTTTTTTACATTACGTTCATTTCTTCTCTTCGGAAGGCCAAGGGCTCCCCTTACCACCGTACAAGAGTTCGATGATACGCGGAACGGTTCCGCGCAGATGGGAGCGGAATTTATCGGACTCATTGTTACAGAACAGGACGGCCGCCTGCGCATCCCCTTTCCGCAAACGCTGAATGAGTTTGTTCAAAAAATAGTCGCCGTCCGGTCCGAATCGCTTCTGGAACGCGGTCAATTCGTCCGCCAGTTGGACCAACGGATCCTTTTTCTTTTCTACCTGCCCCAGGTTTTTATTCTCCATACCTATTCCAAGTTCTTCACCGCTTCCACGAACTGCCCGCCGCGGTCGTACGCGTTCTTGAACATGCCGAAACTTGCGGTGCCAGGGGACAGCAGGACGACGTCGCCTTCTTTTGCCGCTTTGGAGGCGGAAACGACGGCTTCGTCCATGGATTTCGCGTAGCTGGCCGGAATGGAGGGACCGATGAGCGTTTCGATTTCATCCGTGGCCGTGCCCTCCAAATACACAACGTGTTTGGCGTGCTTTTTCACTTCCGCGGCCATGGCGTCGAATTTCGCGCCCTTCCCCTTGCCACCGATGATGAGCACGACGTTTTTCTTTCCCTCCGGGTCAAAGCGCTGCAGGGCGAGACTGACGGCGTCAGGCGACGTCGCGTTGGTATCGTTCACAAACGTGATGCCGTTCCACTCGCGCACGGTCTGCTGGCGGCCCGGCAGGCCCTCAAAGGACTTCAACGTGGCGCAGATGGCGTCGTCAGAGACACCGGACAATGCCGCCGTGATCGTCGCCGCCAGGGCGTTTTCAATGTTGTGTTGGCCCTGGAGCGCCGGCCATTCGCTGACGTGGCACAACTTGCGGTCCTTGCCCGCTTCCAAGCGCAGATGCAAATCCCCGTTGCCGTCCACATAAGAACCGAGCAAACCTTCGGGCAGCGGCTTGGACGAGAACCAATAGCGCCGCGACTTCACCCGCTGGCCCACCTGCAACACGATCGGGTGGTCGAAGTTCAATACGGCCTTTTGGTTTGCGTCCTGCAGGTCGAAGATGAGCTCCTTTGCCTTGAGGTATTCTTCAAAGCCGTTGTACCGGTCCAAATGGTCCTCCGACACGTTGGTCAGCACGCCGATTTCGGCGCCCTGGCTCTGGCCCTTCAAGTGTTCCAAGCTTTCCAACAACCAGGAAGAAAGTTCCAACGCGATCGGGACGGGAGCTTTTTCCTCCAACATCCAATCCAAATCCTCCAGTGGCGAGTGCATGATGTTGCCGGCGATGACCGTCTTTGGGTTCACCGTCTTCAGCATCTCCCCGATGAGGGACGTCGTGGTGGACTTGCCGCGCGTGCCCGTGACGGCCACATACGGGTGGCGGTAGAAGTGGAGGAAGAGCGACACGTCGCTTTCCACGCGCACGCCCGCTTCCCGCGCGAGGGAAACGTACTTGGATTCCTTGGGAACGTCCGGATTCTTCACGACCATTTCCACGTTCAAAAAGTCATCATCGCGGTGCTGGCCCAAGATGAAAACCGGCGCGTAGATTTCACGGTCCTTGTACTGCTCGCGGTACTTGGCGTACCACTCCATGACCAAGTCCACGGAGGCCTTGAGCTCCGTTTCGCTTTTCAAGTCCGTCACGACGATCTGGGCCCCGTGGCGCAATAGCCACTTGGCGGACCCGACGCCGCTTCCCTGCTTGAAGCGGCCAAGACCCATGACGGTGACCACCTTGTCCTGCACGTCCTTCACGTCACGTAAATCGAGCATAGAGAAGCCGGGGAAAAGATGGTCCAAGTATACCAGAGCTAGCGGGCGAAGTACCGGCGGGCACGAACGGATGCCGCAACGACCTGGGCCCACATGCGGGCATAGGCGAATACGGACCGGAGGGGGCCGACTTTTTCGAATTTCCGACGAACGACCAGGCCAGGCAAATGGACGACCGTCGTCCGCAACCCCCGGGCTCGACAAGCGGCATTCAAGGCCGCTTCCAGTCCATACCCGCGCAGCAAATGCGCCGGGACCCGCTCAAACGCCGCGCGCGTCAGGGCACGTTGGCCGCTGACGAGCGGCAACCGCGAGACGAAGGCCTTCAGTTTCCCGTAGTCGCGCAACCCGACGTTCATGTCCGTCCTCCCGTCCAACACCGGCTGGAGCAACAGGCGTATGTGGGCGTCCGTCAGGCGAAGCAGATCGGCATCCAACAACAGCAGCACGTCCGCGTCAGAAACCCGCGCGCCGTCGCGCACGGCGTCCCCCTTGCCGCCGGAGCGCGCGCGGCGCACCACGACGGCACCCGCGCCCTCGGCTTCCGCGGCCGTCTTGTCCCGCGAACCGTCGTCCACCACGATTACGGACCGCACCAACGGACACGAACGCACCGCGCGCACGACGGCGGCGACCGTTTGCTCCTCGTCCAAGGCGGGAATGACGGCGTCTACGGGCATATCAGGCGGGCGGTTTGTCCAAGCGCGCGCGGCGCGCGGCGACGGCCCCCTCCAAAGCCCCGGCGCGCTGCGCGGCGGCTCCGAAACCCAAACGGACCAAGGACTCCGCGGCGCGGGCCAGGTACGTGCGGGCCAGTTCGTAATCCGAGCGGGCCGTTTCCTTGGCCGCCGGGCCTTCATGCGTTTCCCCCATCAGAGCGAATGCCAGCTTCACGGGCACAAGAAGCGCATTGATACGCGCACGAAACGCCTCGTACCCCTCTACGGCCACGAGTGTTTCCGTGGTGCCGCGGGCCCACTGGAGCGCTTCCACGTACAACGGATCGCGTTGCAGTCCCTGGCGCAGATATTCGACCAGCGGCACCTGTTCAAAAGCGCGGCGGCGGTCTTCCTCATGGGAACAGGGCTCGCCCTGGTCTTCCGCAGGCCCCAGGCGCAACAGCAACTCCGTCTCGGCCCAGTCTTCCGTGTCGGCGTATTCCTTTAAGATCGCCGCCTCGCGCGTGCGTTCCTTGCTGGGCTTGGAATAGGCATCCCAAAGCGCGTCCAGTTCGGACTCAATGACATCCACTTCGTCACGCTGAAACAGCCAAAGCGGGGTTTCCATATCTGCCGGTATCTTACGCGGGGTATCGGGAAAGGCAAGCAAAAAAACGGTTCCCCTCGCGAGGAACCGTTTTTGCTTAGTTGCCGGACTTCGCTTCGGTGCGCTTGCGGAGCGTGCTGTCCAAAATGGACTTGCGGATGCGCGCGTTCTTGGGGGTCACTTCGACGAGTTCGTCGTCGGCGATCCATTCCAAGGCGTTCTCCAAGGACATGTCGCGCGGGGTTTCCAACGCCACGGAGGCGCCGTCGCCCTTGCTGCGCATGTTGGACAACTTCTTTTCCTTGCACGGGTTCACTTCGATGTCCTCATTGCGGGAGTGCTCGCCGATCACCTGGCCGATGTACACTTCCGCGCCCGGGGCGAGGAAGAGCGCGCCGCGTTCCTGCAAGTTGGTAATGGCATACCCCATGACCGTGCCTTGCTCCATGGAGATCATGGCGCCATGGGAGTTGGCCGTGATGTCGCCCGCCTTCGGCCGGTAGCCGAGAAGGAGCGTGTTCAGGATGCCGAGGCCCTTGGTATCCGTCAGGAACTCGTTGCGGTAGCCGATGAGGCCGCGCGTCGGAATTTCGAATTCCATGAAGGACGTGCCGTTTTCCACCTTCATGTCCTTCATTTCCCCGCGGCGCTTGCCCATCTTTTCAATGATGATGCCGGCCTTGTCTTCCGGGGCTTCGATATAGACCTGTTCGTACGGCTCCGTGGCCACGCCGTTTTCTTCGCCGAAAATGACCTGCGGGCGGGAAACCTGGAGTTCGAATCCTTCGCGGCGCATCTTTTCGATCAACACGGACAGGTGCAGTTCGCCGCGGCCGGACACGATGAACGTGCCGTCGCCGGTTCCGGCTTCCACCTTCAACGCGACGTCGTTCTGGACTTCGCGTTCCAGGCGTTCCTTGATCTGGCGGGACGTGGTGAATTCGCCTTCCTGGCCGGCAAACGGCGAGGTATTCACGCCGAAGGTCATCTTCACCGTCGGCTTTTCAATTTCCATGACCGGCAACGCGATCGGATTCTGGGCGTCGGCGATGGTCTCGCCGATTTGGATGGATTCCACGCCGGCAACACAGACGATTTCGCCCGCGTCGGCCTGTTCCACTTCCTTCTTGGCCATGCCGTCGAAGACCTGGATGGCGACCACGCGCGACGGCGCGATCTTGCCTTCACGGTTGATGTGGGCGATGGCCTGGCCCTTCTTGATGGAGCCATTCACCACGCGGCCGATGGCCGTGCGGCCCTTGTAGTTGTCGTACTGGACGTTGATCACCGCCAACTGGAGCGGCTTGGAGACGTCCGCCTCCGGCGCCGGAATGCTTTCGACCACCTGGTCGAGCAACGGGGTGATGTCCGCCATCTTGGCGAGGTCGGATTCCTTGCCCGCCTTCCCCTGCACGGCGGCGGCGTAGATGACCGGGAAGTTCGCCTGCTCGTCGGAAGCGCCCAATTCGATAAAGAGGTCGAAGGTCTTGTCCAGAACCCATGGGATGCGGGCGGCCGGCTTGTCGATCTTGTTCACGACCACGATGATCTTGTGGCCGGCGGCGATCGCCTTTTTCAAGACGAACTTGGTCTGCGGCATCGGGCCTTCCTTGGCGTCGACGAGCAACAAGCAGCCGTTCACCAGGTTCATGATACGTTCCACTTCCCCGCCGAAGTCGGCGTGGCCCGGAGTGTCGACGATGTTGATCTTCTTGCCCTTCCACTGGATGGAGGCGTTCTTGGCGAAGATCGTGATGCCGCGTTCGCGTTCCAACTCATTGGAGTCCATGAGCGTCGTGCCCATGGCGTCCGGGTCGCGGAACGTGTGGGATTGCTTCAAGAGGCAGTCGACGAGGGTGGTTTTCCCGTGGTCGACGTGGGCGATGATGGCAATGTTGCGGAGGTCGTCGCGCGTGGGCATAAATCGTGGATCGTGGAACGTAAATCGTGGAACGTCGACATGGCGTCCGTTCAGACGGTCCACGTTCTACGTTATGCGTTCCACGTTGAAATACGGGCGAATAGTAGCCAAAAAGCCGGTTTGCGTCAAGGTGTCCAGGAACGGAAAAGAAAAATGACGCGACGAGGTCGCGCCATAAGGCTGTTTCTCCCCATCTTAGAAGCTAAGGGGGGCTATTCCGCATCAGAAGTGGCATACGGAGAGGGCAGTCCGGGAGGACGGGGGACAATCTCCGATTCCCTGGGCGTCCCCACACCCGCAGAAGCACCCGTTCCATGCCATAGACAACGGAAGAGAGCGATCGAGAGAAAACGACCACATCATCCCTCGGCAACGCGGAAGGCGTACAAAGGAGGTGGAGCGCCGTCTCGGGAGGACAAGGACCGAGGCCATGCGCTAACGCGTAGGTCCACACAACTTCGAAAAGAGCCGTGGGAGACCTCAACCCCAGTTCAAAAGGAGTTACGAAGACGAACGTGACGGTCTCCGGATGCGCGACGATCGGAAGGCGGGTGATTCCAGGGTAGAGCCGCTCCTCGATCATGCCGCCAGCATCCGTAACCGCCTTTTCGAGCGCGGCAAACCCCTGGTGTGTTCCCACGGATAGCGTCACGGACGACGGCCAGACGCGTTTCTTCGCCATGTGTCTCCTCTTTTCCGAGAAACGACCTCCCTACCGGGGAGATGGAGAAGTATGCCTTTTAAACGGCATGCCGTCAAGCCAACGAAGTCATCCCAACTAACCGGCGGTCCCGGATCCCGCTGGTATGCAGGTTCCAGGGCTTCCACAAGGGGAAAAACGCGTTCTTTACGCCCGAAACGCGCAATCCGGTCAACCCCGCGCGGCCGGTCCGATGGTAAGCCACGGATACAAGCAGGGCCGGGTCCCACGGGCAGTAGAGATTGAGAATCTCCGCGGACGGGAGTACCGGCAGATCCGGAACGGGCGGGACGTCCGCCTGGGAAAACACGATGCGTTTCACCGACGCCGGCAACGGATGGCGACGCAAGTGTTCCCATACCAACGCGCAGCCAAGGGAATGCGCAACGACGACCTCCGGCTGTTCCGCGGCCAAGTAGAACGCCAGGCGCTTATGCGTCGCCTCATCCGAAACCCGCAGACGCTCCCGCTCATACAGCGTAACGAACGGCTTCACCCTTACCGCGTCCGGGAGATCCACTGTTTCCGAAATGTCCCAGCGGAAAATGGAGGCGTCTCCCGCCGCCAGCTCCGTATTGAACGCCGAAAACCCGGCGTTCGCCCCGAGGGGCTGCCGCAAGCGCGGAACGCGGAGTCCCGTCGCATACCCGTGGACGAGGGCAAAGGTGGACATACCGTTATTTCCCCGCCAGCAGATCTTCGAACGCCTCTTGGGCGTCCTCTCCCCCGATCACGATGCGGCGCAAGGCTTCCAGGATCGGAAACCTCTTGGACTTGTTCCCCAGACGGCGCAAGAGGAACGGCAAGGTCTTGCAACCTTCGCCGGGCGACGTACAGACGCCCGTGAGGGCGATCTGGCGCCCCGCTTCCCGATTGCGGGAATCCGGGCTCATGGCCGTCGCGAGGAAGTCGCCTGCGCCCGCGGCGGACATCGCCACGCCGGAGCGGCCGTCCAGTACGCGCAGGACGCCGTCGAATTCCGCCAGGCACTTGGTTGCCAACCAGCCTTTGCCGTTCCAACCCCACCCGAGCCCTTCCGCGACGCCGAGCGCGACGGCATAGACGTTTTTCAGGACGCCGGCAAACGCAACCGCGCGGACGTCCTTGCTATATTCCAACCGCACGGATCCGCCCACGAACAACGGGGCGACCACCGCAAACGCGGTTTTGGACGCGGACGCGAACACGCCGACGCCCGGCTTCCCCGCGTCTAATTCCTCCGCAAGCAACGGTCCGCCCAACAAGGCGAAGCGTTGGCGTCGCGGAAGGGATTCCGCCAGCACGACGTCCATCGTCGCGAGGTTTTCCCCTTCCACCCCCTTGGAAAGACAGAGGACGACCGTGTCTTTTGTCAGGCGAGGGGCGATCTGGGCCGCCACCGCGCGCACGACCGCGGCAGGCGTGCAAATAAACACGACGTCCGCCCCCGGAACCCGGTCCTCCAATGCCCCCTTGAACGTACATCGCTCCGGTTGTACGTCCCAACAATCAACCGTGACGTCCCGCATCGCCCGAGCCAACGCCTGACCGATTTCCCCTGCTCCCACCATGAGTACTCGTTTCATATGGGGGAATGGTAGCACTAGAACCCAAAAGTGGGGATACGAAAAGCTCCTAAAATTTGTCCTGGCTAGGCGACGGGCGAGCACCGACCGAAACGTAGTTCAATACTACGTTGAGCGTCGGCGCACAGCCCGGCAACAACGCCAGGGCGAATTTTAGGAGCTTTTCTGGTGGGTCGAGTGGGGATCGAACCCACGACCTTGGGCTTAAAAGGCCCCTGCTCTACCACTGAGCTATCGACCCACGGACTTCTTCTACGGGTGCGGCGGGAGCGTAACAAAAAACCGCCCTTTGGGCAAGGGACGGTCAGCGTAGACTCATGCCCGCTGGAAACGGCGGCGCTCCAGGTGCATATGGACGGCGGCATAGACGAGGACCGACGTCAGCGCCGACAGCCAGAGACAGAAGGGGTACTTCAACGTACCAACGGCGACGTAGACCGCCACCGCCATTCCGTCCAGCATGCGCCGGGCACCATCCGCGTCCAAAAACGCGCGGGACGCGAGGCCGACGACGAGCGGAACTCCCAAGACCAGGGCGAGGACGACCCCAAGCTCCTTGAGAAGTTCCGGGTGGGCGTCCAGGAAATCCCCGTTCCACTTCGTCCGGGCAAGATGGACGAATCCGCGCACCGCCCATCCCACCGCCAGCACACCGGCATACCAGCTGGCGATGATCCAGAGGCGGACATCCGCCCCGGCCGGATCCACGGATTCGGCAACCGTCAGGATGGATACGAGCCAGAGAACGGGCGCACCCATGACCATCGCGCTGAACAACACCCGCCAAACGCGGACTTCCCGTCCCACCGTTGATTCCACGCCAACACCTCCGTGAAAGAAAGGACCGGAAGGACCCTATCGGTTCCTCCGTTCCCGGTCAATCCCTTGACACGTCCCTTCCGCTTCTTCCACGCATGGCTATAATGAAGCGGTTAACTCGTAACGCGTGACGCGGAGTATGGACGACTTTGGCACATGCATTGCCTGCAACGAGCCCGACGTGGAGCTCGACCAAGACCGCCTGTGCGTGACATGCGCGAAGGAAAGCGCACAAGCGAACGGCATGGACCTGGGCATCGAGGAGGAATAGTTAGCCGACCGCCTCTATGAGGCGCTTGGCAATCCGCTCCGCGGCACCCGACGGCAACAGCGCTCCCACTCTCTGGGACAGGGCGCGCTGTTTTTCATTATCCGAGAGGAGCGCGACGACCGCGTCTCCCAGCGCGGCCATGCCTTCTTCTTGACGGACGACGAAGGCGGCACCGGCGTCTTCCGCCGCGGACGCGTTCGCTTCTTGGAGCGAGTTCGGGATCGGCACGATGACGGCCGGCACGCGCGCGGCGGATAATTCACCCAAGACTCCCATGCCCGCGCGCACCACGGCGACCGTGGCGGACGCGTAGAGCGACGCCATTTCCTGCGGGTCTTCCACGAACTCCCGCACGACGTATCCTGGGCGGTCCTTCCAGCCTTCGTTTTTCCCAAGGCCCGTCACATGGACGACGTCGGCGACGGCGAGGATGCGTTCCCGTTCCTGCGCCACGGCACGGTTGATCCACTGGGATCCGGTACCGCCCGCGAGCACGAGCAGTTTGGGACGCACCTGCGGCACGCGTTCATGGGCCGCGAAGCCGGCGCGCACGGGGTTCCCCGTCACGACGGCTTTCTTCCCAAACGCAGCGGCGGTCGTCTCCCACGCGACGGTCACGAAGGACGCGCACGGGGCCGCGACTTGGTTGGAGAGCACGGGGCGCACGTCTGGTTGATGGAGCCACACGGGGATTCCGAGCAGTTTACCGAGCACGGCGAACGGCACGCCGGTGTATCCACCCGCCGCGCCGATCAAGTCAGGCTTTTCCGCGCGCAGCAGCTGGAACGCAGACCAAAAGGCCGCCGCCACCTTGAACGGCAGCAGCAACCACTCCACGGACGCGTAGCGCGTGATACGGGCGGCAGGCACGGCATGGAACGGAATGCCCATGCTCTCAATGAGCGGACGTTCCGGACCAATGCGCGTCCCCGCCCAAACAAAAGAGACGTTGGGGTCAAGGCGGCGCAGTTCCTCGGCGACGGCAAGCAGCGGGGTCACGGGACCCAGGGTACCTCCGCCCGCCAAGAGAATCTTCATATGCGCACTAGTGTACCATCCCCGCGTTTACTTCCGCACGCGACAAATGAAGGTCTTCAAGTACGTCCCTTCCGGGAAGTACACCGACTGCGGATGGTCCGGGCTCTGGCGGATCACTTCCAATACCTGGAGATCCACGCCCGCCTGGACGGAGGCGCGGCGCAAGATGAACGCCAAGTCCTCTTCCGGGAGGAAATGGGAGCAGCTGGACGTGACGAAGATGCCCCCGTCCTTCACCAACTTCATAGCGGCACGGTTCAGGAAGTGGTAAGCCTTTTTGCCTTCTTCCACGTCCTTGTTGGCCTTAATGAGGGCGGGCGGGTCCATGATGACCATGTCGTGCGTGACTTCTTCACGGGCGAGCCACTGGAAGATGTCCGTCTTCTGCGAGGAGCAGCGCGCGGACACGCCGGCGGCCTTGGCTTGGGAATCAAGCAGTGCCAACGCATCTTCCGAACCATCCACGTTGTGGACGTTGGAGGCCCCTCCGGCGAGCGCGGCGAAGGCCGCGGCACCGGTGTACGAGAAGAGGTTCAGGACTTCCTTGCCCTTGGCGTACTGGGAAATCTTGGAACGCAGGTCCTTCTGGTCCAGGAAGAAGCCGGTCTTTTGACCCTGCATGGGAGCGGCGACACAGCGACGGCCGTGTTCCAAGAACGCAACCTCGCCCGGGTCCTCTCCAAACACAACACCCGCGACCGGTTCCAGGTTTTCCTCGCGGCGGGACGGCATGTCGCTGCGCTCAATAATGGCGCGCGGCGCGAAGACCTCCTTCAACGCCTCAACGACGTCCTCGCGCAGCTTGTCCATGCCGGCCGTGGCGATCTGGAAGACCATGACGTCCTCGTAGCGGTCGACGATGAGGCCCGGCAGGCCGTCGGCTTCGCCGAAGACGCAGCGGTAACCGGTCGTCTGGGTACCCGGGCCGTAGCCCAAGACCAAACGCTTGGCGTGCGCATCCTTCATGCGTTCCACGAACAACGCGCGGTTGATCACCGCGTCGCCGAACGCGAAGACGCGCACCGCGATGGAACCGGAGCGGGAATACGTGCCGGTGCCGAGCACCTTGCCGTGTTTGTCGGCGACTTGGACGATCGCACCGTGTTCCGCCTTGCTTTCCAGGGCACCGGAGAACATCCAGGGGTGACGGAATCCGATGGCGGCCTCTTTTCCTTCCTTGATCCGAAGAATGGGATACATATGCGTGAGAATAAATGCGAAGTTATCCCGGGGATTCTGCCACAAAAATATCCACAGGTCAATGGGCAGACCGAAAACCGGCCGAAGCCGGTTTTTTCTTACACGAGGCCGAGTTTGTTCTCGACGATAGTGACTCGACTTTCTAACCGGTCCGTGCGACGAGTAGGAGCGATGGGTTCGAGTTCCATCGTTCCTTGCATCTTTGCCTGTTGATCTTCTAAAACGAACATGCAGTGTTCCAGGCGTCGACCATCGTCCTTGGTCATGAAATTCTCAAGATCAGCCTTAACAACCATGTATTCCTTAAGAAAGCCCATCAACCCGTCATGTCTCTCATTTAATTGTTCCAACGTGATCTTCTTGGCCACACTTTATGCAGTATCAAGCTTCGGGGGGGGGGGGGCTCCTTCCGACCCGCCAGAAAAATCCGTTCTGATCAATGTTCCGCCAGTGGATATCAACGAGCCGCGGCCTTAATGAACGAGACGAACAACGGGTGGGGCTTGAGCGGGCTGGATTGGAATTCGGGGTGGAACTGCACGCCGACGTAGAACGGGTGGTCCTTGAGTTCCACGACTTCCACCAGGGTTTTGTCCGGCGACGTGCCGGAAATGCCGAGGCCGGCGGCCACCAACTGGTCGCGGTACGCGTTGTTGAATTCGTAGCGGTGGCGGTGGCGTTCCGAAATGAGGTCGCGGCCGTACGCGGCCTGGCAGACGCTCCCCGGCACGAGCGCGCAGTCCCAGCTGCCCAGGCGCATGGTGGCGCCATAGTCCCTTTCCAGCATTTTCTTTTCCTGGTCCGGCATGATGTGCACCACCGGATGCGGCGTCGCGGCGTCCACTTCCGTCGTGTGGGCCCCGGCGAGGCCGGCCACGTTCCGCGCGAATTCGATGGTCGCCAGTTGCATGCCGTAACACAAGCCGAAGTACGGGACCTTCTTTTCACGCGCGTAACGGATGGCGGCGATCACTCCTTCGATGCCGCGCGAACCGAAACCGCCCGGCACGACGATGCCATCGAAACCGGCAAGCACTTTCTCCGCCCCGTCACGCTCAATGTCCTGCGCGTCGATCCACGTAAGCGCAGGCGTCCGGTTGTTCGCCCAGCAGGCGTGCTTCACGGCTTCGATCACGGAGATGTAGACGTCGGACAGCATGAAAGAACCCACCTGGAAGTACTTCCCAACGAGGGCAATGCGCACGCTTCCCGAGGGGGACGCGATAGCGGCCGTCAGCGCGCGCCACGGCGTCAGATCCGCCTTCGTCACGGGCAAGTCCAGCTTTTCCAGCACGCGGCGCGCGAATCCCTGCTCTTCCAAGAGGAGCGGCACCTCATAAATGGACGCGCAATCCGGCGCGCTGATGACGTCGTCCTTGTCCACGTTGCAGAACAGCGCGATGCGTTCCTTGCGCCGCGCGTCCATCGCCATGGAGCTCCGCCCCACGACGAAGTCCGGCTGGATGCCCATGCCGTTTAAGACGCGCACGCTTTGCTGCACGGGCTTCGTCTTCATTTCGCCCAGGGAACCCGGAATGGGCAGATACGCCATGTGGACGTGGACCACGTCGCCCGGTTCGCGCATTTCCAGAATGCGGGCCGCCTCAAAGAAGATCCCGTTCTGATATTCCCCCACCGTGCCGCCCAATTCCACGATGACGATGTCCGCGCCAATGCCCGCCTGCTTGAAGCGGCGGATGATTTCGTCCGTCACGTGCGGAATGGCTTCCACGTCTTCACCTTCATATTCAAACGCGCGTTCTTTTCGAAGGACTTCGGCATAGACCTGGCCCGTGGTCATGTAGTTCATGCGACGCAGCGGGCGGCCAATGAAGCGTTCGTAATTGCCCAGATCCTGGTCGCTTTCCAAACCGTCTTCCGTTACGAACACTTCCCCATGCTCGGCCGGACGGATGGTGCCGGCGTCCTGGTTTAAGTACATGTCGACCTTCATGGGCGACACGCGGTAGCCGCGGGCTTCCAACAGCGCCGCGAGCGAGGCGCTGGTGATGCCCTTGCCGAGGCCGGAGATAACGCCGCCGGAGACGAACACGTATTTGGTGGACATATCGTGGAACGTAGATCGTATAACGTTAAACGTCTGAAAAAGAAGAAGCCTCCCGCCAGGGGAGACTTCAACAAAGGGTCGTGAAAACGCTGGTCGTCTGGAGCCGTGGAGCGCCCATAACGTGGGCAGTATACGCCTCCCGCGTTTGGCCGAATACGGTACCGGTGGATAAGTCCTCCGACTATTGACGAACGACTGTAAACGGCCCATATTTTCTCCATCTCGTCGTCCCTGACGAGAGGAGGACGATCATGCGCATGAATCTGAACGAGTACGTCTGGGTCAAGCTGACGAAGGCTGGCGAACGGGCGTACGCAATCACGTACGCAACCGAGATTAAGCCCGAGACAGAGCGCGGCTTCGCCCGCTTCCAGATGCACGAACTAATGTACGTCTTCGGACCGCACCACTCCCCCAGCAGTAACCCGATGTTCGAGGACAACGAGATCCACTTCAGTCCGCCCCTATAGCTCACGTGCCCACCGGGCGCGTTCTTTTTTACGTTGCCAAACCAAGTTTCCGTTCAACCGCCGTGACGCGGCGTTCCAAACGGTCCATGCGGCGGGTCGGAGCGACGAGTTCTGTCTCCACCATCTCCTGGAGCTTGGCAACCTGATCAGCGACGGTCAGGACTTCATTCCGTACTTCTTGCACCTCAGACTTCATGGCAACGTTCTCTTTTATAAAGTCCATGAAATCTTCCATTCGATGGGATAACCCGTCGAATTTCTGGTCCATCTGATCAAACTTCTGGTCCATCAGACTGAACCTTTGGTCCATTTGACCAAACTTCTGGTCCATCTGATTAAATTTTTGGTCCATCTGATCAAAACGCCGGTCCGTGTGCAAAAACCGGGTTTCGACGTTTTGTTCGAATTGTTCCAACGTGGTCTTCTTAGCCATACCTCTTTGAAGTATAACGTCCTGGGGGAGTACTTCCAACCCACTTGAAAACGGGGATTTTGTCAATGATCCCTCTGTGGATAAAAAGAAGGGCCCGGAGGCCCTTCTTGTCCCTTACTCGTACCGCAACGCTTCGATCGGATCCAGACGCGCGGCGCGGCGGGCCGGGTAATACCCGAATGCCAAGCCGACGACCGTGGACACCGCGACGCCGAGGAGCACGGCCTCCACCGGTACGTTCGCCTCCCATCCGTCCACGAAATTGGAGATGACGGCGGCGGATCCGTAGGACGTAAGCACCCCCACGGCCACGCCGATGATGCCGCCTGCCATCGTCAGAAGCACGGCTTCCAACAAGAACTGGCGCAGGACGTCCTGCTCCCCGGCACCAACAGCCTTGCGCAGGCCGATTTCCTTGGTGCGCTCGGTCACGGACACCAACATGATGTTCATGATGCCGATGCCGCCGACGACGAGCGAAATACCCGCGATGGACGACAGAAGCACGCTGAGCACCGCGCCAATGGCGCTTGCGCTGGCGGCGGCGTCCGCCTGGGACGACACGGCGAAGTCGTCCTTGAGCACGTCGCCTTCGGGATTTTCGATCCCGTGTTGGTCGCGCATGATGAAGCGCGCTTCTTCCTTGGCATTGTCGATGTCGCCTGACGCGATCATGGAGATGAAGTTCACGTAGTCCACCCCGAGGACGTCGCGCTGCATCGTGGTCACCGGCATGGCGACCTGCTTGTCCAGGTTCTGGAAGAAGCGGGTCCCCTGCTCATCCAGGACGCCGACGACGCGGAACGACTTGCGCTTCACCTTAAACGTCATGCCCGTCGGATCCTGGTCGCCGAACAGGTCGATGGCAATGTCCTTGCCGAGCACGGCGACGGCGGCGTACGAATCCACGTCGGTCTTGTCGAACCAACGGCCGTACAGGAGGTCCGCCGGAAACACGTTCAAGTAATTTTCATCCACGCCCTGCACGTTCGTGAAGGCGCTTTGCTCGTCGCGGCTCACCGTAGTGGACGTATTCACCGCGGTAGACACGCTGGAAATGAACGGGCTCTTGGCGAGGGCACGCGCGTCATCCAACGTCAGTGTCTGCTCGATAAACGGGCTGGGCGGGCCGCTGCTGCCGGTCCCGTTGGCCGGCTCGATGAACATCAGGTTGGAACCCAAGTCAGCTACCTGGTTCAAAATGAGCCCTTCGGCGCTGCGCCCCACGGCCAACGTTAAGATGACCGACGCGATGCCGATGACGATGCCGAGCATGGTCAGGGCCGAACGCGATTTGGCGCGGGCCAAGGATTCGAACGCGGTGCGGAACAGGTCGCGAATGTCCATATTATTTGGCGTACCCGGCCGTACGGCGGGTATGCGTTCGATCATCGGACACGATGCGGCCGTCACGGACGCGCACGATGCGCTCCGCGAATTCGGCGGCTTCCAGCTCATGGGTAACCATGATGATGGTGCGGCCTTCCTCATGCAGCTTGCGGAAGATCTGCAGGACCTCTTCCCCGGACTTCGTGTCCAGGTTGCCGGTCGGTTCGTCCGCGAACAGCACGGCCGGCTCGTTCACTAATGCGCGGGCAATGGCCACGCGCTGCTTTTCGCCGCCGGAGAGCTGGTTCGACTTATGGTCCAGGCGGTGGGACAGACCCACGGACTTCAACGCCTTTTCCGCGCGGGCGCGGCGTTCCTTGGCGGGAACGTTCGCGTACAGCATCGGGAGCATGACGTTCGAAATGACCGTCGAGTTCGGCAGAAGGTTGAAAGCCTGGAAGATGAACCCGACCTCCGTGCGACGCATGGTCGACAGTTCGTCGCCCGTCAGCTTGGATACGTCCTTATTGCGGAAGCGGTAGGTCCCGCCCGTCAGGTGGTCCAAAAATCCGAGGATGTGCATCAGGGTAGACTTGCCGGAACCGCTCTGGCCCATGATGGCGACGAATTCGCCCTGCTTGATCTCAAGCGGGACGCCGCGCAGGACCGTCGTAAGGATCTCCCCCGTCTTGTACTCCTTGGTCACCTCCTGGATTTGGATTATGGGTTCGGAGGCCATAGGGAAAGGTTACTTCACGGAGATCACGACTTTCTCGCCGGCGGTGAGGCCTTCCAAAATCTGGACGCGGCCGCCGTCCCCGCGCAGGCCGGTGGTCACCGCGCGTTCCTCAAACGTTCCCTCCCCGGTCTGCACGCGGACGACGTTGCCGCCGTCCTTCAACAAGACGGCGCGCTGCGGCACGGTCAGGACGTCGGGGATGCGTTCCGTGATGATGGTCGCGTCCGCCGTCATGCCCGGCTTCAGCACGGTGTCCTTGCTGACATCGCGCAGGGCGAGTTTTGCCTCATAGATGACGACGCCGTCCACCAGTTGCTGGGCCGGGTCAATGGAAACGACCTGGGCGGCAAACGTCGTGCGGTCGCCGAACGCGTCGAACGTCACGTCGGCCAGGTCGCCCAGGGCAACCTTGGAGACGTCCGCTTCCGCGATCTGGGCGACGATCTCAAACTGGCCGTCCACGGTCTGGACGGTGATAACCGGCGTGCCGCTCAGGGCCAATTCACCCGGATCCACGGACACCGCCGTCACCGTGCCGGCAATCGGGGAGCGCAATGCCGTCTTAGACAAGCGCACGGCGGAAGAAGCGCTCTGCGCGCCGGCGCGGGACATTTCCTGGGCCTGGACGGACGCCGTGGCTTCCGCGCTCTTACGCGTGGCAACGGCGGCGTCTTCCGCCTGGGACGCGGCCAACACGGCGGCGTCCAAGGCTTGGCGGGCGTTACGCACCGCGTCTTGGGCGGCCTGGGCCGACGTCCGCGTCGCGTTAAAGGAATTCTTCAGCGCCGTCAGGTCCGCCGCGGTAAAGTCACCGGCCGCGACCGCGGTCGCGTCCAACACGCGGGACGTGGCCAACAACAGCTGGGACACGTCGGACAGCGCGCGGTCCACGACCGTTCCCGCGGCATCGACGTCGTTTGCCGAAGAAGACGCGGACAAGGCGAAGACCGACGTTTCCGCGGCCAGCAAAGAGACCTTGGTCGTCGCGTACGCGTTCTTCGCGTCCACCAACGCGTTCGAATTCAACGTCGAAAGCACCCCCTTGTAATCCAAGTTGGCGAACTGGTTGTCCACGCCGATGATTTCATCCGCGTCCGAAAACGCCTTGCGGGCATCAATCATGGCGGACGTCAAAGAAGAACGCAGGGACGCGCGGGCTTCCGCGACGTTCTGGGCGCCTTCCGCCTGGGCGCGGAGCACGGCCTGCTGGGCGTTTTCCACGGACACGCGGGCCGACGCGGCCGTTGCCTCGGCGACGCGCAAGGACGCGGCCGCTTCCTGCGTCTCCGCGTACTGGTCGGCGGCGCGCAGCGACGCCAACAAGGCGCCCGCCTTCACGCGGTCACCCACTTTCACGTTCACTGTGCCGACGATGCCGGACGTTTCAAACGACAAGCGCGTCTCATGCACGGACTGCAAGGTGCCGGTAGCGTCCACGGTCTGCACCAATTCCCCGGAGCGCACGTCTTCCGTCGTCAAAACGACCTTGGAGCCGCCACGGCCGGCCAAGGCGAACCCGCCGACGACGACCACGAGGACGGCGACGACCCAAAACGACTTTTTCTTCAACAACGATTTCAGTTTTTCAAACATATGGAGGAGGAAGGTTAAGCGTTTGTTTCGTTCACCATCTTGGCGATGCGTTCGGCGTTCTTGGCCATCTCTTTGAAAGCGACGTCCAGCCGGTCCGCCTTGACGACGACGAACCCGCCGTCGTCCATGGTCAGGAATACCAACTTTTGTCCCGACTCAATGCCGCAAGCCTTGCGGGCCTCCGCCGGGATGGAGACTTGGCCGCGTTCGCCAACGGTGCCGACGCCCAAAAATTCAGGTTTAAACATACATGTAATACATGAAACTTACGTAGATTAAACCAAAAAACGTCCGTTTCGTCAATGGAACGATGCTGGGAAAAACGAAAAACCGCCCGTTTGGGGCGGTTTCCCTCCTTTATGACAGCGCATCCACGTCCGTGAGTACTTCTTCCGCATGGTCGGCAGGCTTTACGTCCTCATAAACCTTCGCGATCTTCCCCTTGGGATCGATGAGAAACGACCAGCGTTTCGTCCCCACGTATTCGCGTCCCATGAATTTTTTCTTGCCCCAGACGCCGTACGCCTCCACCAGCTCTTTCTTTTCATCCGACAAGAGCGTGAACGGCAGGTCGTACTTGTCCGCGAACTTGGCGTGGCTTTTGACCGAATCCGTGGATGCGCCCAGGACGGCGACGCCCGCCTTTTTGAAGGCGGACCAACCGTCGCGGATCGTGCAGGCTTCCTTGGTACAGCCCGGCGTGTCGTCCTTCGGGTAGAAGTAGAGCAGAACCCACTTCCCCGCGTAGTCCTTCAGCGCCCGCTCCGTCCCGGTTTGGTCCGGAAGGGAGAACGCGGGCGCCTGGTCGCCGGGGTTCAATGCCATAGGTTAGACTTTTTGGAACCAGTCGCCTTTCAACATGCCGCCGAAGATTTCGTTCAGCAAGTCGGCGTTCCGCTGCGCGTCGGCGATCAGGGTCCGGCGCATCGCGTCTCCCGGCGGCAACCCGCGGAGGCCTTCCTTCGCCTTATGCACGGCGTCCAACAGGCGCAACACCGTCTCCTTGGAGATGTCGCCCTTCGCGTCCAGGTTTTCAAACCCGGCGGCCAGGACGCCCTTGAACACGGGCAACAGCGGTTGCGTATCCGGACTGAGTTCCGCCACATCCACGGTCGGTTCCAATTCCGGCGCCTGCACCGGTCGACGCAGCGGTTTGACCGGAGGAAGGTGCGGGCGTTCTTCTTCCCGCGGCGGAGCGGGCGGACCCATTTCTTCCTGCGGCGGCTGTACGACGAGACGAGACACGGGCGGGTGGACGACGTCCGCATACGGAGTCGCTTTCTCAAGACGCGCTGTCCATCCCTTCTCCAACATACCCTTATGCTCTTTTGTAATGTCCCTTACCAACAAGGAGGCCGTTTCGCGCATGCTTGTCCGAGTTGATTCGGACAATGCCGGATCCACCATGTCCGCCTGCATCTTTTTCAGGCGCGCCAGTTGCTCTCCCAGACGCGCTTTTTCCTCCGAAGACAGGCGACCGGCATCAATGCCCAGCACCTTGTTCGCGTAATAATCGGCCGGAGCCAGCGGACGCGTCTCCGTTTTCACCATCTCCGCGGGCACTTCCCCTTTGTCCGCGAACGGCACGGCCATTTCATAGTGACCCGCCTTAATGTCGGCGGCGGACAACACGGCGCCGTTGTGGTCCACGAACGCCAGTTCAGGCGCTCCGTGGGACATGTCCACGCCGATGTGGAGCTTGCCGATCGCCGCCGCGGAAAGCCAGCTGTCCTGCTGGTCCTTACGGGTGAGGAAGCCGGCCTGCTTGGCCATCACTTTGGCTGTCTTAAACGCCCACGCATGGAGCTGTTCAGACCCACGGACGACGTTCCCCTCATAGCCGAACTTTTCCGGATGTTCCTCCAGTTGCTTCATGAGTGAACCGGTGATGCTACCGCCGGCACCAACCGTTTCCATGGAGACGATGCCCGGCGGCAGCTCACGCGATTCCGCCGTCATGACTTCCGCGTCCATTCCGGTGGCGGGGAGGGAACGGATCGCTTCTGGCTGCGTAGATTCTCCTCCGACCTCCGACGGAGTAAAGGTCTCATGAGTCGAGAACGCATCCCAGCCACGCTTTGCGAGAGAACCGAGCGACAAGAGAATCAGGGCCGTGCGTGCGCCTTTTGCCGTTCGCTCTGCTACGCGTGCGCCATAACCCAACATATCCACGGTGCCCGCCGCGGTCAGGAAACGATCCGCATCCTTCAAATACGATCCCCACTGCTTTGCAATCACGCCGCCCGCCATCAACTGCTCACGGCGCACACGCTTTTCTGCGTCCGTGCCGGGACCGTTTTCAATAGCATCCATTTTTGCCTGGATTTTTTCTAGGGTCCGGCGGAGGTCTCTTTCAGCGAGCCGTTCCGCAAATCCCATGGCAATGCCTTCTGGTTTTTTTGCCAACCGTTCGAGCAGTTCCTTAGGAAGACGTTCCCCAAATTTATTGGACAGCTGTTCCGCGGTAGGCGCCTTCCCTTTTGCCGAGACTTTTGCCTCCTCATACAAAGCCCAGGCTTCTTCCGCGGCGACGTCCATATCCTTTACCCGTTCCGCGCCGACCCGTTCACGCAGGTCCATGTTTTTTAGGCGCGCTTCTTTGGCAACCTCCAAGGACGTCCCCGCAACCCCGAGGGCGGCCATACTGGTACGACGGGCGATTTCCCACACACCAAATGTGCCAATGGCAGTGGCGGCGCGAACCCAGGAGTAGACGCTGGCGACCTTCGCGAACCCCTTGCGAGACAGGACGCCGTCCTCCCCCTCCAGGAGACGACGCGTGTTGTCCGCGCGCGTCTTGAAAAGCGTCTTGGTGCTTAAAGCCAGACGGCAATACAAGCTGTTACTGTCCGCGCAGGAGCGGGAAAGCCGGTCAGCCATCAAAGCGGCGCCGTCGTTCACGAGCGTCGTCAGATGGACACCCATATTAAGCGCCCCCTGAAGCATTCTCCGCTTTTTCTCTTCTGGAAGCGCAGCCATCTCTGTTTCTACGGCCTGTTTTAACGCCGCTTCTTCTGCGGGGCCACCCAAAAGCGGACCAGCGGCTTTCTCTATGTCCTTTCCCTCAGGCTGTGCCGCCTCCTGGAGCAATTCCGGGTCAACAATCATGCTCGACAGGCCTTTTTCCGCCTTCCAGGCTTCTTCCGCGGATAACTTCTTTTGTGCGGGGACCGCAGCCGCCTCCTCCGCTTCTTCCATTTGCGTATCAAAAATGTCCGCGGTGCCGAGCACCATGGCTTTCATGTCTACTTTTTGCCTTGGCTGCTTTTTCTTTTTCTCGTCCATGACCGGCACGTCCACTGCCCGCATCATGTTCAACGCGCGTGGATCGCCAAAACGATGCTGATCCGTATCCAATTCCGGCGCCATACCCATACCCTCCACGACCGACTGCTTCAAATCCGCCGCATCCCAAGACGGAACATCCCCTTCTTCTGTTGCCGCGGCGCGGAAATCACCGGATGTTTCCATGTCGCCTTCCGCTGGCGAGAAGTCATCGTACGGAGCCTGTTCCAACCGGGCATTCGCCTCCATTTCTTCTTTTTCCGCGGCCGCCGCACGCGCCGTCTCATTCGCTTTCAATTTAGCCTGTTCATCCACCACTTGTTCGACTGGTGTCGGTCTGGGTCCCGCCTTAGGACGCCGAATGACTTCCTGACGCGGACCTTTTGGCATTCCTTCCCCTGCTCTCATATTGGAGGTGGATAAGTGACAAGCTTTGTGCGTAATTATAGCACTTTTTACACCGAGCCCGCGCATGCGTTCCCCGTCACGCGCGTTTCTGTTAGGATCAAGGCCTATCCTTCTTCCTATGTCCGACGTCTACGCCTCTTCCCTTGAGTTGCATCGCCGTTCTGGAGGCAAGCTGTCCGTCACGCCTAAAATCCCCCTGGAATCCAAAGCGGATTTGTCCCTTGCGTACACGCCCGGCGTCGCCGCCGTCTGCGAAGCCATCGGCAAGGACAAGCGTCTCGCCCGGGAACTCACGATCAAGAAAAACACGGTCGCCGTCGTGTCGGATGGATCTGCCATCCTGGGCCTCGGCAACCTTGGACCCGAGGCAGCAATGCCCGTCATGGAAGGAAAGGCTGCGCTCTTCAAGCGGTTTGCCGATGTCGACGCGTTCCCCATCTGCTTGGACACCCAGGATCCGGACGAAATCGTCGAGACGGTCGTCCGTATCGCCCCGGCGTTCGGCGGCATCAACCTGGAAGACATTTCCGCGCCCCGCTGTTTTGATATCGAACGCCGCCTCCAGGAACGCCTGGACATCCCCGTCATGCACGACGACCAACACGGCACCGCGACCGTGGTGCTTGCGGGCCTCACGAACGCCCTGCGCGTCAAAGGGGCTTCCGCCCGAGACATCCGCGTCGTCATCAACGGCGCCGGGGCGGCCGGTACGGCCATCGCCGAACTCTTGCGTGACGCCGGCTACCAAGACCTGACCGTCTGCGACAGCCACGGCGTCGTTTCCCGCGACCGCGCGGACCTAAACGAACCCAAGCGGGACCTTGCCGCCTGGACAAACCCACGTTCTCTCCACGGCACCCTCGCGGAAGCCATCATTGATGCCGACGTCTTCATCGGGGTCAGCGTCCGTGACGCGCTGACACAGGACATGGTCCGCTCCATGCGCCCCAACCCCATTGTCTTTGCCATGGCGAACCCGGTACCGGAACTCATGCCGGACCTGGCCAAGGCGGCGGGAGCCCTCGTCGTCGCCACGGGACGGTCGGACTTCCCCAACCAGGTAAACAACGTCCTGGCGTTCCCCGGCATTTTCCGCGGAGCCCTGGACCACGGCGTCCGCTGCATTACGTCCGCCCTGCTTGTGGAAGCGGCCCGCCGGCTGGCCGCCTGCGTCCCCTCCCCAACGGCCGACAAGATCCTTCCGGACCCCTTTGACCCGCAGGTCTCCGCCGCCGTTGCCGACGCCATCCGCTAACCAACACACCCTCCCCGGGCACGTGGGAGGGTGTTTTTTTCGACCCAAATTGCTCAAACCCTTGCCAAATTCATTCCATGTGCTATCTTCTTCCGACCGGCAAGCCTTCTCCCGCCGGTCCACCCAAGGAGGACGCACGCATGAGGGTCTCGAATCCGCCGTCCAACCCCCTGGCAATCCAGTCGCTCGCCGTCCGCGACATCGCGGGCAAGACCAGCCCGCGCGTCTGCCGCAACCTGAAGACCGGAGCGAGGAACGTCCTCATCGAACTCGCGCCCAAGGGCTCGGACGCCCAGATCACCGGCGTCCGCACGTTCGCCCAGACGCAGTCCGCGGATCTTCCGGATGACGCGCACGTGGTCCTCGACGTCCGCGCGTTCGTCGGCGGTCGCCCGACCAACCTGGAGATCGACCTCAAGCGCGTCTAGCGCCCCTTGCCGCCCCTTCCCCTCGTGGAACGGGCGGCGTTTTTTATACAAAAAAATGCGTCGGGAACCCGAGTGGGGGTTCCCGACGCGCGAAGCGTCGAGGCTAGTACTGCTTGCGACCGGTACCTTCGTCGCCGAAGGGCTCGCCGCGGCCGCGACCGGACGGGGTCCGGACGGCGCCGTTGGCACCCGAGAGGGTCGCCCACGGGATGACGGCACCGACCTGGCGGACGGCCAGGATGTACGGCGGGAGCTGGCTCGGCTCCACCGCATTGACCTTGAGCACACAGAGGGCGAACTGCAGCACCGACTTCTCCGTGCGGGCCACGTCGGCCCCGACGCCGATGCCGAGCTTCTTGAGCATCTCCTCGCGGTTGGACGCGCCGACCGCGGCGATCAGCTCGGGCTTCTTGATGAGCTCCGAGAGCTGCTGGGCGTCGGCCGCGAGCGCGCGGGCCACGGGGATGCCGGAGCCGGCGAACATCTTGTTGAGGCGGTCGATGATGCCACGCGCCTGGTCGGCGAGCGGCGTCGCGTCCGGAGCCTCGTTCATCACGGGCATGCCGGCCGCCCCCGCACCGCCGGCGAGCACGCCGACGATGGAGAGCATGGCCTGCGGACCCATCTGGGTCTGCCAGTTCTGGACGTAGCCGTCGACCATCGAGTAGAAGCCGGCGAGCTCGCCCATGATCCCGGAGACGCGCCCGAGGAACTGCTTCTTGCGTGCCTCGGTCACGAACGTGCCGGGCACGTCCAGGGCCGCGAGCACGTCGGCGTGCGCCTTGCGCTTGAGCGCCTTCTGCACGGCGTAGAAGATCTCGGGGAGCGGCTCCTCCATCTCCTCCGCGCGGTCCTCGATGGCCTTCAGGATGCGGTCGTCGATGTTGAAGAGACCGAAGCGTTCGGCATTCACCGCACGGACCGCGGCGATGACGTCCGTCTCGGACATCTTGAGCACACCGCCCTGGACGAGGTTCGCGAGGAACGACTCGTCGGTCGGCACCTGCGGGAGGAGCGAGGACGTGGGCTGGATGCTGCCCGCGAACGCGGGCTTGGCCGCGACGGGCGCGGGGACCAGCTTCTCGACGATGAGGCGGGCCTTCAGCTTGGGCACGCCCCAGCCGATCCAGTCGGCCTCGGCGGCCTTCTGCGCGGCAGCCGCGGAATCGAGACCGTCGGTCTTCGCCTTCTCGAGCACGGCGTTCGCGACCGCCTCGTCACCCAAGGCTTCCTTCAACAGTGCAATGATCGCGTCCAAATGCGTCTCCGTTCATTCTGGTCGGCGCCACATGGCGACCGTCGGGCGTGCAGGCACGTCCGTGCAGAAGGAGGAGGATCCTCCGGCTACACGGGCGTGTCTGCGCAACGGCATTCTCGGCAAAAGAACGATGCCCGACCATAACGGATTCCAGCTCCTTTGTCAATGCCTGCGCGGAAACAAAAAACCCGCGGACCAGAGGAGGTCCGCGGGAGCGTCAGGCATCAATAAGGAGGAACCGCACGGTTTCGTTTCCTCCCCCGTCCAGCTCCATGCGCTCGTAGCGCAGGGCGGCCGGGCGGCCGTTCAGCTCGATCCGGGTGTCGCGGACGTAAGGATCCAGAACCATGGCAGTGGAACCGGCATCCTGGAGCAGGCGCACCAGGCTTTCTTCGGGCGACAGATATCGGCGAACACGGCCGGAGACGACCGAGCGGCCGTCTTCTCCCGTCAGCAAGACACGGACCTGCCCGCGGACGAATTCGACCGGGGTTTCCGCGTAGCGGCGGCGTATTTCTTCGAACGGCATGACGCGTTCATTCCCGCTCGCCGCAAAGCGCCGGTACGTAACGACATCATTGTCCACGACCGCACGCCGGACAATACTCCCCCAAGACCGATCCTCGAATCCTTCGCCCTCCACCTGGAACACCGTCCGTTGGTCGAACAGCGGCAGGCCGGAGAACAGATCCGCGACGGCCGGGTTGCCGGACGCGACCGCGACGATCTCATCACGACCCGGCATGACGGCAAAGTGCAGCCGGTGCGCTTCGTCCGTGCCAAAGAACGGCGTGAAGACGAAGCGGAAGTCGGTCGGCGCGAAGCCCTTGTCCAAGAGCGACTGCGCGACCATCTTCATCACCACCCACTTGGGAAGCGGGTCCCGCTCGGTCAGCGTGTAGCTGCGCTGCAGGGAGATAATGGGCGAGAGCCCAATCTCGATGAGCCGGGCGATGAAGTCGACGTGCCCCTGGTGCGGGACACCCATCCGCGCGGGAAACAGCACCCGCGTCTTGGACCACTCGGCCCGCGCGGACGTCCGCCGACGCTGACGGAGACGTACGCGAGGCACGTCTGCCATCCACGTAGCGACCTCCCGCGCGGTCGGCCGGCGGGCGGGATCCTTTTCCAGCATGCGCGCGATGATCGCAAGACGCGGATCGCCGCGTTCCTCATCCAAACGGCGTGTGTACGGCAGAACCGCGTTGCCCAAGGCAAACGCCAGCACGTCCCGTTCGCGATCCGTCGCAGGCGGAAATGCCGGCGCGTCCATCACGAGGGGCAGGCGCCCCGTCAGCAGCTGGTGGAACAACAGCCCCAGCTGGAAGACGTCCGAGGCCTGGCTTGCGCGCAGGCGCAGGACGACCTCCGGAGACGCGAAGCGCGGATCCAAGATGAACGCGTCGATGTCCTGGCCGGGCGCGGCCAAGCGGCTGGCGTTCAGGTCGATCAGGAAGACGTCTTCCCCGTCCACCAACACGTTGTCCGGACGCAGGTCCAGGAACGCGATGCCGCGCGCGTGCACGGCAGCCAATGATTCGGCGACGCCGCGCAGAACGTGCAACGCTTCGTCTGTCCCAAGCACCGTGTCCGGATGGACATAGTCGTTCAGGGACTGGCCGTAGCGGTACGAGAGACGCAGGAACTGCAGCCCCTCGTCCACGTCTTCCACGCCGTGGAACTGGGGCAGAAACGACAGTCCGTCGGCCCGTGCGTAGAGTACGGGCTCCAGCTCAAGCGCGGCGCAGAGCCGTTCCCCCTCGTGCCGCAGGAGTTCTTTGAACACCTTGGCGATGCCGTCGCGGTCGAGGGCGAGGTAGACGTAGCTGCAGCGCTTTCCGTCGTCCGATCCCGTCTGAAGTTTCTTCAGGACCGTGATCCCCTGCGCGTCGCACCACCGGCGGAACCGAAGGTCGACGTCGCGGCGAGGATCGGGCGGAGCAGGAACGACCGGTTCCTCCCCCGCCGCCAGCATGCGCAGGAGCGCAAGCCGTTCGGGGGGATAGTGCGGATCGGCGACAGCCTCCGCGAGCGCGGTCGGCCAGAACTCCGGCAGGGCGGCCGCGCGAGCGCGGATTGCCGCAGCGTCTTCCGGCTTCAGGAAGCAGACGCCTGCGTCCGCGTCCTGGTACAGGTCGAACCACTTCACGCCGTGCGACCGAAACCACTCCAGGAAATCCGGCACCGGCAGTTCGGGCCTGTTCAGCGCCCTGATCTGGGTGACCCCGTCCACATGGCCGTACCGTCGCGCGATCCGCAGGACGTCGGCAAGCTTGCCCCACGCCTCCGTGGCAGCGAAGTGCTGGATGACCGCCGACAGGTGGCGGCCATCCGAACTGAAGCAGGCAAGATGGGCCTGCGCCATCAAACGGTTATCCGACATGGAACACCTCATCTGTGAGAGAACGGTGGTTGCCGATGCGTTTCGACCAGTCGAAGCGCACCCGTATCCCACGTCCTAGCGAAGAAAGAAAAGAGGCCGCGTCGCGTGGCGACGCGGCCTCGAGCAGTTGCTGTCAGGTAAAGATCTTGGCGCGCATCGCCTCGATGCGGGCAGGATCCGCTTCCACGTACTTGGTGAAGCGGGAGATGGCTTCCCGCGCGCCGAGTTCGGTGTTGGCGCCGAAGATCGGCTCGTCCAGCCACTTCTCGTAGAGCGTCATGAGGAAGGCCTCGACGCTCTGCACCCCCTGCAGACGGGCGATGAGGAACAGGAGCGCATTCCCTGTGATGCCGGTGCGGTGCTGATGCGACCGGATCGATGAGAGGTCGATCAGGTCGTACCCCAGGCGCTTCGGATCGCGGATGAACTTCGCCTGCAGCTTGGCCGCGTGCTCGTCCACACCGCAGCCGACGACCTGGAACGAGCGGAACGTCTGTCCCACGCGCTCCACGGACTCCTGCCAGGTACGACCTTCGGGACACCCGTCGTCGCCGCGTATCCCCATGCCGTGGGCGACCACGTCGGTCACCAGGTAGAGGTGGCGGTCCTGGATGTCCCCGAAGTCGAGCTCGCAGGCGCGCCAGAGCGCGCACTCGATCGCCTCCGGTTCGTCTCCGCCATTCGCCGCAACGACGTGGGCGAGCGACGAGTGCAGAACCTTGTCACCCTCCGGACCCGGGCGGACGTAGTCGACCTCCTGCATCAGTCGGGGGCCATCCGAGTGGTCGCTGAAGTAGATCATGGCGATCTCGGAGTCGGGATCGATGGCCCCGAGCACCGACAGCAGGTAACCGGACGAGGCCTTCAAGTGCTCGGCGATCGTCCGATTCGACCCGGAGTTGTCGACGAGGACCACGTGCAGGCGCCGCGCCTCCTTGGAGGGCCTGGTGATCCGGGAGCGGACCAGGCCCGCGTCGTACACCCGGCGTTCGTCGCGCTTCGGAGGCGGCGTCGCCACCCCCTCGCTGATGCGGGCACGCGACTCGCGCACACGCTCCGTCCGGTCCGCTTCGACCTTGGCACGGACCTTCTCGTCCTTGCTGGCCAGGCCCCGAAGCGGGGCCGTGAGCCGTGCCTTGTAGCCGGTATAGCTGTTTCCGCTCATGCGGTCTCTCCTCTCGCGTACGCCATTTCCCCAGTAGAAATAGGCGACGGCGGACTATATCCGTCCGAACGCCCCCTGTCAATATAACGCTTGACGCGGGAGGAAAAACCGTGATAGGTTCGGCCGTCATCGCCTCTCTCCAAAAGGAGACGTCCTTCTCTTTTTGGAGGCAGACGAACCCATGTCGGGTTTACGACCGCCTCCCACTCTTTTCCAACCGAGGCAACCATGATCCCTGACGCGCACGACGCCGTCATTCCGCTGCCGTCCGAAATCGCCGACGGCCTAGACTTGCTCTTCGCCCGCGTCCTGCGGGTGGAGAACGGGTCCGGCGTCCGCCGTGCCCTGTTTGGGGACGACGTCCCCGCCTTCGGCAGCGTGCGCGAGACGACCGCCGAGGACCTCTCCGCGGCCGCCTCCCGGTCCGGCGGCACCCCGCCGGTCACCGCTACGCGCGACGCGGCCAAGCTGTGCGCCCGCCTGACCGCCAAAACGCCGCACTGCCCTTCCTGCGGCGAGCTTCCGCTCGCCGTGGTGGGCGGGCGCGTCCAGGCCCTTGAAGACGGCGCCGCCTGCCCGTTCTGCGGCAAGGACACCGTCCTTGTTGTGCCGATCCTGCTGCGCCGTCTCTCCTGGCTCACGGGCGCCCTCGTGCCCCCGAACCAGCGGATGGACGCCACCCGCTTCCGCGGCGCGCAGATCCCCCTCTTCGGAGCGGACCTGCGCGTATGGAGCGGCGGACGGCTGCATGCGGACCTGGAGCACGCCCTGCGCGACGCCCGGATCCCGCTCTATGCCCTGCTGGCCCACGTGAACGCGGAACGGAAGCTGCTGCCAACCGGCAGCGCGGACGTCCTGCGGTCCTCCGTGGAAGCCCTCTGCCGCGATCCCGGCTCATTCCGACTGGATATGGCCGATGCCGCGCGTGCCGCACGCCGGCTTCTAGAGTCCAAGGAGGTCGTGAACGTCACGACCTCCCCGACGCCTGACGCCCCACGCGTGAAGCTGGGCGACAACGTCTATCGGATGGAGGGGCGTGTCGGCGAGGGCGAAACGTCCCTGGTCTACCGCGCCGTGCGGGAGGACCCCCTGCCCATGCGGGTCATCCTCAAGGCCTCCAAGCGCCTAGGGAACAATCCGTTCCGCGGCGAGATCCAC
>CAZTTQ010000007.1:0-39273 GCA_964616135.1 uncultured Gammaproteobacteria bacterium
TGGAATCTCCGATTATCGGACGTGAGGACGCGTTGACGAGCGAGCAGTTTTTGTAAGGAAAAAGCCCCGGGAACCCCCTGGGGCTTTTTGATTGTTTCCCCGGCCATTTTCCCGTACACTGGCCCCATATTTCCCTTATGCCCGAGACCACATTCGACAAGAAGAACGTGTTGGTGACCGGTGGCGCCGGCTTCATCGGTTCCCACCTGTGCGAACGCCTGTTGCGTGAGGGCCGCCGCGTCATCTGCGTGGACAACTTTTCCACCAGCGTCGTGCGCAACATCGAACACCTGTTGTCCAACCCGGACTTTCAGTTCCTGCGCCTAGACGTGAATCAGCCGTTCGATTTGGAAACCTTCGCGGAGCTGGCGGCGTTCAAATTGCCGTTCCAAGGACTGCAGGAGGTCTACCACTTGGCGTGCCCCATGGCCATTGCCAACTTCGACCAGTTCCGCGCGCAAACGCTGCTGGTCAACTCGGTCGGTACGTACCACGTGCTGGAGGCGGCGCGGAAGTACCACGCCCGCGTCGTGTTCGGGTCCAGTTCCGTCGTGTACGGTCCGCGCCGGGACGAGAAACCGTTCGTGGAAGAAACGGACCTCGGACAAGTGGTAAACCACCTGTCCCCGCGCGGGTGCTATGACGAAGGCAAGCGGTTTGCGGAAACCATGTGCATGACGTATCGCCAGGTACACCAGCTGGACGCCCGCATTGCCCGCATTTTCCGTACGTACGGGCCAAAAATGCCCCTGTTTGACGGTCAGCTCATTCCGGATTTCATCCTGAACGCCCTGGACGGCAAGGACCTTTTGGTGTATGAACAAGGCGATTTCCGCACGTCGTTGACGTACGTTTCGGACATTGTGGACGGCCTGGTGCGCTACATGAACGCGCCCGTCGCCCCGGAGGTCGTGAACTTCGGCAGTGACGTTGAATTGGACATCCAGGAGGTGGTGAAAAAGATCCTCGATATGACGGGTTCTCCTTCTAAGGTCACCAAAGGAGGCGACCTGCTATTCCTGACGGAATTGCCGCTCCCGCGCACGGCCCGTGCCCGCGACCTCGGTTGGCTGCCGCTGACGCGCCTGGAAGACGGCCTGCAAAAAACCATCGAATTCGTCCGCGCCAACAAACTGCTGCTTACCGCGTAACGTCCTATGAAGCTGTTCGCCGTCATTCCCGCCTACAACGAGGCGACACAAATCGCCGCCGTCATTGAACGCACCCGTCCGCACGTGGAGCGGGTGATTGTGGTCAACGATGGGTCGACGGACGGCACGGCGGACGCGGCGCGGCAGGCGGGCGCCACGGTGTACAGCCATGTCATCAACCGCGGGCTGGGCGCGTCGCTCGGGACCGGCTTTGAAGCCGCCCGCCGCCTGGACGCGGACGCGGTGGTGACGTTGGACGCGGACGGCCAGCATGATCCCGCCGAAATCGCCAAGTTCCGCGAGGCGCTGGGGAAGGGGGCTGATTTCATCATCGGATCGCGCCTGATCGCGCCCACGGGCGGCATGCCCTGGTACCGCGTGGCAGCCAACTGGCTCGGGAACATGGTGACTTTCGTCCTGTTCGGCGCGTGGGTCACGGACAGCCAAAGCGGTTTCCGCGGCCTATCCAAGAAGGCGTTGGCAACCATGGTCGTCCGCGCGAACCGCATGGAAGTGTCCTCGGAGCTGGTCGCCGAGGCGCGCCACCGCCGCCTGGTGTTCGCGGAAGTGCCCATTAAGGCCATCTACACGGAATACTCGTTGTCCAAGGGTCAAAGTTTCTTCGTCGGCATCAAGATGCTGGTCAAGCTGATCTTCCGCCGTTTGACGCACTAGTATGTCCCTTCTTCCCGTCCAACTTCTCATCGTCGCGTTCGCCTTGTTCGCCGCCGCGCGCGCCGTAAGCCAATTCCGCGCCGGGCGCGTCCGCATCGCCCTGTTGGCGTGCTGGTTGGCGTTGTGGACCGCGCTTGCGGTCATCGGCGTCGTGCCGCAAACGGCCTCCGCCGTCGCCGGGTTCCTGGGCGTCGGCCGCGGCGTGGACTTGGTGATTTACGTGTCGCTCGGCTCGCTCTTTTACCTGGTGTTCCGCCTATACGTGAAACATGAGGAAACCGAACGTGAAATCACGCGTTTGGTGCGCGAAGTCGCTCTCAAAGACCTAAAGAACTAAGTATGAACATCGCCCACGTCGTTTCCACGTACCCTCCGTACCGCGGCGGCATGGGCAATGTCGCGTTCCAGTACGTGGAACGCCTGCGCGCCCGCGGCCACAACGTCCACGTATTCGTGCCGCGCGTCGGGCCGGAAGTCCCGGGTGATCCGGCTTACGTCCACCGCATCCCGTCGCCGCTCCAGGTGGGGAATGCCGGCGTGATGCCAAGCCTGTTCCGCCGCTTGGCCGGCTTTGACGTCGTCCATCTCCACTATCCGTTTTTCGGCGGGGCGGAACCGACGATCGTCCGCAGGGCGATGCGCCAGGACCAGGCGTTGGTGGTGACGTACCACATGGACACGTACGCGGACGGGCTGAAGGGGTTGATCTTCGAAGCGCACCGCCGCGCGCTGTTCCCTTGGCTCATGGCCCGCGCGGACCGTATTTTGGTCAGCTCGCTGGACTACGCCGAAAGTTCTTCCTTGGGGAAACTCGGCCTGCAAGAACGCACGGAGGAATTGCCGTTCGGCGTGGACCTGGAACGCTTTCATCCGGGGAGCGAGCCGGACGTCCGCGAACGCCTGGGCGTCGCGCCCAGTGAGACGCTCGCGTTGTTCGTCGGCGGCATGGACACGCCGCATTCCTTCAAGGGGGTGCCGGTGCTGCTGGAAGCGCTCGCGCGCTTACCGAACCTGCCGATCAAGGTCGCCTTGGTCGGGGACGGGGACCTGCGCCCGTTGTTCGAACAGACGGCTGAATTCCTCGGCGTCTCTTCCCGGGTGAAATTCCTGGGGAACGCGGCGGATAACGAATTGCCGGCCCTGTATCGCGCGGCGGATTTCCACGTCCTGCCGTCCACGACCCGCGGGGAAGCCTTCGGTATCGTCGCTTTGGAGGCGGCCGCTTCCGGTATTCCCAGCGTCGTCTCGGACTTGCCGGGAGTGCGTACGGTAGTATTAGATGGGGAAACCGGACTGCGCGTGAAGCCGGGGGATGCGGACGCCTTGGCTGCCGCCCTCCGCCGTCTGACGGAAGAATCCGGTCCCCGTCGTGCCCTGGGTGCCGCCGCACGTGCCCGCGCCGAAAGCGCGTTCGCGTGGGGGCCGCTCATGGACCGCCTGGAAGCCGTCTATAAAAAAGCCCGCCCCACCGCATGAACATCGGCATCGTTTCCAACCTGTATCCCCCGTACGCCCGCGGCGGCGCCGAGCAAATCGCCTGGCGCACCGCCCACGCGCTTTACGCGCGCGGCCACAAGGTGTTCGTCCTGTCCACCATGCCGTACGGTGGGCCGTCTTCGGCGTTCGCACTGGAAGCGGAACCGCAGTTGGAAACCGTGTACCGGTTTTTCCCGCCGAACTTCTACCACCCGCTGTCGTCCGGTTCCTACCCGTTCCCGCTGCGCGCCCTGTGGCACGTCGTGGACCTGTTGTCGCCGGTGCCGGGCCGCATGTTGAAGCGCGCCGCCACGGAAGAAAAACCCGACGTCATTTTGACGCACAACCTGAAGGGCATCGGCCTGCAAGTCGTGCCCGCCATCCGCGAGCTGGGTTTGCCGCACCTCCACGTCATCCATGACGTGCAGTTGTCCGTGCCGAGCGGTTTGCTCATGTACGGCAAGGAAAAGTCGTTCTTGAACAGCGGCTTTTTGCGCCGCTGGTACGAGAAGGCCGTGCAAGCGGTCGTGGGTTCCCCGGACGTCGTCGTCTCGCCGTCCAAGTTTTTGGCGGACTTCTACCGTGAGCGCGGGTTCTTCCCGGAGAGCCGCATGGAGTTTTTGCCGAATCCGGCACCGGAAACCCACGTGCCGGTCCGCGGTCCGCGTCCGCCGGGCCCCGTGCGCCTTCTCTTCGCCGGCCAGCTGGAAGACCACAAGGGCATCCGTTTTCTCTTGCAGGCCCTGGCGTCCCTGGACGTCCCGTACGTCCTGCACGTCGCGGGGGACGGCTCGCTCGCCAAGGAATTGGCCGCGTGGGCAGAGGGGGACCGCCGCGTCCTCTACCACGGTTTCGTCTCACTGGAAAACCTGATGAAGCTGTTCGCCATCTGCGACGCCGTCGTCGTTCCGTCGCTCTGCTATGAAAATTCGCCGACGGTGATTTACGAAAGCCTGCTCGCGGGCGTTCCGGTCATCGCCTCCAACATCGGCGGGGTGGGGGAATTGGTGAAGGACGGGGAGAACGGCTTCCTGGTCACGCCAGGGAAGCGCCAGGAACTGCTGGCCGCCGTGCGCCGCCTGGCGAACGAGGCGGACGCGTGGCGCGCCAAGGCCCCGGCGATCCAAGCAGGCGTGGAATCGCTCCGCATGCACCATTACGTGGAACGCCTGGAGAAGCTGATGGAAGAAACCAAGCAAAAGAAAAACACCCCGTAACGGGGTGTTCTTTTTATTCGAACCGATACTTGAACACGTGGACGGCGCCGTTCTGCAGGGCGAACCAGTCGTTGGCGTTCAGTTTTGCTTTCGCAATGATGGCCTTGCTGTCCCACCAATAGGAGTCGACGACGTAATAGACGTCCTGGATTTTTCCGTACTCGCATTCCATGGAGGACTTGCAGCGTCCACGGACGAAGTCCATGGCCTTCTGCGCCGTCTCGCGCGTCGGTTCCTCGTTCATCTTGAGGAACAGCGCGTAGAGGTCGCCGCCGGTCGGGATCGGGTAGAAGAATTGGTCCCCGTAGTAGCGGAAGCCGACGGCGTTCATGGCCGCGGCCGACACGCTTTGGTTGGCGAGCGCCACGTACGGGCGGAATTCGCCGCCTTCCGCCGCGCGCGATTCGATTTCCTTCACGGCGTCCACGTCCGCCGCGCTCACGTTGTACCCGTGGCCCTTTTGGTAGGCGTCGTCGCGCGGGTACGCGGCGTACCACAGCGCGGGGATGAGCGCCGCGGCGACCAGGGCGGCGAACCAACGGACGGGCCGCGGGGCTTTTCCAAGCGCTTCACGTTTACGCAGCAGGCCGTACACGGCCAGCGGCGACAGGGCAAAGAGCATGAGCGGCGGCAGACGCGCGGCGTAGTTCAACCGTTCGTATTCGATCAGGAAGGAAAAGTCGAACACGGTGCCGAGCAGGACGTAGTTGCCAAGCAGGATGAGGAAGAACGTGACGCAGGCGGTGCGCAGGCGCACCGGCGCCTTTGGCCAGCCCCAGGCGGCTAAGGCGAGCATGGCTAGGCCCGACAGCCAGCCGGCGTACACGCTGAAGTCGAGCCAGGTGCGGTACGGGGTGCCAACGGTCGGCGGGGCGGGGAAGAGGGACCGGAGACGTTCCCAGAACCCGCTCACGTCCAAGGCGGAGGCGCCGCCCTTCCATGCGAACAGGACGAAGGCGAGTGGGAGGAGTAGCGCGCCGCCGGCGACAGCGACAATCCGCAAGACGCGTCCGACCTTGGCGAGATTTTTGGGTACCAAGGCCTTGTCCGTCAGCAGGTACGCGCACCACAGCAGGGCCGGAATGCCCGCGAGCGGGTGGATGGCCAACGTGGCCAAGGTCGGCAGGACGAGGAGTCCTGGATGCGGCCGTTCGTTGCCGGACAAGAAGGGGACGGCAGCGAGGACGAGGAGCAGGATCCAGAGGTTCGCCAATCCTTGCGGCGTCGTCGTTGCGAAGCCGCCAAGCGGCAGCAGGAAGAGCAGGAAGAGGCTGGCCGGGGCGAAGCGCGGGTCCTTTTTGGCCGCGTGGAGCGCGGCGGAAAGCCAGGCGAACGGCAGGAGGAGCGCGCCGATCAACGGCAGCAGGTACCGGTCCGCCGTTTCCACTGGAATGGAGAACCCGTGATGGAGAAAGAGGACGAGCGCGTATTGGCCGACGTAGTAGAACGGTTTGGGCGTGATAGTGCCCGTGTCGGCAATGCGGCGTTCCGTTGCCTGGTGGATGAACGGGTCGAATCCGGCGCCGATGGGGAACACGGCCCAGTTTACGCTGAGAAAGGCGAACAGCGCGGCGCACGCGAGTACGGTGGACAACATGCGTTCCCGCCCGCGGCTCCAGAGGGCGGACAGGCAGGCGGCCGCCACGGCCATGCCGGCAAACACGGCGTCCGGCACGACGCTCCAGGGGGAGGCAATGGCGAGCGTAGTGGCAGAAGAAACCAACGTGCGGAAGGTGAACGCCAGCGCCAGGAGTGCCAGAGACGCGCCCGCGAGCACATACGGCGGCAGCGTGTGCGGTGCCTCATGCCAGAGGTCGTGTTTTGCGGCATCTGCGCGGGATTTTTTCTGCAGAATGTACGCGACAGGCGCCAATAGCATCGCGAGTGCCCAGGTGATCCATGCGGGGTACGAATGGACATAGTAGGCAGCCGTCCCAAGCAGCGAAACACCCGAAAGCAACATCCATGAGCCCAGCCACCAGCGCAGTTCCGGCGCGTCGTCCGGGGAAAAGAACCGTCCCGCCTGCGCGCCAAAGAAGAACAGGGCGAACAGGGCCAGGACAAGGCCCAGGGCAGGCGAATGCCAGAACGCCGCATTTCCAAGGAAAACCGCTAGAAAAACAAAGCCGGGCGTGCTAGAGTGAAGACCGAAATGGAGGCGCATATTATGCTTATCTTAGCATAACGTGGAACGCATAACGTAGAACGTTCGGAGGTCGCATTTTCTGAACGATTCACGATTCACGATCCACGGTCTACGATCTACGAACATGGCTTTCGAGCGCGATCCGTACAAGCTGTTTCCGCACGACCGTCTTCTGGCGGCCACGCTTTTGCGGTTGATTCCGCGCTGGGTGACGCCCAACATGGTGACGACGCTGCGCTTCGTCCTGATCCCGTTCGTCCTCGCCACCCTCTCCTTGGAGTGGTGGGCGGTTGCCGTGCCGTTGTTCCTGTGTACCGCGCTGACGGATGCGGTGGACGGATCCCTTGCTCGGACGCGCAAGCAGGTGACGGAATGGGGGACTTTTTTTGACCCGGCGGCGGACAAACTGCTGATCGGCTCCGTCGTGCTCCTCTTGGTCGCCCAGCGGGTGAGCCCGTGGTTCGCTTTGCTTATCCTGGGCGTGGAAGCGCTCATTATCACCGGCGGGTTTCTCCGTAAGCGCCGCGGCGTCGTCACGCCCGCCAACGTGTTCGGCAAGACCAAGATGTTTCTGCAGGTCGTCGGCGTGACGTTTCTCTTGATTGCCGCGTGGACGGACGTCGGCCTGTACCAGGACCTGTCCGTCGGCACGCTGTCCGTCGCGGTGGTGTTTGCCTTGATCAGCCTGTTTACCTACGGCCTATGACCCGCGCCCGCGTCGCCGTTCTTTGCGCTGCCGCCCTGGCAATGTTCCTGGCTTCGTTTGCCTTGTGGGGGCAGGGGGAAACATTCGTGTCGCCGGACGAAAACGCCAACTATTTCTTTTCCCGCACGTACGCGGAAACCGGCCGGTTGTTTACGGTGGAGCCGCTCAACCTGAATATCGGCGACGTGTTGGCACCGCGCAGTATTTTGGCGCTCGGCGGCCGTTTGGTGCCGGGCGGGTTTGCGGGGTTGCCGTTCTTGTACGGCGGGTTTGCCCGCGCGTTTGGCACGTGGGTCTTGCCGTTCCTCACGCCGCTTTTGGCCGCCGCGTCCGTCATCGCCTGGGCGGCCGTGTGCCGGAAGCTGTTTGGCGACCGCGTCGGTTGGTGGAGCGGCATCCTGCTGGCATTCCATCCGGCCTGGTGGCTCTACGCCGCGCGCGGATTCATGCCGAACGTGCCGTTCACCGCGCTCCTCATCGCCGCCGCGTTCTTCGTCCTGGTCCGTCCGACCGCTTGGATGCAGAGTCGATACAAGAAGCCGGTCGTCGCTTGGGCGGATCCCGCGTTGGCGGGTCTTGCCATGGGTGCCGCGCTGCTGATCCGCACTGTGGAAGCCCCGTGGGTACTGCTTGGCTTGGCCGGTGTTACTGTCTGGCAGCGCCGCGCCGTGACGCGGACCATGGCCGTGCCGTTCCTGTGCGCCTTGTTGCTGGCGCTCGCTCCGCTGCCGTTCCTGAACCGGGAGTTGTACGGCGCCTGGTACGCGACCGGTTATACGGCTGGTTCCGCGCAGAGCTTGCCCGGAGAATGGGCCGGCTTGGAGGCGGAGCGCGTAGAAACTCAGTCGCTTTCTCCGTGGCGGACGGCGCTGAACGCCGTCGTCGCTCCGGTATTCCCGTTCGGCGTCCATCCGCGCCGGATGGCGGTGGAAGTGAAGAACTACGGCGTTACCATGTTCTGGTGGGTGAGCGCGCTCGCGCTCGCCGGCGTGTGGTTTTTCGCGGCTCCCTCCAACCCCCTCTTGAAAAGAGGGGGTGACGCCGACTATCGTCGCGGTTATCTCATGTTGGCGGCGTTCGTTACGCTGTGGCTGGCGACTTTGTACGGCAGCTGGAGTTTCGCGGACAATCCGGACCCGGCCAAAATCACCATCGGCAATTCACACGTGCGGTACTGGCTGCCGGCGTTCGTCCTGCTGACGCCATTTGCCGCCACGGCCCTGGACGTGCTCGTGTCCCGCGTGCGGAACGCGCGCGGGCAGGTTGTCCTGACGGCCGCCCTCACCGCCGCCTTGTTGGGCTTGGACGTGCGCGCGGCGTACCTGCCGCCGTTTGATGGCATCCGCGACAACCAAGGGGCGTTGGCCCGTTTCGCCGCCGCGAGGGAATTCATCCTGGAGCGCACGGAACCGAACGCCGTGCTCATTGCCGACCGCGCGGACAAGTTCCTGTTCCCGGCGCGGTCCGTCCGCGTGCCGCTGCGCGACGACCGGACGTACGCGCTCGTGCCGCGTCTGTTGGCGGAAGCGCCGCTCTATTACTTCGGCCTGACGTTGCCCGAGAAAGACTTTGCGTTTTTGAACGACATAAAATTGCCGACGTTCGGTGCACGCATTGAACCCGTCGCGTCGATCGGCGACGAAACCCTGTACCGGTTCTCTCGCCGCTAACCTATGAACCATCGCCCATTCCACGCCGCGTTCATCCTCCTTCCTGCCGTCTTGTTCGGTTGGTTAACGTGGCAAGAATTGGTGCCGACCGGGGAGTTCCGCGTTTCTTGGAAGCCGGGGGTCCGCTCCGCGTTCGTCGACCCGATCCGGCCGGACCAACGCGTGGTGGACTTGAAAGGAACGGCGAATATCCCGCAGGTCGCCGTGGTCGGTGATCCGGTGTACACGTTCATCCATCCGCACCGGTCGTTTGAGTACGCGGACGTGGAAGTCGTGTTTCGCAATGAAGACGAGCCGATTGTGGAAGCGGGCGCCTTGGTCAGCGCGGACGGGGAGAACGAAGTGTACGACCTGCAGCCGTTGGAAAATAGGCTGATCGACGGATCTTCCTGGCAGCGGTTCGACCAAGATGGGTTGGTCCTGCTCCAACGCGTTCCCTCGTACGCGTCCATTGCGGACTTTTTGGCCAAGCCGCCGGCAGGGAAGCGCATTGCGGCCTACCGGTATGACGGCGCATTGCCCTCCGGCGCGTCGCGCCTTCTTCCGTCGCTTGACTTGGACGCGAACCGCATCGACTTCGTCGTCGCGCGCTATCGGACGCCCCGGAACGAGGATGGATGGAAGACGGGGACGATCCGCGTGGATCCGTCACGCGCCCTCGTCATGCGCGGCGCGTGGAAGGTCGCCTTGTCCGTTCCCGGAATCGCCGGCCATTCGGCGGACCGGTTCAGTCTCTTCCTGTACCAGCTGCACGTGACGTTCCACCGGCCTGACCTCGTCACGACCCTGCGGAACAAACTCCCTTGGCTATGAAGAACCCGTTTTCCCATCCGGACCCGTGGGCCGGCGTCGCGCGCACCGGTTTCTACGCGTCGCTCGCGTGGTACGCCGTGTTCTTCGCCGCCGACCTGCTGCGCCCCGGCTTCGTCTCCCGTTATTTCTCCGTCCACTGGCTCCTCCTTCTTACCGCGGCGTGCGGTGCATGGTGGGCTTCCCGTGAACGTTCCTAATATGTCCGACTGCGTTTTCTGCAAGATCGTCGCGCGTGAGATTCCGTCCGAATTGATTTTTGAAGATGAAAAGACCGTGGCGTTTTTGAACATCCACCCGGTCATGCCCGGCCACGCGCTCATCATCCCGAAACGCCACGCGGACCGGTTTGCCGTGACGCCGGCGGAAGATGTGGCGGCGGTGATGGCGACGGCGCAAAAAATCGCCCCGGCCGTTTTGGCCGCGGTGGACGCCACGGATTTCAACTTCTCCACCAATAACGGGCCGGCGGCGGGGCAGGTGATTTTCCACACGCATTTCCACCTCATTCCGCGCCAGCCCAAGGACGGGCACGAGCACTGGCACGGGGAAGAAAAGCCCGTGGGGATTCCGGCCATCGGCGCCAAGATCCGCGCGGCGATCGGTTAGGAAGCACCATTGACGAAACGGGCGGATGCCGCTAGAGTGCGGGTCCGCTCTTTTTGACGTTCGTCCACGCCGGCGTTGCCGGAGAAGGGTCGTTTCATGGAATCCGTGCGTCCCGCGTTCCTCAAGTTCATGGCCCAGGCCATGATGATTACGACGTTCCGCGGCATGGAAGAGGCACGTAAGCTCCTCCATCCCTTCGCGAACGACCGTTTCCGTGCCGTGACGGGTCCGTTTGATCTGCCGGACCACGTCATTCCCGTGTCCTTCGTCGACGACGAGGGGCGTGCGGGCACGCACGCGTCCGACGCTCCGGTCTCGCTTCACGCGCACCTGCGCATGGGGGTCGGAACGGCATACCAGCCGTTCCTGCTCGTCCGCGTCCATACGTCACGGCGGTGGTTCGACCTGTTTCTCCTGCGCGAGCTGGAGGGGTTGAGCCTGACCCGCGCCCGCCTGCGCCGCCGGTCCCAGACGGAGGGCGCGACCACCGATGCGTTCCGCCCGTTCCGGGACGATGCGTTCTATCGGGACGAGGTCATGAAGCACCGCTTCGCCGCCGCCATCCTGGAAACGGTCTTTCCCGGTCAGCTCGCGTCGTCGATCGGCCGGTTGCGCAACCTGCAGTCGAGCGAGCGAGAGCTTGCCGCCCGCACGGCCGCCGCGGATTTCTGCGGAAGCCTGGAGGGTCCGTGGCAGCCCGAACGCGTGGCGGAGATCCCCCACAACATCGCCTTCGTCGCGGATGCGCTCTGCGCCGAGACCGAGACGATCGACCGCTTCGCCGCCCATCTGCGGGAGCGGGCGCGGATCGCCGCCAAGACCGCTTCGTAAGACGTCCGTCCCGGACGTCTTTTTTTGATGCCGAATTCAGGCTTGACCGGGGCACAAAATGCCCGTAACGTGCCTATGTTATGAAGATTTTGGTTACCGGAGGCTGCGGATTCATCGGGTCGAATTTCATTCGGTCTATTTTGGGTCGCCGGCCGGATATTTCGATCGTCAACCTGGACGCACTCACGTATGCTGGCAATCCGGCCAACTTGGCGTCGGTAGCGGACCATCCGCGCTACGCCTTCGTTCATGGTGACATTACGGACGCGGCGCTGTTGGACCGCTTGTTTGCGGAGCATGCCTTTGACGCCGTGGTGAACTACGCGGCGGAAACGCACGTGGACCGTTCCATCTTGGATCCGGAGGTTTTCATCCGCACGAACGTGATGGGCACGCACCGCCTGTTAGAGGCGGTCAAGAAATTCGGCACCAACAAGTTCGTGCAGATTTCCACGGACGAAGTGTATGGGGAAGTGCCTGCGGGAGAAGCGGCGGAAGACCATCCGTTCGCGCCGCGCAGCCCGTATTCGGCCTCCAAAGCCGCCGCGGATCACTTGTGCCGCGCGTACGCGGAAACGTACGGGCTTCCCATCATTGTGACGCACGGCGCCAACATGTACGGCCCGTACCACTACCCGGAAAAAGTCATTCCGCTGTTCATCTTGAACCTGATGGAAGGCAAAAAGGTTCCGCTGTACGGGGAAGGCGCGCAGATCCGCGAATGGCTGCACATTGAAGACCATGCCCGTGCCATTGAGCTGATTTTGGAAAAGGGCCAGCCCGGTCACGTGTACAACATCGGTACCGGGGAGCGCTTCTCCAACCTGGAACTGACCCGCAAGATTTTGGCGGCGATGGACAAGGGAGAAGAACACATCGAACGCGTCAAAGACCGCGCCGGCCACGACTCCCGCTACGCGTTGAATGCCGGCAAGCTGCGCCAGGAACTCGGCTGGGCGCCGCAGATCACGTTCGCGGACGGTCTGCGCCAGGTCGTCCAGTGGTACAAGGAGAACGAAGCGTGGTGGAAGCCGATCCGCAGCGGGGAATACCTCGCCTATTACAAAACGCAGTACCAGGACCGCTAATATGAAAATTCTGATTTTCGGCAAAGGGATGGTCGGCGAACGCTGCGCGGGCGCGTGGCCGGACGCCGTGTTGTCCGACATGCGCATTACCAGCAAAGAGGATGCGCTGGCCGAAATCCGGCGCCACACCCCGGATGCCGTACTGAACGCCGCGGGCGTCACCGGCAAGCCTAACGTGGACTGGTGCGACGTGCCGGGCAACCAGCACCACACCGTGGCGGGCAACACGCTTTTGCCCATCCTGCTCGCGCAGGCGTGCGCGGACGCGGGCGTGTACCTGCTGCACATCGGTTCCGGCTGCATTTTCTACGGAGATTCCCCGCACCCGGACAAACTGTGGCGGGAAAATGATTTCGGCAACCCCGCACCCACGTATTCCCGCGCCAAGTGGGCGGCAGACCTCGTCTTGTCCACGCTCCAGAACGTCGGCATCGCGCGTATCCGCATGCCGCTGGACCACGCGCCCGGCCCCCGCAACCTCATCGACAAATTGGCCAAGTACTCCAAGGTGATCGACGTGGAAAACAGTGTGACCGTGGTGGACGACATGGTGTATGTGTTCCGCCAGCTGCTGGAAAAGAAGGGTCAGGGCATCTTCCACGTGACCAACCCGGGCACGATGAAGCATCGCGAGTTGCTCGCGTTGTATGAAGAACTGGTCGACCCGTCACACAAAAACGAATGGATCACCGCCGAGGAACTGGTGACGAGCGGCTTGGCCTCCAAGCTGCGCAGCAACAACTTCATGCATTCCAGCCGCTTGGAAGAACTGGGCATCCGCATGCGCCCGGTCAAAGAAGCGTTGCGCGACACCATGGAAAAATACGCCAAGGCAAAAAAGATCCCGGTCGAATAAAAAAGCGCCCGCTCCCGGAGTCCCGGGGCGGGCGTTTGGTTTCAGCGGACGGCAGGGTCGGGGAGTTGTCCCGTCCTCGCCAAGTGGAGGCGCAGGCGGGCGGCGCCGGCCACCAGGTGCATGTCGGAGCTGGCGATCGCGTCTTCGTACGGGATGAGATCGATGCCGTCGATGCACTCGGTTGCCGCGTCTTCCGGCAGATCCCGTTCAAGGACGCCGGGACGGAAGACGGGCGGGCCGTCGCTCCAATCCAGGAGCGCATCCGGAATTTCTAGGCCGAAGGCCGAGACCCCTTCGCCTTTGGGCGTGTACGTGAACGCCCGGTTCTTGTTCATGGGGGTTCCCGGGAGTGGAATGAGCTTGAAGAGCGGGTGCCACCCCATTTCTTCGCGCGCTTCCCGTTCCGCCGGAATGCGCGGGTCCAGGCCCGCCTCTTCCGGATCCACGAACCCGCCGACGACTTCGTATCCGCTGTTTCCGTTGAGGATGTGGTGCTGGCGGACGGCTGCGACGAAGAGACGGCCGTCGCGGACGGTATACGGGAGGACGCAAACGCCCCCGCCGTTCACTTGGTGCATGCACCAGCCGTCGTAGCCGAGCGGGCTCATGCCGTAGAAGACTCGGACACCGAGTCGTTCTTGGACGAGTTCCAGGGAATGGGACGGTCGGATTTCCGCGCCGTCCAGGAGGATGCGCCAGCCGCGCGCCTGTCCGGGCGCCAGTGGCAGATAGGGCGTTTTCCGCAAAGGACACCTCGTGTCGTGAGTTCTGGACGGAACGGGAACGCACTATGCGGCCGACCGTACGGTTACTTAGGCCAGAATTTTGCCGTTTCGTCAATGTGTTGGGCGGTAAAAATACGTTCGCTCTTGATTGACCGGCTGCGGGGTTTGTGTTAGGTTTTCCCATCCGTCGCATGGAGCGCGGATCCGTTTTGAAACACGGGAAGATGGAGGAGACGCATGGCGCTGTTCCGAGAATGCAAGAACATGGGCGAGGTGGAGAAGTGGATGGCCGAGCGTGCGCCCGCGCTGCGGCTGAAGACTGAGATTGTGCCCATTGGCAGGACGGACGGTTGGGGATTTACAAGTTCAGCGCCCGGCGACGGCCCCATCGAGACGACGGAGCTCGCAGACGTGAGTCGCGCAGACGGCAGGTTTTTCCGCGTCGTCGGTGCGCAAATTACACGTGGGGTGGACGGCAGGATTCAGAAGTGGGGACAGCCGCTGATTGCCGGCAGCAAGTTCGGCCACATGGCGTTCGTGCGGGAGCGGCAGCAGGGACGCTTCCTGCTCCAGCTCCTGGCCGAGCCCGGCAACGTCGGTGTCCGCGACGCCGCGGACGTTGATACTCGCGTGCTCATCGCCTCCACGTTCCAGGCCTCGCCTGACAACATGGCGGCGGCCCTGAAGTCGATCGCGGAGAATGGCGACCCGCGCGCGGTGGCGCGGTACCTTCCGCTCGTCCGTCTGGAGGATACACAGACATGGGCGCGGATCTGTGAGGACGGCGGCCGTTTCTTTGAGAAGGTGAACGGCTATTCCTTCGTGGACATGCCGAGTATCGCCGCCACAGAAGCGATGATGGCCGACGTGGCGCCGGACGCTGCCGATTTTGCCTGGGTCAAACGCTCGGTGCTGGACCGCCTGGTCCTGGCCGGCCTGGTCAATTCCCACGGCGTCCAGGCGTACGGCGTGGCCCGCGCGTCCCTTACCTGATCCGTTCGACCCCGTTTCCCTCCTGGGAAGCGGGGGTTTTTCTTTCCAGGCGGCCTGATTGACGGAATCCCTTAATTTTCGTAAGGTTTCGGGTGCTTATGAAAGCCCTGATCGCCGCCGGCGGGCGCGCTACGCGCCTGCGCCCCATCACGTGGACGCTCAACAAACACCTGATTCCATTGGCCAACAAGCCGATGTTGGTTCACGTGGTTGAAAAAATCGTGGAGGCGGGCATCACGGACATCCTGGTCAACGTGAATCCGGGCGAATTGGAGATGATGCAGGCGGGCCTGGGCGACGGCTCTGCGTACGGCGCCAAGATCACGTACGTGGAACAACGGGGTGGCGCCAAGGGCGTCGCGCACGTGGTCGCGAACGCGGAAGAATTCCTGAAGGGCGAAAAGTTCCTGTTCTTCCTGGGCGACAACATCATCTTGGGCAGCATTAAGAAGTTTGTGGACCGGTTCTTGAATGAAAACCTAGACTGCATGTTGGCGTTTTCCCGCGTGAAGGATCCGCACCGCTTCGGCGTCCCCGCGTTCGGCGCCGACGGTAAGTTGGTCCGCGTCATTGAAAAGCCGGCCATCGCTCCGTCCCCGTTCGCCGTCACCGGCATCTACCTCTACAACGAAGATTTTTTCGACGCGTTCAAGACCATCACGCCGTCGTTCCGCGGCGAATACGAAATTTCGGACATCAACAGCTGGTACATCGCCAACCGCAAGACCGGGTACGAGGAAATCACCGGCTGGTGGAAGGACACCGGCACGCCGGACGCCCTGCTGGAAGGCAACGCGCTCGTGATGGACGACCTGCCGCGCGACCATTTCGTGATCCACGCGGACGTGCCGGAAGCGGCCCAGGTCCAAGGTCCGGTCCGCATCGGCAAGGGGACAACAGTGTCCGCCGACTGCCTTATCCGCGGCCCGGTGACCATCGGGGAGAACTGCAAGATCTCCGGCAGCTACGTTGGCCCGTACACGTCCATCGGCGACGGCGTCACCATCAACAACACGGAGGTGGAACACTCCATCGTGTTTTCCGGCGCCACCATCGATACGACGCGCCGTGTCGTTAACAGCATCATCGGCAAGAATGCCACGCTGCAGGACGTGCGCCGCAGCCATCCGCGCACGGGGCACCGCTTGGTCGTGGGGGAGAACTCGTTCGTCGAATTGTAACCTCCTATGGTCCCGAAGGTCTCCGTCGTCACCGTCAGCTGGAACGTCAGGGATTTGCTGCGCGAAAACCTCGCGCAGCTTTCGGTATACGCCAAGGCGTTCCCGTTGGAGGTCATTGTCGTAGACAATGATTCGCACGACAACACCCGTGACATGGTGCGTGCGGAATTCCCGGACGTGCGCCTGTTGGTGAACGGGTGGAACGCCGGCTTCGGCGCGGCCTGCAACCGCGGCGCCCGCGTCGCGACGGGAGAAACGGTCCTGTTCCTCAACCCGGACATGCGCGTCGTCCCCGGCGCGCTGGAACGCGCGTATAAGGAACTGGTGGACCGCCCGGACGTCGGCTTGGTCGGCGTGAAGCTGGTTGCCAAGGACGGAAAGCCGATCAACTCCGTGCGCCGCGACCCGGCGTTTGCTGACCAGTTCGCTACGCTGCTCAAGGTAGGGAAGTTCTTCCCGCGCGTCATGGACCGCTACGTCGCGAAGGACTTCGACTACGCGAAGACCCAGGACGTGGAACAGGTGCGCGGTTCGTTTATGCTGCTGCGCCGGTCCTTTGGCGAGGAAATCGGTTGGTTCGACGAACGTTATTACATCTGGTTCGAAGACGTGGACCTGTGCCGCCGCGTGCGCCACTTGGGCAAGCGCGTGCGCTACCTGGCGGAAGCCGAAGCGCACGACGCGGTAGGCCAAAGCTTCAAGCAGCAGCCGCTGTTGTGGAAGCAGCACCAGTTCTCCCGCAGCATGGCGACGTATTTTTCCCGCTGGGAACCGTCCTGGCAGGGTTGGGTGATCCGTGCCGTCCGTCCGTTCGTGCTGGCCGGCGCCTGGATCCATGACCTCTTCATTTAGTATGACGCTCGCGCTCCAAGTCTTGGCCTACAACGGCTCCCGGTACCTGCCGGGCTTGTTTGCGTCACTGGCGGCGCAAACGGACCGCGATTGGACGCTGTTCATCCACGAGAACAGCGGGGAGGGAAAAGAACGCACGCGGACGAAACGCCTGGTGGAAGAATGGAAGGCGAAGCTGCCGATCGCGTACACGGAAAGCCGGGAGAATCTTGGGTTTGCCGGCGGACACCAATTCTTGTTCGCGTCGCACGGCGCGGAGTTGGTCTTGCTGGTGAACCAGGATTGCTTGTTGGAGCTTGGCTATGTCGGCACGTTGCGCGCCGCGTTCGCGGATCCCGCCGTTGCCGCGGCAGAAGGGAAGATCCTGCGCTGGGACGAAGACGCCAACGGCCAGCCGGTGAAATCCGACGTGGTGGACACCCTGGGTTTGGTCCATACGTTTTGGCATGCCGTGCGGGATCTGACGGAGCCGACCCCGTCCGTCTTCGGCGTGTCCGGCTGTTTGCCCATGTACCGCCGTTCCGCGGTTGCCGCCACGGACCCGCACGGCCGCCTGTTTGATCCGGCTTATGGTTCGTATAAGGAAGACGTGGACTTGGCGTACCGCCTGGCGCGCGCCGGTGGGAAGGCCGTCGTCGTTCCCGCCGCTGTCGCGTACCACCACCGCGCGTTCCGTCCCGGCGCCCACGAGACGGTGTCCGAATATCGCGCGTACCTTTCGTACCGCAACCACCTATGGAACGTGCTGACGAACCTGTCCGCCACGGATTATTTCTTCGACGGCGTGTTCGTGTTCGGCTATGAACTGTTGAAGGCGGGCTACCACCTGTTGCGCCACCCGTCGTTCGTGTGGCGCGCGATCCGCGAAACCAAATCGCAGTGGCCTGCGCTTAGGGAAAAGCGCCGGTTTTGGCGCGAAGGGCCGCGCGTTCCCGATCCTCGTTTGCCGGCAAAGGCCAACGTTGACGTCGCCGTCGTGGTCGTGACGCACAACAAGCTCATTCCGGAGTGTCTGCCGTCGGTGCGTCGCGTTATGGAAGCGTTCCCATTGAAAACGGCGCTTGTCCTCGTGGACAATGGCTCCACGTCCTTCGATACGGACCAGGCCGCCCGCGCCGTGCCGGGTGCCATCGTGGTTCGCCAGCCCAACCGGGGGTTTGGGAATGGCTGCAACCGTGCTGCGGCGGAAGTGAACGCCGACTTCTATTTCTTCCTCAATCCGGACACGATCTTGCATGATCCGCAGGTGTTGGAGAAACTCCACGCATTCCTCAAAGCGCATCCCAAGGCGGGGATTGCCGCGCCGCGTCTGCTGTACCCGGACGGGACGCTGCAGGAAACCTGCCGCCGGTTTCCGCCGTGGCACGTGCCGTTCCTGCGCCGCACGTCTATTGCGAAGACGGGGAGCCCCAAACGCGCGCTGGACCGTTTCCTCATGCGCGATTATGACCACCAGTCGTTGCGCTTGGTGGACTGGGCCCAAGGCTCCGCACTTCTTATGGACGGCGCTTTGTTCCGCGCGCTGGGCGGATTCGACGAACGCTACTTCCTGTATTATGAGGACGTGGACCTGTGCCGCCGCGCCTGGCTTGCCGGGCGCCCGGTCTATTACGTTCCGTCGGCGGAGCTGACCCACGTCTACGCCCGCGATTCCATGGACGGCGGCGTCTTCCGCAGCCTGCTGCGCCGCCGTACCGCGCGCGAACACTTCAAAAGCTGGATTAAGTACACCCTCCGCTGGGGTGGCAAGAACATGCACGTATGAATGAACGCCCGTTAGTCGCGATCCAGGTGGTCGCGTACTGGACGCCGGACGCCAAGGCGGACTTGGAAGCCTGTCGCGCGTCCATTGAGGCTTTGGACTACCCCAAGGACCGGTTGCGCGTGGTCCTGGTCGACAATCCGTCGTCCCATGGGAGCGCGATGGCATACCTGGGCGAGTCTTGGATGCCGCGCAGTGGAAAGGAACTACCCGCGGTCACGCTCGTTCCGCAACAAAAAAACACCGGATTCGCCGGCGGGCATGAACACGGGATGGTCGCGTCCCGCGCCATCGGGGCAGATTTCGTTTACCTGTTGAACCAGGACGCGTACCTGGACCCCGCGGCCATCACGGAGGCGGTCGCCTACGCGGAAACGCATTTGGATGCCGGGCTCATCCAGTCCCGCGTCATGTTGGCGCAGGAATCCGACAAGCTGAATTCGCGCGGCAACGCGTTGCAGTTGTTCGGTTTTGGCTACGCGTTGGGGGAAGGGCAGACCGTGGAAGAAGCGTCCAAAGATGCGACGCCGGCGTTCTACGCCTCCGGCGCCGCCGTGTTGGTGCGCCTGTCCGCCGTGGACGCCATCGGCGGCATGTTCGACCAACGCTACTTCCTCTACCACGAGGACACGGACTTGTCCTGGCGCATGCGCCTCGCGGGCCGCTCCATCGGCTACGCGGACCGCTCCGTGGCGTTCCATCGGTACGAATTCAAACGCAGCGTATCCAAGTTCTATTGGATGGAACGCAATCGCTGGGTCGTGACCCTTTCGAACTTCCAGGCAAGGACCATCGCCGTACTCATCTTGCCGATGCTGCTCATGGAGTTGGCGACGCTCCTGTTTGCCGCCAAGTCGGGTTGGTGGAAAGAAAAGCTGCACGCATGGGCGTTCCTGCTGACGCCGTCCACGTGGGCGTGGATCAAGGAACGCCGCGCTTTGGCCGCCCGCATCCGCCGCGTGTCGGACCGCAGCTTGCTGCGCCTCATGTCGCACACGGTCAGCGCCCGCCAGGTCTCATCTTCGTTCCAACAGCGTTTCGCGGACCCGTTGCTGCGCCTGTTCAAGGCCGCGGTGGTCTGGATCGTGCGATGGTAAGACTCCCTCCAACTCCCTCTTGAAAAGAGGGAGAGGCACGGGAACCAACGACCCCCTCTTTGCAAGAGGGGGAACGGGGGAGTGCAAAAACACCCGGTAGGGTGTTTTTTTACTGCACGAGCAGGCGTTCGAACAATCCTGTTTGCTTGCTGACACTGCCAAGGAAGTACAGCGTGCGGCCCCGGGCGTCGACCCAGGCGTCACGCAGGCCGGTCCCTTCCGCGAGCGTGGTACGGAGGCGTCCGCCCTGGTCTGCCAATTCCAGATAGGCAACGCGCGCGTCCTGGCTATAGACGACGCCCAGTCCGGACGGATGCCAGGCAAGGCCCGTCAACGGTTCGGAGAGGCGGGTCAGCGTATCGTCTTCCAAGGTGTCTGGGCGGAAGACGTGGATATCATAGCCATCCGAATAGAGGAGGCGGCGGCCATTTTGTTCCCAGCTCCAGCGTTCCGCCGGGGCGGACAGGAGTAACGGGTGGTCGGCCGTGGGGGAAACGACGGCGATCCGGTGACGGGCGGCGTCCTCCAGTAGCAGGAGGCCGTCGGGCGCCGCGCGGAAGGCGTAGGAACCCGCCGGCAGTGACGCGATCAGCTCCGGCGGTTCCGGCGGGCGCAGGCGGGCAAGGGATACGCGGTCCCCGGCCGCCGCCAGGGTGAATCCGGCCCCCGGGTCAAACGCCTGCGCGTCGCCGAAAAAGGGGAGCTTGGTGCCGCGGGCGCGCAGGGCGCTTCCGTCCCCGGACCATTCCGGGGCAAGTCCGGTTCCTGACGGAAGGCGTGCGACCAAGCGTTCTTCCCCCGTTCCAACTTCCAGCGTCCAGAATTCAGTCCATGCTCCCTGCGTCCGCGCTGTCGCGACGCGTCCGTGGTGCGGGTCTATTGCCGTGGCCGTCGGGTCCGCCGTCCACAAGCGGGTGGGGACCGTGTCGGCGAACAAGAGTACTTGCGCGAAGGTTGTTTCCCGGCTGGCGAACGAGAGCGTTTTGGTCCAGGTGAGGTAGCCATTTTTGCGTACCTCCACCGCGTGTAGGCCGGGCAATACGTTTTTCTGCAGCGCAGGCGTGACACCGCCGCGGATATTCCCGTCAATCCGCACGTGCGCGCCCGCAGGCACGCTTTCCACGGAGAGAAGGCCTGTGGGAACCAATCGGGCGACGCCTGGGTTCCACCGATAGCCGGCCGTGTACAGGACCGTGACGGGAGCGGCAACCAAAAAACCGCCCAAGAAGGCCAAAAACAGGACGCGGCGGAGAAGCGGGGACATAGACGCCTTCCAGAGTAGCAGGGGCGCCCGCCAGCGCAAGGGCGCCTCCTTTGCCAGGCCTCCGGCGGTACGGTAAGCTGCTCCCATGCCCGACGTCTTCCGTTCCCCCCGTTCCTCCGCCCCTCGTTCGTTGACGGCGCTCATCCTTCTGTTCGCCGTGGTTTTTGCATTCGGAACCGGCGTGGCTGTGGGCCAAGCCCAAAAAGGCTCTTCCTCCGCGGAAGGCCAGGTGGCCGCCGCGGCTGCCGCCGACGTGGACTTCCAAGAGTTCTGGCAGGTGTGGAAATTGCTCAAGGATCGCTTCTACCAACCGCTGGAAGACAAGGACCTGTATGAGGGGGCACTGCGCGGCATGGTTGCCGGTGCCAAGGATCCGTACACGGTCTACTTCAATCAGGACGAATCCGAAGAATTCGCGAATGACCTGCAGGGCGCCTTTGATGGCATCGGCGCGGAAATCGGCATTAAGGACGACCAGCTGCAGGTCATCGCTCCGCTGCCAGGCACGCCGGCCGAAAAAGCGGACTTACGTACTGGCGACGCGATTCTCGCCATCGACGGTACGCCCACGGAAGGCATGGAGGTGGGAGAAGCGGTTCGTCATATCCGCGGGGAACGTGGAACAAAAGTTAAACTTATCCTGCGCCGCGGAAAGGAAGCCCCGGCAGAAAAGGAACTGACCCGACAAAAAATCACCGTGGACAGCGTAAAGCTGGACATTAAGGATGGAATCGCGACCATCGATATCTCCGTCTTTGGCCCGGACACTGCCAATCTGTTCTCCAAGGCTGCCAATGACGTCTTGGCCGCCAACGCCAAGGGCATCGTCCTCGATCTGCGCGGCAATCCGGGTGGTCTTCTCAACGCGGCCGTCAGCATCGCTTCCGCCTGGGTTGGCAACCAGGTGGTGGTGCGGGAAAAAGGCCCCGGCATCGATGACGCGTATTCCGGAACGTCGGCCGCGCGTCTGGAGGGTATCCCCACCGTGGTGCTGGTAGACGGCGGGTCCGCATCCGCGTCCGAAATCCTTTCGGGAGCTCTCCAAGACTACGGGCTGGCCAAACTGGTCGGGACCAAGACGTTCGGGAAGGGGTCCGTGCAGGATCTGGTCGGACTCCCGGACGGTTCCAGCGTGAAAGTCACCATTGCCGCCTGGCATACCCCCAAGGACCGCAGCATTCAGAAGACGGGCATTGACCCGGACGTCGTCGTTGAATTCACTGAAGCCGACCTGCATGCTCGCCGAGATACACAAAAGGAAAAAGCCCTCGAAATCCTCCGCACCCAGCTTACCCGCCGTTAAACGCGGGGAGCGGGCGATCCAGGAGATTTCCGCCGGGGGCGTCGTGTTCAAGCGCACGCCCCGCGGCGTGTTCTTCGCCGTGATGTTGGATTCCTACGGCAAGTGGGCATTCCCCAAAGGCCACGTGGAGGAACGCGAGGCGCTGGAAGAAACCGCTGCGCGCGAGACCTTGGAAGAATTAGGTCTCGACCAAATCCGCTTGTTGGAATATCTCGGCAAGATCGACATCTGGTTCCGTGACCGGTTTGAAAAACAGGGTGCCCTGATCCATAAGGACATCCACTACTACCTGTTTGAGGCGCCGGAACATGCAGAGCTGCGCCCGGATCCGTCCCAGCATGCGTATGAAGCGCGGTGGGTTTCGTCCAAGGGTGTCTTGCGTACGTCCAGCTATTCGGACATGGTCCCCATTCTCCAACGCGCCCTCTCCTATGTCTTTGGCCGACGCCGTCCGCAACCTCAAGGACCTCGTAACCCGCAAGACCGAGGGGGGAACCGTCCGTGATGGCGTCCGTGCCTTGTTGGACGGGGCGCGGTATCTGCGCGCCCACCGGGAGGTGTGGCCGCTCCTCATTGCGCCGGCGCTTATTAATGCGGCGGCCTTTGCGTTTTTTCTGGCGTTCGTCGGAAAGACCCTGCACCGGTTTTTGTCCGCGCATTTGCCGGAGGCGTGGTGGGCGGCCGCGTTGGTCATTGCGGCCGTCGTTGCTGCCCTGGGCGCCGCGCTGTTTTTTGGGACGGCCGTGTTCATGTTCTTCGGTTCCGTGTTAAGCGCGCCCTTTTACGGTGCCATCGCGGAACGTATTGCGCGTGAGGACGGGTTCGTCTTGCCAGCCGTTCCGTTCCGCCTGCAGGTCTGGCGGACGGTGGGGAGTACGTTATCCAAGCTCGGTTGGTTCTTCCTCATCCAGGCGGGACTGCTCATTTTATACGTCATGCCATTCGCGTTTGGACCCATCGCGTACGCGGTCGCGGGGTTTTTCGCGACGGGATTCTGCCTTGCGCTGGACGCGTTCGATTGCACGTTCGACCTGTACGGCATGCGGTTTGCGGAGCGCCGCGCGTGGTGCGTCAAACGCCTACGCCTCACGTCCGGGTTCGGCGCCGCGACGTTCATCGGGCTTGCGGTACCGGGCCTCAACCTCATTGTCCCGGCCGCTGCGGTTGCCGGTGCCGCGCTCCTTTTCAAGCGCCATCCCCAGCCCCGCCCTTGACCATGCAATATGGGCGGTTTATGAAGCCTTTGCTATACTGTCTCCGTAAACATTGAACTTATCCACAGATCGATATGGCCAAGATGACCAAGAGTCAGTTGATGGGTGCTCTCGCTGAATCCACGGGTCTTTCCAAGAAGGACGTCGCGGCGTTCGTCGACAAGCTCGTCACGCTCGCCTACAAGGAAGTGAAGTCCTCCGGCGAATTCGTTCTTCCGGGCCTCGGCAAGTTGGTGAAGGTGCACCGCCCGGCGCGCATGGGCCGCAACCCGGCCACGGGCGCGTCCATCCAGATCGCCGCCAAGACGGTGGTGAAGTTCCGCGTCGCCAAGGCCGCTAAGGACGCCGTCCTGTAAACCTTCAAAATTCCGTCCCCTGCGGCGTTGCGGACCTTCCTGCCCCGTCACCCTATAGTAAGTAGGGCTCCGTCGGTCAGGAAGCTCCGCTCCTTGCAGGATGACGTTTTTTGAAGATTTCCCGAATTCTCCGGAACCTTGTTTCGGAGTTTTCTTTTTATGCCACTTCAAAAAACCAAAGCGATCCTCGTCGATCTTATCTCGCCCCGCACGACGGCGGCTGAGAGTTTGGATCGGCTCCAAGAGTTGGAAGAACTGGTGAATACCTACGGCGGCATGGTGGTGGTCAAAACCTTCCAGCGGCGCGCGACGCCGCATCCGGCCACCTTCATCGGTCCCGGCAAGGTGGACATGCTGGCGGAGGAAGCGGGGAAGCTGGGCGCTTCGCTCGTCGTCATCAACGACCGGTTGAAACCGCGCCAGATGTACTTGGTGTCCGAGACCCTGCGGAAGGCCAAGGTCCAGGTGTGGGACCGGCTGGACTTGATCCTGAAGATCTTCGCCAAGCATGCCAAGACGACGGAGGCGAAACTGGAAATCGAATTGGCGGGCATCCGCCACATGGGCCCGCGCATTTACGGCATGGGGTTGGAATTGTCGCGCCAGGGCGGCGGCGGCTCCAGTATCGGCGGCCAGGGCGAAACGAACACGGAACTCATGAAGCGCCACTTGTCGGCGCGCGAGGAGAAGATCAAGGAAAAATTGGAGCAGTACCGCAACGTGCGCCACGGCCACCAGGAAAACCGCAAGCGGAAGGGGCTGAAAACCGTCGCGATCGTCGGCTATACGAACGCGGGGAAGACGACGCTGCTCAACCGCCTCACGGGCCGCAAGGAATACGCCGCGGACGAACTGTTTGCCACGTTGGACACGCGCGTTGGGCACATCTATGACCAGGAACGCGGCCGGGAGATTTTGGTGTCCGACACCATTGGATTCATCCAGCGCCTGCCGCCGGAACTGTTGAACGCGTTCGCCTCCACGTTGTCGGAAGCGATGGAAGCGGATTTACTCCTGCACGTCGTGGACGGGTCGGATCCGCACGCACCGGACCATATCAAGGTCGTGGAGGACATTTTGGGCCGCCTGGGCGCCGGGTCGGTTCCGCGCCTGCTGGTGGTCAACAAGGCGGATGCCGCGAAAAAGAGATTGGACTTGGCGTCCGAAGGGACGCTCGGCACGTGGGAGATTTCCGCCAAGACGGGGAAGGGGATCGACGCGTTGAAGGCGGCGGTCCTTGTGACGGTGGCCGGATTGACAGACGGCAAAAAATAGGCAAGGATAGGCCGTTCCCATCCCGGGAACGGCGTTCCTTTTCATTGGAGTTCCCATGCGTTGCGCGTGCGTTGCGTTCCTCCTGTTCGTCGCCCAGAGTGCTTGGGCAAAACCCTATACGGCCACGGTTACCGTCAACTGCCGGGTCGTGGGCGCCACGGTCAGCGTCGACGGCGTAGACGTCGGCAAGACGCCTCTTCCGCCGCTCGTCCTGTCGGCCGGCATCCACACGATCCGCGTGGTCCGCGCCGGGATCATCAACTTCTCTCAGGAGTTCATGCTGCGCGCGGGCGATGACACGGTGATCATCGCCGCGCCCAAGACGATATCGCCCGCGCTCGACTTCGACCTTGATATCGACTCGCCGCCGGCCAAGCACGCGCCGATGAACGAGCTCGACCTCGATCTCGACGATCTGACGGTCGCGTCTCCGGCGCCCATGCCGCCGGTGGAGGAGAATCTTCCCCCGCCGCCCGTGCCTGAGCCGCTCCCACTGCCGAAGATCACGGTCCGGCGCGTGGAGCCGCCTCCGGCGGATCCCATGCCGGCCCCGGCCGCTTCGTCCCCCCGGCCTCCGCTCGCGGAGAAGGAGAAGGCGTCTTCGGTGGGCAAGCCGCCGAAGTTCGTCGTTTCCGTCGGACTCCTCGGGAGCGTCGGGGGCATGTCGGCCGTCACGCCCCACGGATTGTCCGTGCCGGATACGGGCAGCGGTGTCCTAGGCGGATTGGTCGTCGGCGAATACGCACATTGGGAGGGGCGCTTGGCGCTCCGGCACGTCTTCCAGGACCGCTGGCTTGCGGCGAATGTCCGCAGCGGCGGCGCTTGGGAAGGATCCCTCCACGGCGGCCGATGGCTGCTGTCGCCAACCCCGAACGTCCTCCTTGGCGTCCTTCTCGGGGCCGCCTACCGTTCGCACGGGGCTCCGGACGGGGCCTGGTGGGCCGATCGCGGTCCGTCGCCGTCCGAGTGGCGCATGGAAGCGGTTCCTTCCGCCGTCTGGCGCGTCGCAAACTCCTGGGACGTCACGGTGTCCCTTCCGTTCGGCTACGGGTCCGGTTCCGTGGACGCGCGCGCGTGGCGAAACTTCGCCGGAATGTTCGCGGGCGCGGAACTGGCCGTCCGCCACGCGTTCACTCCCTGACTCACCACCATTTCCCTTGGGAAATGGTGGTTTTTTGTATCCCCAAGGCCGACCCTTGCCAAAAACCGGGGGTCCTGGTATCCTTCCGACCATCACTTAATCCCCCGCGTATGACGAAAACCTGCATTGTTACGGGCAAAAAGGTCGCTACGGGCTACAACGTGAGCCACAGCAACCGCCACACCAAGCGCCGCCTGTTCCCGAACCTCCAGAAGCGCTCCCTCAAGAACCCGGCCACGGGCCGCATGGTGACGGTCAACATCACCCCGCGGGGCTTGCGCACGCTGAAAAAGTGGGACTTGGAAGGCAAGATCTACGATCTCGCCGCCATGAAGCTCGCCTAGACGAAACGGCCGCCTCCGGGCGGCTTTTCGTTTGTGTTACAATGTCGGCTCACTCGAGTCCTTCTTCCTCTTCTTCCACCTATGTCGGACAAAGCGCGCCTGCAGGAAGTGTACGCGGAGATTCGCAAGCTCAAAAAACAGCGGAAGGAAATCAAGGACCTCTTCAAGAACGAATTGGAGCACCATGAGCGTTACGGCAAGCTGAAAGAGGAAATGGATACGCTCAAGGCGGAACGCAAATCCATTGAAGTGCAGGTACGGGAAAGCTCGCCTTCCGACAGCCTGAAGCTGCAGGACATCGAGGTGGAACTGAAGGCCAATGAGGAACTGCTGTCCGATCTCGCTTTTAACCTGCTCATGAAGGACGAAAACATCGAATTGGAAGACGAATTCAAGAACCGCCTGTTGCCGCAATTCCTGGTGAAATTCAAGAAACAGGACGCGGGCGCGGAGGAAAAAGACAAGAAAGACTAATACGGGGGCCGGGGTTGACAAACCCCGGCTTTTCCGTTAGATTAGCCCAGCTTATCCCGTCGGATGAGCCGGACCAGGCCAGAGGCCGGACCGCTTGCAACCATCTGGAGGATGGATGCAGATCGATCGCGAAACGATTCGCCGACACCGTTCGTCGGTGCCGAACAGGGGCGTCCGCAAGAAGCGTCTGGAGACCCCTCTGATCGGCGTCAAGCCGGTCGTGGATCCAACGCCGCGGCCGACGGTCGTGCCGACCCTGGAAGAGGTCCACAACCTCCTCACCCAGCACAGGCTGGTGGACGCGGCGCGCGGCCTGAGCGCCCTGCTCGGCCGCTGCGCGTCCGACGTGCCCGCGGGCCTCGCCCGCGCGTTCGTCGACCAGGCGGCCCCGGCCCTGCGCCGGACCGTCAACGGTCTGCGTAACGGCAATCGTGCCACGGTCAAGGTGGCCCTGGACGCCTGCGTCCGCCGCCTCGGCGGGGAACTCAAGCCCGAGCCGAAGGAGCAGCTCAAGAAGGACCTCCACCAGTGGGGGCTCTCGGGCACGGCCGACCGTCACCTCTAGCCGTTGCCGTCCTCCGTACGTCTGCCCGCCCGTCCTGAATCCCAATCTGGGACGATGGACGGCGGGCGTTTCTTTTTGTGCTATCGTGCTCGCAGTATGCCCACCCCCGTCATCACGCCGTCAATGTTCTTCCAATATGCGGCCTGCCCGCATTGGCTTTGGTATGACCTCTACGGGGACCAGGCACGAAAAGGGGAGACACCTGCCCTCATGGAGAAGCTACTTCAAATGGGCGTCATGCATGAAGAGGACTACGTGCGCGGCTTGGATTTGCAGCCGGTGTTAACCAAGGATCCCAAGGCGGCCGTGGCGCAGACCTTGGACCTCATGCGTTCCGGCGCGCCGCTCATCTACCAAGGGACGCTGGAGGCGTCCGTGCACGGCGCCACGTGGCGCGGCCGTCCGGACTTGTTGGAAAAGCGCCCGGGCCGGTCCGTGTTCGGCGACTGGACCTACGTGCCGGTGGACATCAAGTCGAGCCACTCCATCCACGACACGCAGGAATTGCAGTTGGCGTTTTACGCCCTGCTGCTTGAACGCGTCCAAGACGACCTGCCCAAAGAGGCGGCCATCATCAACGTGGACCACGAGCGCGTGGTCTTGGAGTTGAAATCCGGCTTGTTTTCCAAAACAAAAAAGAAAGCGAATGAAATCGCCCGCCTCCTGCAGGGGGAGAAACCGCCGCTGCGCCTGGGGAGCAAGTGCAAGCATTCGCCTTGGTACAAGGAATGCATCCGTTCGGCGGAAGAAGCGGACGACATCTGCCTCATTTACGACTTGGACCCGCGTGCGGCGGAAGGTCTGCGGGCCGAAGGGATCAAGACGGTAAGGGACGCCGCGGCCATGCGGTTGGCATTGTTACCCAAGATTCCGCACGCGCCCGAAAACGAATTGCGCCGCATCAAGCTGCAGGCGCAGGCGCTGTTGGACGGCAAACTCCATTGGCTGAAGACGCCGGACATGCCCGCGGCGCCGCTGGAGATTTACTTCGATATCGAAGGAGATCCGCTGTTGGCGGTGGAATATCTTTTCGGATTCTGGATCGTCGGCGACCCGGGGCGGAAGTACGCCAAGGTGGGCCAGGTACGCGACAACGGGGAAGAAGGCTACTTCCTCTATTTCTTAGCGGAAACGCCGGAGGACGAGGAAAAGATGTGGGCCGACTTTGTCCGGTGGACGGACCTGCTGCCCGAAACGGGATTCGCCGTCTACCACTTTGCGGACTACGAACGTTCCCGGACCAAGAACCTGGCCGAACGCTACGGGGATTCGCCGGGATTCCGCCGGTTCTTCAAGCGCTACGCGGACCTGTCCAAGACGGTGCAGGACAGCGTGATATTCCCGCTGTATTTCTACTCCATTAAGGATATCGCCAAGTCGAAGTTCCTTTCCTACAAGTGGCGCCACCAAAAAGCGGGCGGGGCGCAGAGTATTTTTTGGTACGAGAAGTGGTTGGAGACCCGGGACGCCGCCGTTTTGTCCGATATCGTCGATTACAACGAAGACGACGTGGTCGCGACGCGCGCGCTCCATGTCTGGCTTCGGGAACAGGGTGGCCGCGTGGTATCATAGGGCCATATGGCAAAGCAGAAGCCCACGGAGGAGTGCGCGGACGGCGCGTGTCGCGTGCCGTTGACGTTTGCGGAGAAAGCGACGGGGAATTACCAGGCCGACGTGCCGCAAAAATTAGGCGACATTACTTGGCGCGTGTTCCGCATCATGGCGGAAATCGTCGAGGGGTTTGAATTTCTTTCCAAGTCCACGCACGAAGTGAGTTTTTTCGGCTCCGCGCGGTTCCAGCCGGGACATCCGTGGTATGAGGAAGCACGCCGCTTGGGCCACCTGCTCGGCAAGGACGGTTACACCGTCGTCACCGGTGGCGGGCCGGGCATCATGGAAGCGGGGAACCGCGGCGCCTATGAGGCGGGCGCGCAGTCCTTGGGATTGAACATTCAGCTTCCGCACGAGCAGCGCACCAACCCGTACGTCACCCGCAGCCGCGCGTTCCACTACTTCTTTACCCGCAAGGTCATGTTGGCGGCGGCGGCGCAGGCCTACGTGTTTTTCCCGGGCGGATTCGGTACGTTGGACGAATGCCTGGAGCTCATCACGTTGGTGCAGACAGGGAAAATGCGGCGCCTGCCCATCGTATTGGTCGGCAAGGACTTCTGGCAGCCTCTGTTGGCATGGATCAGCACGACCTTGGTGGACGAATACAAGACCGTGAGCCGTGAGGAATTGGACGTCTACCGGCTGGTGGATACGGCGGAAGAGGCCTACGCCATCATTCGGCAATCGCCCGACCGCTCCTTCTTCTAGGGTATGGCACACGGACACGGCCCGGACCGCCGGGCATGGGTGGTGGACGTGGACATGGGGTACGGCCACAGCCGCGCCGCGTTTGCGTTGCGGGATTTGGGCGGAGGCAAGGTTATTACGGCCAACAACTATAAGGGCATTCCCGCCAAGGACCGTGCGGAATGGACGAATACGCGCAAGCTGTACGAAACCGTGTCGCGCCTGAAGCCGATTCCGTTCGTCGGGCCGGCCTTGTTTGGCGTCATGGACCGCGTGCAGCGCATCCCGGCATTCTACCCGCGCCGCGACTTGTCGGAACCGAATCTACAGGTGCGCGCGTTGTATCGCGCCATCAATCGCGGGCTGGGCAAGGACTTGGTGGACGCCCTGTCCAAGGAGCCGATGCCGCTTGTCACGACGTTTTTCGTGCCGGCGTTCGCGGCGGACGTACATGACTATCCTGGTGACATTTACTGCATCACGACGGACGCGGACATTTCCCGTGCGTGGGCGCCCCTGGATCCCAAGCGTAGCCGCATCAATTACATTGCCTCCAACGGCCGCGTGCAGGAACGCCTCAAATTGTACGGCGTACGGGAAGACCACATCTTCCTTACGGGGTTTCCGTTGCCGAAAAGCCTGATCGGCGGGACGGATTCGGCCTTGCTGAAGGAATTACTCATGGCGCGTATTTGCAACCTGGACCCCAAGGGTATTTTTACGATGCGGTACGCCAAGACCCTGCGTACGGAACTTGGGGAAGAGCACTGCAAACCGCCGATCAAGCGCCATCCACTGACGGTGACCTACAGCGTCGGTGGCGCCGGGGCGCAGCGTCACTTGGGCGTGGAGATTATGAAGTCGCTGAAGCACCGCATCGCCCGCCGGGAAATGCGGTTCATCCTGTCGGCCGGCACACGCAAGGACGTCGCTCGTTTTTACCGCGAAGCGGCGGCGGAACTCGGCCTGGGTCACGCATTGGGGGAAAGTTTGCTTATCCCCATCTTCGATACGCGCGAGGAATATTTTGAAGGCTTCACCAAGCTTTTGGAAACGACGGACGTTCTCTGGACAAAACCGAGCGAGCTGTCCTTCTATACGGGGGTCGGGATTGCCGTTATCATGGCCCCGCCCATCGGTTCCCAAGAGGAATTCAACCAAACCTGGCTGCAATACGTCGGGGGAGGCATTCCGCAGGGGGATCCGCGCTATACCAACGAATGGCTGTTCGACTGGGTCGATTCCGGCGGCTTGGCCCGTCTGGCCTGGAACGGCTACGCGGAAGCGCCGACCCACGGCACCCACCGCATTGAGGATATCGTCCTTGGTCGCCGCAGCGAGCTGCCAAATTTGCCCCTTATCGTGTAACGCATAACGCATGACGTAGAACGTCTGAAGATCTACTCAGACGCTCCACGTTCCACGTTCTACGATCTATGCCCACTCCTTTGGATACGTTGTTCTCCGCGCTGCGCGCCTCGCGTCGGCCGTCTTCGGTTCCGGAGGAGGAAACCATCGCCGTCAGCGACACGGTGGCCGCCGCCGCCAGTGCCTATGAGGCGGTGCGCAATACGCTTGAGTACGATGACGAGCACTTGATGCGCCGCAACGCCATCCGCCGCATCCTGCGCCGCCGCATTGAAGAGGAAGCGTCCCGTCCGCTGGCGTCCGATTCGTTGCGTGAGCTTATCTGGGCGCGCTATTTGCCCAACAAGAAGGTACCGGAAGCCATGATCGGGACGATCGCGGCCGTGTTTGAAAAATACCGGCCCTTGTTTGCCGCCGCGCGCGCGGACAAGCGTCGTTCGGAGAAAACCTTCGACTGGTTGTTGGACGTCGTTTCCACGGAGGTGGAATACGTGTTGGAACCGCCGGTGGTGGACGAGGCGCTGGCCAGCATCGCGTACCGCGAGTTGAAAAAGCGCATGGTGTGGGCCAATCCCCAGGTGGCGGAAGAAGACCGGGACCTGCAGTTGTACGCCGCCGTGCACCGGGCCATCGTCCGGAGCAATTTGCCGACCCTGCGGTTCCGCCTGTTTACGCTGTACTACCCGGCCTGGCCCAAGGCCCAGCCCGGCGACCAGATTACTTTGGACGTCGCCGCCCACCTGGTGACCGTCGTGGATGCCATTGAACGCCAGTTAAGCCACAAGGCGGCGGACCAGATGTTCCGCGTCGCCCGCCAGCACTCCGTGGTGTTCCATGTGTTGCGCGACGCTGCTGCGGAAGACGCGGAAAGCCTCGAATCGGCGCTCTCGGGCGGAGACGCGGACCTGTTGGACAAAGTCGTTACGAAAATGGCGGAGCGCCGCTACGACCGTTTCCGTAAGCGCTTGGCCCGCAGTGTCATGCGCGCGGTGCTGTTCTTGTTCGTCACCAAGATGTTCTTGGCCCTGGTGGTCGAGTTTCCGTACGAACAGATCGTGCTCAAGACGAATGACTTCTACCCGCTCTTGGTGAACATCTTCGTTCCGCCGCTCATCCTGGCGATCGTCGGGACGACGGTGCGCATTCCGGAAAAGCGCAATACCAAGAAAATCCTGGACGAAGTGCATGCCATTTTTGGCACGGGCAAGGACTTCTCCGTCGTGCTGAAGCCGGTCGGCGCTTGGGCGCGGGGCGCGGGCGGGATCGTGTTCCGCCTGGTCTACGCCGCCTTGTCGGTGGGGACCATCGGTACCCTTGCGTGGGGCATGAGCCAGTTCGGCTTCAACAAGCTGTCGGTGACCATCTTCATCTTCTTCCTCTCCCTGGTGCTGTTCATGGGACTGAAGATCCGCGCCGGCACCAAGGATTTGGTGATCGTGGAAACGGGCGGCGGTCCCATCGGCGTGTTGGGCGATATCTTGTTCTTGCCGATCGTCCGCGCCGGCCGTTGGATGTCGCTGCGCATTCCAAAGGTCAACGTCTTCCTGTTCTTCTTCGACTTTTTAGTGGAAGCGCCGTTCAAGGCCGCCATCCGCCTGTTTGAAAGCTGGATTGCGTTCATGCGCGAAAAGAAGGAGGAAATCTAATCCCCAAGTGGAGGACTATGGGACGAATCCTGAAACGGATCGGCGTGGGCGCGGCCACCTTGGTGGCCGCGTTTGTGCTTGCGTTGGCGATCGCGACGCTCCAGCCGCCGTCCGATCCCTCCTGGGGCGTGACATTCTCGCCGCGGTACGCGCGGTCCCTTGGGCTGGACGCGGGGGAGGCGTACCACTGGATGGTGGGGGACTTGGGCGTGAAGCACATGCGGTTCCCGTTGTATTGGGACGAAATCGAACGGACGTCGGGTACGTACGATTTTTCGGATGTGGATTGGTATCTTTGGGATGCCGCTTCGCATGGCATTGAGGTGACCTTGGTGGTGGGGCAGCGGTCCCCGCGATGGCCGGAATGCCATATTCCGTCTTGGGTTCCGGACAACGCGTCCGGTCGGAACGCGGCACTCTTGGACTACGTTCGCGCCGCAACGATCCATTTTAAGGACCATCCGGCCATCGTTCGCTGGCAGGTGGAGAACGAACCGTTCTTTTCTGCATTCGGCAGGTGTCCCCCCATGGACCCGAATATCCTGGAAGCGGAGATCTCCTTGGCCCGCAGTACCGGCAAGCCCGTGCAGCTGACCGCTAGCGGAGAACTGGAATTTTGGACGCCGTCCGCCCGACGGGCGGACGTCCTGGGCGTTTCGCTCTACCGGAAGTCGTGGAACCAGTGGACGGGGTACGTGTCCTATCCGCTCCCGCCGGCGTTTTACCGCTTGCGTTCCTGGGTCGTCCGCCCGTTCGTGCGGGACGTCGTCATTTCTGAACTGCAGGCGGAGCCTTGGTTCCCGGACCTATCGCTTGCGTTGGATCCCGCGCAGGGCGCCGCCCTGTTTGTAGCGCAGGACATAAAGGACCATGCCGCGTTTGCCGCAAAAACCGGCGTCCCCGAAGCCTATTTCTGGGGGGTGGAATGGTGGTATTTCATGAGGCAGCATGGCGATCCGACATATTGGGACGCCGCCCGCGCTGTGTTCAAAACCGTCCCTTGACCGGGGCGGTTTTCGTCTCTGGGGGAATCTGCTATCATGTCGCCCATCGCCAGTCGTCGCTGGTTGTCGGTCCGTCTCCTATTTTTTGTTATGGCTGGAAAAGAAATCGTTCTCGACATCGAAACCCAGAACACGTTCCAAGAGGTCGGTTCCTACGACCATACCAAGTTGCTCATTTCGGTCGTGGGCGTCTACTTCTACGAGACGGACGAGTACCGCTGTTATGAAGTGGAGGAATTGAAGGAATTGTGGCCCCGTTTGGAGCATGCCGACCGCATCATCGGCTATAACAGCATCGGGTTTGACATGCCCGTGATGAACAACTATTACGCCGGAGATTTGTTGAAGCTGCCGCAGCTAGACATCCTGGCGGAGATTCATAAGGCCTTGGGTTTCCGCTTGAAGCTGGATGATGTCGCCGCGGCTTCCGTCGGCCATCGCAAGTCGGGCCACGGGCTCCAAGCCGTCGAGTGGTGGCGCAATGGAGAGAAAGAAAAGGTAAAGGCGTACTGTCTGGACGACGTCAAAGTCACGAAGGACGTGTATGAATACGGGCTGAAATACAAGGCCCTTGCCTATGAGGACCGCCTGGGCCAGCGGAAGGGAATCCCGGTCGACTTCACTCCCAAGAAAATCGTTTCGACCATCAACCTGACCATGCCGTTTTAGCAAACGGACCGCGTAAGCGGTCCGTTTTGATCTTTCAGTTATCCACAAGCAAAAATGACCGCTTTCGCTGGAGATTCGTTCGCTTGCTGCTAGCAAAGCACGGGCACTATAATCTGTAGGTCAGTCGTCGATGGCTGAGAGGAGACGGGTATTTTTTTTCGCTGTCTTTTCTTCGAACTGGTTATGACCCCGAACGGTGCCGTTCCCGCCTCCGCGTCCGCCAGCCACGCCGGACGCTTGTACTTCACCTCCGTGCGAGAGGTTCGTTCCCGAGAGGGAAGCATGGAACCTTTTGATCCGGCGCGCTTTGAACGCTCCATTCGCAATGCGTTCGTCGCGGCGGGGATCACCGGTGAACGCAATGAGCCCATGGTGCTCCACGTGGTGGATGAAGCCATCGCCAAACTTTCGCTTCTTTCCACGGGGACGCCGGATGCGCAGGAACTGCGCCAGCTCGCGCACGCCGCGTTGATCGACACGAATTTGCCCATGGTGGCGGCAACCTACCTCCGGCAAACGGAAAGCGTGGAGACGGGCCGCAGCTTCGGTGTGGCCCTGACGGAGGCACAAAAGACCGGGCGCCGCGTGGGGCCGCCGCTTGCGTCCCGCCGCCGCCTGCCGGACGAACGCCAGTCCATCACGCACAAATTCCAAGTCGGCTCGTACAAAGGGTACGTGACCGTTGGGTTGTATGAGGACGGGTCGCCGGGGGAAATCTTCGTCTCCATGAGCAAGGAGGGAAGCACCATGTCCGGTTTGTTGGACTCGCTTGCCACGTCCGTCTCCATCGGTCTCCAGCACGGCGTCCCGCTTCGGACGGTGGTGGAAAAATTCTCCCACGTGCACTTTGATCCGTCGGGGTTCACGGAAAACCCAAACATTCGGTACGCCAAGAGCGTCGTCGACTACATCTTCCGCTGGCTGGGGCAAAAATTCCCGGACGCCATGAGCCGGCAAGAGGTTTTGGACGCGGATACCGTGGAACTGGTCCCGCGCTCGGAGGCCAAGCCGGACATCCGCCAGGAAAGCCCGCTCGTCGGCTCCTGCCCGATGCTCACGCCGCGCAAGGTCTACAAGCCGTTCGAATACCCCGTGTACTTTGAGTTCTTCACCAAGCAAAACCAGGCGCACTGGTTACCGCTTGAGGTGAACATGGAAGCGGACATCACGGATTACAAGCACAAGCTGTCTCCGCCGGAGATCGCGGTCATTACCAACATCCTGCGGTTCTTCACCCAGGGGGACATTGAGGTCAACAACAACTACAACACGCGCCTCATCCCGCATTTCCAGAAGCCGGAAATAAAGATGATGCTGTCCATCTTCGCCGCCATGGAGGGCATCCATATCTGGGCGTACTCGTACCTGAACGACACGCTCGGGTTGCCGGACACGGAGTATTCCGCCTTCCTCAACATCCAGGCGATGAAGGAAAAATACGACTACGTCCAAAACTTCGACGTGCGCACGGTGGAGGACCTGGCCATCAACATGGCGGTGTTCGGCGGGTTCATGGAGGGCGTTTCGCTGTTCTCCTCGTTCGCCATCCTCATGCACTTCCCGCGCATGGGCCGCTTGAAAGGCGTCGGCCAGATCGTCACTTGGAGCATCCGGGACGAAACCCTGCACAGCGACGGCATCTGCCGCCTGTTCCGGGACCTCATTTCGGAGAACCGCCACCTGTGGACGCCGGAATTGCAAAAGACCCTCTACAGCGCGTGCCAGGACATGGTGAATTTGGAAGACGCGTTCATTGACGCCTGTTTCTCCCTGGGCGACATCCCGGGATTGAAGGCGGAAGAAGTGAAGCAGTACATCCGTTACATCGCGGACCGCCGCCTGCACAACCTGGGTTTGGACGCCCTGTACGGCGCGGCCAAGAACCCGTTGCCCTGGCTGGACGCCATGATCAACGCCAAGGAGCACACCAACTTCTTTGAAAACCGCGCCACGGAATATTCCAAGGGCGGAGTCATTAATGACTGGACCTAAACCTTGAGGCGCTATGGCCGTATATTCGACCGTGATCGACGCCCTTTCCGCCGGAGACCTGCTTGCCGCCCGTGATTTGCTGTTGGCGGACATCCTGAAGGACACGGAAGGCCGCAACAGTTGGGACGCCCCGTGGTACACCGCGGACAAGGCCGTGCAACAGGCCATCAAGGTGGATCCGGAACGCAACAAGCTGTTCTCCTACTTCGGCCTGGAAAACCTCCAGGACCGGTACATGCTGCGCGACGCGGCGGGGAAGTTGTTGGAAAACCCGCAGACGTTCTATGCCCGCGTGGCGGCCGGCATGGCGCGTGGGGACGCGGCGTTCGCCCAGCGGCTGTACGACATCATGAGCAAGCACTGGTTCTTGCCGGCCACGCCGGTCCTCATGAACATTGGCACCAACAAGGGCCTGCCCATTTCCTGTTTCCTCAACACGGTTCCGGACACGCTGGGCGGCATCTTTGACCTGTATCGGGAAAACGCGTTTTTGTCGAAGTACGGCGGCGGCATCGGCACCAACTGGTCCGAATTGCGCGGCCAGAACGCCCCGTTGCAGTCCAGCGGGTTGGTATCCTCGGGCGTCATCCCGTTCCTCAAGGTAATGGACTCCGAAACGTTGGCCATCTCCCGCAACTCCATCCGCCGCGGCGCGGCGGCGGCCTATTTGCGCGTGGACCATCCGGACATTGAGGAATTCATGGAGATCCGCAAGCCCACGGGCGGCGACATCGACCGCAAGTGCCTCAATATCCACCACGCGGTCGTCCTGACGGACGAATTCATGCAGGCGGTGGAAAAGGGAACCACGTACAAGCTGGTGGACCCGCATTACAAGACGGTCACCAAAGAATTGGACGCCGTCACCATGTGGCGCAAGATCCTGACCATGCGCGCGGAGACGGGCGAGCCGTACATGCTGTTCTTGGACACGGTGAACCGCGCGGTGCCGGCCCACCACCGGGAAAAGGGCCTGTTCGTGAACCAGAGCAACCTCTGCGCCGAAATCGTGCTGCCGACCAATGAAGAGCGTACCGCCGTCTGCTGCCTTTCCTCGCTCAACCTGGAGCGGTATGACGAATGGCGGGACCAGATGGAAGACGTGGTCGCCCTCGCGATGCGCGCCTTGGACAACAACTTGGAGACCTTCATTGAAATGGCGGATCCGGTCGAATTCAAGAAGGCCATTTTTTCGGCCAAGAGCGAACGCTCCGTCGGCTTGGGCGTCATGGGATACCACGGGTACCTGATGGGCAAGAACATCCCGTTTGAAAGCGTGGCCGCACGCCTGTTCAACAAGGACTTCTTCGCCAAGTTGCAGACGCACGCCAACGCCGCGTCCGAACAGTTGGCCAAGGAACGCGGGCTTCCGTTGGATGGCGGCACGCGCCGCAACACGTACATGCTTTCCTTGCAGCCGACCGCCTCCACGGCGTTCCTGTGCGGCAACGCCTCGCCGTCCATTGAAACGGTCACGGCCAACGCGTATCTCCAAAAGACGCTCTCCGGCAGCTTCCTGGTAAAGAACAAATACTTGGACGCGTTGTTGCAAGCCAAGGGCGTGGACATGGAAATGACGTGGCAGTCCATCATTGCCACGCGCGGCAGCGTCCAGCACTTGGACTGCCTTACGGCGGAGGAAAAAGCGGTGTTCCGCACGGCCACGGAGATCAACATGCGCGAAGTGGTCCAGCAGGCGGCCGACCGCCAGCCGTTCATCTGCCAGGCGCAGTCGCTTAACCTGTTTTTCGCGACGCCGATTTCGGGCAAGTACCTGCACGACGTGCATCTGATGGCGTGGAAGCTGGGCGTGAAGACGCTCTATTACCTCCGTTCGTCCTCGCCGATTGAGGCGGACAAGGTGAACATGACGCTCGCCAAGCGCGACCTGGCCAATGAGGAATGCGCCGTGTGTCAGTAAATCAACAGGGGGCATGAGTCCCCTGTTGCGTATCCTATGGACTGCGCCTTCTGTACCTCGATCGACCTAAAAGATCGTCTCATCACGACGACGGATTTGTCGCAGGCGTTTCCAACGAATACTCCCATCGTACCCGGACACGTCTTGGTGACGCCAAGGCGTTGCACGCCGTCGTTTGAGAGTTTGTCGCGCGGGGAGAGGGATGATTTGTTCGTGCTTGTCGAGCGCATTAAGGGAGGGCTAAGGAAGCTCGTTGGAGCGGAGGGATTCCATGTCGTCTGGAACGACGGGGAAGTGGCGGGCCAATCCGTGCCGCATCTCCATGTCCACGTCATCCCGCGCAAAGTTGGGGACGCGGGTATTACGCACTATGATCCACGGCAGTTTATCTACCGTCCCGGCCCGCGCCCCGTCTCGCCTCTTTGGGAGTTGGTTGACGTGGCGCGGGGCGTGAAGGAAGCAATGGGGTAGGCACAAAGAAAAAAGACCACCGGAGTGGTCTTTTTTCTGGTCGGGCTGGTGGGACGTTTCACCCAGGTCCATAGGGACTTCCGTCCCTCTGGCGGCCGGGCTTGCGCCGGCCTGTCACCCTCG
>CAZTTQ010000008.1:0-706 GCA_964616135.1 uncultured Gammaproteobacteria bacterium
CCTGGGTTGGGGCCAGCGCCGCGTGGCCGTCACGTACTATCTGGTTGCCGCCGCGCGCATGGACACGATCTTCACGGTCCACGCCGCCATATTCATGACCGACCGTCTCTTGCAGGTGCGCCGCCGTTCCAACAAATCCCCCACGCGCGGGTTCTTCTTGATCCTCGCGCCCCGCAGGACGATCCACGTCAACCCACGTCTCTTGATGGACATCGGGACCGTGCTTGCGCACTTTTTGCGTCGTGGAAGCGACTGAAAGCGTTGCGCGGATACCAACCGCCGCCAATCTCTGGAGCGCCCGTTCTTGATATTCCTGACGGTGGCCCGAATGGGCACTGCCAAACCGTTCTCGGGAGTCCGTCCATGGAATAGTGAAGCGCAGAACGCCACCCGCCCCGCGTTCCCTCAGCTGTCGGGCCAGAGTACCCGCAGAGACAGCTGTGCCCGGATCCGTATTCGGGCTATAGAAAAACAACGTCCACAACGGATCGCGGAGGCGATTGGCCAGATCCGACTCGACCATGACCGCACGAGAAAAGGGATTGTCCGGATATCGCTCGGCCGCTTCTTTTTCTACCCGTGCCAACATGTCTCGGTCGACGGAGACGGTAAACACGAGGTGCGGCGTCTTTTCCTGTTTGGTCTGGCGGTATTCTGGCACGCGCGGCAGGCGTTTCGCGGAAGCGGGTTCGCGGACGGCCGCGGG
>CAZTTQ010000008.1:716-38312 GCA_964616135.1 uncultured Gammaproteobacteria bacterium
ACCGGCGTCTTTGGGGACGTCGGACGCTCCTTCAGCACAAACAGGTTGGGGAATTTCCGCGCGACGTTTTCTTCCAACCGCTTCCACGCGTCCGCCGGCGCGGCAGGCAACGCGAGCGGGCGGGTATCGTCCGCGTCCCACGCGTCGAGGGACCGTTCCAGGTCTGCGGACGGCACGCCCAAGATGCGCGGACCGAACCGGCGCAGGTGGTCGGACAATTCGCTTTTGGCGTACGCGTGCAGGGCCGAACCGACGTACCGCAATTCCCGCGGCGGCAACACGGGCGATGATTCGGCGCGCGCGGCGGCCTCGGGACGGAAGGAAGGAGTACGCATACGATTGGTTACAGTGCGGTCCCGGCTTCAATGGCAATCTGCCCGCCGGGTTTCAAGACGATGGTGTCACGGCGCTTCACTTTGCCTTCCAGCAAGGCGTTCGCGATGGCGTTTTCCACTTCTTCCTGGATGACGCGGCGGAGCGGGCGGGCGCCGAACTTCGGGTCGTAGCCGCGATCGGCCAGTTCGGCCACGGCGTCGTGCTCCGCACGGAAACGGATGCCGCGCGGGTCCAGGCGCGACGCGACCTGGCGGATCATGATTTCCGCGATGGCGCCGACGTCTTCCCGCGACAACGGACGGAACACGATGACGCCGTCAAACCGGTTCAAGAATTCCGGGCGGTAGGTGCCGCGCAATTCCTGCTCCATCAGATGCGTCCGGATCTGTTCGAGCGGCGTGCCTTGTCCGACCGCGTCCTGCACGTAATCCGCCCCGGCATTGGAAGTGGCGACGATAACCGCGTTGGTAAAATCCGCCGTGCGGCCGGCGGCGTCCGTCAGGCGTCCGTCGTCAAAGACCTGGAGGAACAGGTTCAGCACGTCCGGATGCGCCTTTTCCAATTCGTCCAAAAGAATGATGGCGAACGGCGTGCGGCGCACCGCTTCCGTGAGCAATCCCCCCTGGCCGTTCCCAGGCGTGCCGATCAGGCGCGCGACGGAATCCGGCCGCTGGTATTCGCTCATGTCAAAGCGCAGCATGGCCGCCTCGCTGCCGAAGTACGCCTCCGCCACGGTCTTGGCCAATTCCGTCTTGCCCACGCCCGTCGGGCCGAGGAATAGGAAGTTGGCGATGGGGCGGTGGTCGCTGCGCAGGTCCGTGCGCGCGCGGCGCAACGCGGAGCTGACGGCCTTCACCGCTTCTTCTTGGCCGATCACGCGGCCGCGCATGCGTTCTTCCAAATGGAGCAGCGTGTCACGTTCCCCTTCGGCAACCTGCGTGACGGGAATCTTGGTTTTTTCCGCGACCACCGCCGCGACGTCTTCTGCGGTAACGACGCTGTCTTTTCCTTTTTTTGCCACGACGTCGTTCGCGGTTTCTTCCGCCAGTTCGATGGCCTTTTCCGGCAGGAACCGCTCATGCATATAGCGGTCCGACAGCGCCACCGCCTGTTTCACCGCGCCGTAGGTGAACAGCGCGCCCGACAGGCGCTCGATGAACCCGACGCGGCTTTCCAGGATGCGGATGGCCTGGTCCGTCTCCGGTTCGTCCACGACGACCTGTTGGAACCCGCGGCCCAGCAAGGAACGCTCAAAGCGCGCCGCGTATGCTTCCGGGCTGCACGTCGCCACGGCGAACGTGATGCCGCGGTTCAAGAAATCGACCAGGATCGGCACGAGTTCGGGCACGTCCAGCAATTGGTCCGCGTCCGGAAGGATCAGGACGACGTTCCGCGCCTTGGCGACGTCGTACAACACCGCCAAAAAGCGCTCCTGGAGTTCCGCGGACGTGCCGCCCGCGACCAGGTGAGGAATGCTCAAACGTACCAGGCGCTTGTCCTGGAGCGATTTGGGGACGCGCTCTTCCACCATGCGCTCCGCCAATCCCGCGAGCAACGCGTCCTTCCCCACCCCGTGTGATCCGACAAGGACGACGCTTTGCCGACCACCTTCCATCGCGCGCAGCAATTCCTTCATTTCCCGGTCACGGCCGACCAGCAACGGCAGGTGGCCTTGGACCGCGGCGGCCGTCCAGTCTTCCGAGACGGCGTCCAGCGCGTGGGTGGCCACGGCCGTCATGGCGCGGTCCATCGTGTCGGTAGGTTTGAACGCAGCCTGCTCGCGGAAGCGGCGGTAACGTTCGCGCAGCAATTCGTTCACGCGGATCCACGCGACGGCGTTCGCGAAGTCGTGAGCGTCCACGCCGGCATCCAAGAGCAATTCGGCCAAGAACGGATCCTTGGCAAAGGCGGCTTCGAAAATATCCAACGGGCGGGCGGAGACGAATCCTTCGCGATAGGCGGTCGCGAGCGCTTCCATCAGCGCTTCTTCCGCCTCCGGGGCGAATCCGGCCGTCGGACCGACCGTACGGGTCCCCAGGCGGCGCCCAAGGGGATCCTTCACGGCGTCGAACGACACGCCGAGGCGGCCGAACAGGACGGCGACATCCTCCGCACCCATGGATCCCAATGCCAAGTGGAGCGGCTCCACGGAGGCATGGCCGTACTTGGCGGCGAATCCCCAGGCCTCCTCCACCGCCTTCACGCCGCCGGGAGCAAACAGGGTCGCGGCGTTTTCCACGCGGCCACCCGAAAACAGTTCGACTACCGCCGGTTGGTCGTCCCGGCGCTTCGGCATGGAAACCGCGCGGGAACGGGCGTCCAAAAACCGGTACATCAAGAAGCAGGCGCCGAGGAGCGCCGCGGACGCGGCAAATCCGGCCAAGGACGGCGACAACCAGAACAACGGATCCAGCGCGGCCAGGAACCCGTGGATCACGTAGAACTGCTCCCCCGCGATAGCGGCAAACACGGCCGTCGTCAAAAACGCGACGCCGTTGACCAGCGCGGTAACGCCATCACGCGTGCGGCGCAGGCCCAAGGCCGTCGCGTCGACGCGTTCGGTCCAGCCAAACAGGCGCGTGCCGACGCGCAGGACCCGGCTCACTTGGTATTGGTCGTTCATACGGCGATGGCTCCGGCAAGATGGAACAACATGCCTGTGACGGCCGCGGCTGGCGCGAGCACGTACAGGGCGAACACAGCCCAGACGAGCGCCGCCCATAGCGCGACGGCGAACCCGCGCAGGATCACCATGGACAGCCGGACGAAGAAGCTGATGAGCCGGCCCTCGGCTCCTGTTTCCCCATACATCGGCACGAACAGGTTGCGTGTCCAGACGCCAAGCGCAAGCGAACGGGCCGCGTGCGCGACCGACGCGGATGCGCGGCCGGCGGCCAGACCGAGTCCGCGGCCATACCACCACAAGGGAAATCGCAGGACGCCGCCGAGGGAATCGCCGAAGAAATACCGCGCCGCAAGCCCCAGGTTCGAGGAAGCCATAACGGGGTCCATTTTAACACAAAAGGGGCCTTAGGCCCCTTTGCGCTCACGCGACACGTTGGCGACCACGCCCATCGCGGACAGAAGCACGGCGAGCGACGTCCCTCCGTAGGAGACAAACGGCAGCGGCAGGCCCGTCATGGGCATAAGCGCCACCATGGAACCGATGTTCACGAACGCCTGGGCGATCACCCACGTCCCGATGCCGACGCACAGGTATTTGCCGAACGCGTCCGGCGACGTTTTGGCGGTGGCGATCACCCGTTGTAACAACCACAAGTACAGGCCGAGCAGCAAGAGGCAGGAAATGAACCCCAGTTCTTCCGCAAACACGGCGAAGATGGAGTCATTCACCACTTCCGGCAGATACTGGAATTTTTGCCGCGAATGGCCGTAGCCCAGGCCGAACATCCCGCCGGACCCGATGGCAAGCAACGCTTGGTTGATGTGATAGCCCACGCCTTGCGGATCCAATTCCGGGTTCAAAAACGTCATGAAGCGAGCCGTGCGGTACGGTGCCGCCTTGATAAGCAGGGCGAGCGTGCCCGCCCCGGACGCCAACAGGCCGAAGATGTACGGCAGCGGCGCCCCAGCGACGAAATACACCGCCATGGATTGCGCGGCCACGATCGTCATGGTCCCGACGTCCGGCTGGAGCGCGAGCAGGCCCATCACGGCACCCAACGACAACAGGAACGCGCTCAGCCCTTCCGACGGCTTCGCCCCTTCCCCCGCACGGCGTTCCAGCAAGGCGGCAAGGTAGAACAAGAACGTCAGCTTCACGAATTCAGATGGCTGGAACGTGAACCATCCGCCGACGCTCACCCAGCTGTGCGCCGTCCCGATGCCGGCCGCAAGTCCCGGAATGAACACGAGGATGAGAAACGCGAGCGAGGCGACATACAGCCACAACGCGTTCCGCTTCCAAAATTGGTACGGGATGCGGGAGAACAGCAGGAAGCCGGCAATCCCGGGAATCAACCCGAACACCGCCTGGTGCTTCACGAAATAATACGCGTCGCCGAAACGGTCCAACCCCGTCGCCGTGCCCGCCGAAGCGAGGGCGAGCATCCCCACAACCAAAAGCGCGCCCACGGCGGTGAGCAAACCGATGTCGGGCGCGTGAAGGGACCGGTGGTCGGTCATGGGATTAGATCAAGGCGTCCAACAGGGCCAACGCGACGCCTAGGGCGGCGCAGACGAAGGCGACGACCCACAAGCGCATGACGATTTGGGGCTCCAGCCAACCATTCGCCTCCAGGTGATGATGGAACGGCGCCGACGTGAACAGTTTTTTCTTGAACAGCGCGCGCCAAGTCAGCTGCAACAGCACGGACACCGTTTCCAGGACGAACACGAGACCGATCACGGGCAAGAGGAATGCCGCGTTGGTCAAAAGCGCGATGATGCCGAGCGTGACGCCCAGCGACATCGCCCCCGTGTCCCCCATAAAGAACCGCGCCGGGTGGATGTTGAACCAGAGGAAAGCCAGCAAGGCGCCGATGATGGCGCCGCAGAACGCCGCCAGGTCGTAGCGGCCCTGGGCGAACGCAATCACGGCAAACGCCGCAAACGCGATGAAGAGCGTTCCGCCGGCCAAGCCGTCCAACCCGTCCGTTTCGTTCACGGAAAACGCCGTGGCGACGATGACGAACAGGAAGAACGGGATGTACCACCAACCGATGTTGAACGTGCCCCAGAACGGGATGCGCAACAGGTCCCAATCCAACTTGGCATAGAACCACCATGCGCCGACGGCAGCAATGAGGGCGTACACCAGCAAACGGTGGCGGGCGCGCAATCCCCCGCCGTGGGCGCCGATCCGGCGGATGTTCAGGTAGTCGTCCACCAGTCCGACGAGCGCGGACGCGACCAGGGCGCCAAGTGGCAGCAGCGTTTGCGGGCGGGACAAGAAGGACAGCTTGTCGATATACGAACCCGGAAACAGCCGGCCTATGGCCGCGAAGCCGATGGCCAAAATCAGCACGGTGCCCCAGACCAGAATGCCTCCCATGGTGGGCGTTCCGGCCTTTTTTGCGTGCATCTGCGCAAATACCGGCGTCTCCGCGGCGATGCGGATGGACTTGCCCATCTTGTGAGCTTTCAGCCAATGGATGAGCACCGGGGCCAAGGCGAACGCGAGCAAGAACGCCGCGGTCGTCACCAGCAAGAGGCGAATCAGTTCGAACGATTCAAGGGTCACAACGGAAAGTCGTTAGATGTTCAAGAGGACCATGAGGAGCGCGGCGGCACACAGCACCGCCTCCAGGAATAGCGTGGTCCAGGCAAAAAACTGCGCCAACATCCGCTCCGTGCGTTGAAACGCCGCTTGGACACCCAGGTTTACAAGCAGGATCCCCAACCCGACGGCAGCCGGCAGGAACAATCCCTGCCACGGACCGAATTGGTCCACGCCAAAATACACGTTGTAATGAAGCGGAACGAACAACGCCTGGTTCCCCACGACCTGCGGAGCCACCTGCCACGCGGGCAAGAACGCCGCAACGGCGACCAATGCCGCGGATGCCACGGCCAATCGGCGGTAGCTGGGCGCGCGGGCGAATAGGTCCCGCACGTGCAGGGCGGCAACAGACAGGCGCAGGCGGGTGGCGCGCATATTACGCGACGGCAATGACTTCTTTAATCTGCGGAAGCGTGTCTTGGACTGCCATCTCTACGCCCATTTTGAGCGTGATGGCGGACATGGGACAGCCTTGGCAGGCGCCGTGGAACCGGACGCGCAAAATCCCCTTCTCTTCGTCCAGATCCACAAACTCAATCCCGCCGCCGTCCGCGTTGAGGGCGGGGCGGACGCGGTCCAAGGCGCTTTCAACCAACGCGCGGATGTCGGACATAGGGTCGGTCAGAGTATAGCAAACAAAAATGCCCCTCCAAAGGGGCGTTCTTGTTACTTGGCGGCCACCACCGGCTTGATGCTGGCGAAGGTGCGCTGGACCAAGGCACCCGTGAAGTTGCGGACGCGCTTCTTGTTGAACTGGACGATGCCGTCCAAGGCCGCGTACAGCGTGTCGTCGCCACCCTGGCGAACGTTGGCGGAGGGGTGGATCTTGGTGCCGCGCTGGCGGACCACGATCTGGCCGGCGCGGGCGTAAGACCCGTCCGAGACCTTGACCCCGAGGCGTTGGCCGTGAGAATCACGGCCCAGTGTAGTAGAACCTGTTGCTTTCTTATGAGCCATACGGGCGAATAAATAGTGGGCGAATTGTAGCCCAACCCCCCAAAGACGTCAAGAGGCCTCATGCGGCGATAAACCCGCGCAATTCCTCCATTAAACGCAGGTAAAAGCGCAGGTTGTGGATGGTCGCCAGGCGCTGGCCGAGCGGTTCCCCAACGGAAAGCAGGTGGCGCAGATAGGCCCGGGAGGTCGTCGCGCACGTCTCACAGTCGCAATGCGGGTCGATTTTGCCCAGGTCCAGCGCTTCCCGTTCGGCGGCCGCGTTCAGCTTCCCGTAGAAGCCGGAACCGTCCGGATCCGCGGCAACCGCGGCCCAGTCCACCGTCTTCGGGTCCTGCTTCCACACGAACAGCGTGCCATGGCGCGCGTTGCGGGTCGGCAACACGCAGTCGAACATGTCGACGCCCTGGAACACGTTATGGACCACTTCTTCCGGCATGCCGCCGCCCATGAAGTAGCGCGGCTTGTCGGCCGGCAGCTGGTCCGTGATGTTTTTCACGATGCGGTACATGTCCGGGCGCGGTTCGCCGACGGACAGCCCGCCGATAGCGTAGCCGTCGAAGCCGATGTCCACCAGGCCCTTGGCCGAACGCGCGCGCAGGTCTTCGTGCGTGCCGCCCTGGACGATGCCGAACAACTTGGAACCGGGCGCGCTCTGGAACGCGTCCTTGCTGCGCTTCGCCCAACGGAGCGAACGCTCCATGGCCGCTTCAAAGCGCGAACGGGTGGACGTGCCGTCCGCGACGTCGTCAAATTGCATGACGATGTCGCTGCCGATGGCCGCCTGCATTTCCATGGAGCTCTCCGGCGTGATCTCTACCTTTGCCCCATCAATATGGGAATTGAACGTAACGCCTTCTTCCGTCGTCTTGCTGATCTTCGCCAAGCTGAACACTTGGAAGCCACCGGAGTCGGTCAAAATCGGCTTGTCCCAGTTCATCAGCTTGTGGGAGCCGCCGAGTCGTTTCATCACGTCCAAGCCGGGGCGAAGAAGCAGGTGGTACGTGTTGTTCAAGATGATCTGCGCGCCCAATTTTCCCACGTCCGAAGACGACAACGTCTTCACGCTGGCGCGCGTGGCAATAGGCATGAAGATCGGGGTTTCGACCACGCCGTGCGGGAGCGTCAGTTTCCCGCGGCGGGCCCTCCCTTTCGTTGCGAGGATTTCGAACATAACGGGGCGAGGATAACGTAAAAAACGATTCCTGTCGAGGGTTGACCGAACGGCGGAAACGTGGTACGGACTGGCGGGTCGGAACGCCCCGCTTTCCGCGGAACCGACATGGAGTCTTCCCGCGTGACCTCTCGGATCCCGTTTCTCGCGTACGTCTGTGTCATGGCCGCCTGCGTCCACGCCGTCCCGGCGCCCGCTCCCCCTCCGCCCGTCGCGGCGGCAGCCAAGGTGCCCGCGCACGCGCCCTCGTTCAACGAACGCCTGCACGACATCCACACCGAACGCGAGAATTTCGCCCGGGCGTTGGAAGCGCTTGAAACCCAAGGACAATACCTGACGGATCCCACGGCGCTCGCGCGGACCGTCGAGGAACCCGGCGGACGCGCGCGGGCCGCAGTGGACGTCCAAGCACTCTCGGCATTCGCCCGCGACGTGCTGGCGCTGTCTGAGGGAATCATCGTCCGCCTGCGCGCGTTGCCGGCATCCCCGGAACGGCGCGTCTTCTTGGAAGAACTCCGCCCGCTCGTGCTGCGGCTCCGGTTCGCCATCGCCGCCATCGACGAGTCGGCGGAAACCCTGGGGCTGCCGCGCACGGTGCCGCAGGCTCCCCGGTCCCTGCTCCCCATCTGAAGGAGGCGCCATGGCGGCGTGTAACAACTGCTACGGTCCAACCCACCACCGGTTCTGGCAACTTACGTTCGGCTACCGGCCCGGACGGGAGCCGGAACGCGAACGGCAGGCGGGCTACTTCCCCGTCCAGCTCGCCGCATGTGACGCCTGCGTCGCACGCATTCCGGGAGTCGGCCGACGGTCGACGCACGGACGGCTCGGCGCCAAGACGGGACGCATCGTCTATATGGACCGCCTTGTCCACTCAAGCGGAAACGGCCGCTGGAGCCGCGACAGTACGGACCCCGTCCGCGGCAACCAGACCGTCTTCCTGTCCGTCACCACCGTCCGCCGGTTCCTTCCCGCGCTTCTCGCGCAGATGGAGGGACGGGACGCGGAACGCCTCCGGGACGCTCAGGCGAGACTCCGTGCCAAACAGCGTCGCTGAAACGTAAACGGCCGCCTCCCACACTTGGGAAGCGGCCGTATTTTTATTCCTGAATATAACCGCCGCTCTGCAGGTTCCACAGGTGCTTGTACGTGCCGCCGCGCTTGAGGAGCGCGTCGTGGGTGCCTTGCGCGGCCACTCCCCCGTTCTCAATCACGACGATGCGGTCCATCTGCATGATGGTCGACAGGCGGTGCGCAATGACAACGACGGTCTTGTCCGCCATCAATTCGTGCAACGCCTTTTGGATGAGCGACTCGGACTCCGAGTCAAGGGCCGACGTCGCCTCGTCCAAGAGCAGGATCGGCGTATCCGCCAGGATGGCGCGCGCCAGGGCGACGCGCTGCTTTTCCCCGCCGGACAGTTTCACGCCGCGTTCGCCGACGGGCGTATGGTACCCGTCCGCCAGGCGCGTGATGAAGTCATGGCAATACGCTTTTTTGGCGGCCGCGACCACTTCCTTTTCCGTCGCGGACGGCCGCGCGTACCGGATGTTCTCCAGGACGGACCGGTGGAACAGCGCCGGATCCTGCGGCACGAGGGACAGCTGTCGGCGCAGGCTTTCCTGCGTGACGGCGGCGACGTCTTGCCCGTCAATCTCGATCGTTCCTTTCTTTGGGTCGTAGAAACGGTACAGGAGTTTGACCACCGTGCTCTTGCCGGCGCCCGACGGGCCAACGAAGGCGACCTTCTCCCCCGGGCGGATCTGCAGGCTGAAATCCTTCAGGATCGAACGGCCGTTTTTGTAGGCGAACGACACGCCATGGAACCGGATATCTCCGCGAACGACCCGCAACGGCTTCGCCCCGGGCGCATCCACCACATCCGGCTGGTCCGCCGCCATGCCGGCGATGTCCGCCGCGTTTGCAAAGATGCGCGGAATGCGGCGGAACGTGCGGCCGAGGTCCGACAGGAACCGGTACAGCATGGTGACGAACCCCTGGACCAGGATGAAGTCGCCGAGCGTGAACGTTCCCTTTGTCCACCCGTACAGCACGTAGCCGACGAGGCCGATCTCCAGGAGCGTGAAGAAGAACGACTGCAGGCCCCAGTACAAGTCTTCCTTGAGCCAGGCGGCGCGTTCCTTTTTGACGAACGCCTCCACGGCGCGGCGCAACCCGGTCTGTTCCCGCACCTCCGCGGCGAAGGTCTTTACGGTCAGCGCGTTCCCCACCGCGTCCGCGACGCGGCCGCTGACGACCGCTTCCGCCGCGGCCGTGTCCCGCCGGACCTCCGCCTGCTTTTTGGCCAAGTGCCACTGGACCCAGACAAGCGAGACCGTCCATCCCGCAAAAATGGCGGCCAACACCCACGACCGGTACAAGAGACTGACAAAACTGACCGAGATGGCGAGCACGGTCGGCAGGATGTTGTAGAGCCCGACGTTGAACAGTTCGTTGAACGATTCCGCGAAGCGTTCCACGTACCGGACGACGCTGCCGGACGCCGTATCGGCAAAGTACGAGGCGGGACGCGTGAAGATGCGCTCGAACGCGAACCGCTTCACCCCGCTTTCCACCATCCGCGGCTCAAACGCCCGCGCGATGAGGCTGGAGACGCGCCACAGGAACCAGTCCGCGAACGACAAGGCGGAGAAGATGGCGAACGGCACGGCGACGGTTCCCCAAGTGGCCGGGCCTTCCGACAACCGGTCGATGATCAGCTTTCCTCCCCAGGGCAGCACCATTTCCGCGCCGTACGCGGCGGCGCTGACGACGCCCAAAAACGCAATCCACCCGCGGTAGGGTTTTGCCAACCGCAGGAAGACGGCAAACACGTTCCTCCATTCCCCCTTCTGCATAACGGAGACAGTATATCACGATTGACGCGGGCGATTCCGCATGATAGGTTCATGCCTCATCACGGAGCCAAGAACCGCGATGGGAAAGGATAGCGAATGGAAGACGAACTGGGCGAAGACACGATGAACAGCACCGGACTGGAACGGGCGATACGCACCGAGGAGATCCTCGTGCGCGCCCTACGGAACGCCGGTTTGCGCGCGGAACGGTTCCGTACGCTGGACCGGAAGTGGAAAGTCGACATCCTGGTCGAAGGCGAAGAGGGCGGGTCCGACGCGCATCCGCGCGCCGAGATCCAGGTCACCCTGGACTTCGACAACCGCGAAAAGATGCAGAGGCACCTGGTTGCCCCGGCATTCACGCGGAGCGAGCCCGTCCTGCGGCTGTACGTCGAACTGTGGAGCGCGGACTTCGTGCGGAACGCTACCCTGGCAATCAAGGCGGCCCTGAAGGGCGCGGCCGGCCAGAAGCAGCCGAAGGCGCAATTCGTGCGCATCGGTCCTCACGGGCGGTCCTTGGTCCGCGACCTGGCTTCCCAGCACGCGGGCCTAAGCAACCTCTGTTCGCCCGCGCACCCGGAACGGACGAAGGGGCGGATCACGGCGATCAGCCGCAACGAGATCCGCGTCCTGTCGCAGAAGGGGGCCGAGGTCACCATTCCCCTGCGATGCCTGCTGGACCAAACGCGCTGGCAACTGCGTGTCTACGCGGACCGGGGAGAGCTACCGAGCCCGGAAAACCGGGGCATCAGCTTCCTCCCGGGCCAACTGGACGAAAGCGGATTCCCGGTCTTCTGCGCGTTCTCCGCGTCCCTGCCGTGAAACGCAAACGGCCGCCTCCCACACTCGGGAAGCGGCCGCTTTTTTATTTCTCCTTCAAGTCCAGCTTCTGCAGCAACTCGCGCTGCTCGCGCGTCACGTTCTTGGGCGTGACCACGGTCACCGTGACGATCTGGTCGCCGCGGCCGCCGCGGTACGGGACACCCTTGCCGCGCAGGCGGAACTCCGCGCCGCTTTGGGTGCCGGCCGGGATCTTCAACTCGACCTTCCCGTCCATGGTTTCAACGTCGATCTCGCACCCCAGGGCCGCCTGGGTGAAGCCGATCTTGGCGGACGAATGGAGGTCTTCCCCGTCGCGGGCGAAGCGCGGGTCCGGGTCCACGTGCACGCGCACGATGAGGTCGCCCGCCTGCCCGCCGCGGACCGCCTCGCCGCCGCCGCGCACGCGGTAGGCCATGCCGTCGTCGGTGCCGGCCGGGATCTGCACCGTCACCGTCACCTTGCGGCGCGCGACGCCGGTGCCGTCGCATTCGCGGCACGGGGTTTCGGGAATCTCCCCTTCCCCGTCGCAGACGCCGCAGCTGACCTTGGTCTGGATGGTGCCGAGGATCGTGCGCTGCGACTGGACTTTGACGCCCTTGCCGCCGCATTCGGCGCACGTCTTCATCTTGCTGCCCGGCTCCGCGGCCAATCCGCCGCACCGCGCGCACGTGGACGGCTTGTTCACCGTCACGTCGCGCGACACGCCGAAGATCGCGTCGCGGAACGACAGGTCCACGTCCACCTGGATGTCGTCGCCCCGCTGCGGGCGGCGGCCGCCGCCCCCGCCGAACATGCCGCCGAAGATGTCGCCCAGGTCTTCAAAGCCGCCGCCTTGGAACCCGGAGAAATCGAATCCGCCGCCGAAGGGATTCCCTCCCCCGAACGGATTGCCGCCGCCGGAGCCGTCGAACGCGGCGGACCCGAACTGGTCGTACTGCGCGCGCTTTTGCGCGTCGCCCAGCACCTGGTACGCCTCGTTGATCTCCTTGAACTTCTCGGCGTCGCCGCCGGGTTTGTCCGGGTGGTGCTTGTGCGCCAACGTACGGAAGGCCTTTTTCAGGTCTTCCGCCGAAGCGGTTTTCTCCACGCCCAGAATTTTGTAGTAGTCCTTGGCCACAACGGATTAGTGTTTGTCCCCGCCGAAGAACGCGGTCACGGACATGCCGAGCAACACCATGGCGAACACGACGACGATCGCGATGGTGAACGGCTGGAGCTTAAGAAACGCGTACCACCCGTGCACCTGGCCGTTGCAATGGTCCGGCGGAGGCGATACCAACACCTGCGCGCAGCCCTGCGAACGCTCGATATATTCCAACAAGTGGTCCTCCAGGGTGATCGGGGTCATATAATTCTCGTCATTGCGAGAAGGCCGCAGGCCGACGAAGCAATCCTCTCAGATTGTCTCAAATAGATCGGCCCACGTTGGATTATGTTTGTTCACGAGCGCGATTTTCTTCGCGCGCGAACCGCCTTTCAACTGCTTCTCCCGTGCAATCGCGTCCATCGCAGTCGGATATGGTTCGGCATGGACCAAGATGGTCGCATTATACTTCGCCGTAAATCCTTCCTGCAGTTTATTCTTATGTTCAAACGTGCGACGAGCGATATCGTTTGTCACGCCAACGTACAAGACCGTGTGTCCTGGATTTGTAAGAAGGTAAACCCAGTACGCTCGTTCCATAAGAAAGGATTGCTTCGGCCCTTCGGACCTCGCAATGACGAGGGTTACTCCTTCTTTTCCTTAAACTCGGCGTCGACCGGGCCGTCCTTGGGCGGTTCCTGGGTCGGGGCGCCTTCCGGCTTCTTTTCATACAGCTTGGCGCCGACTTTTTGGGCCGCGTCGCCCAGTTCGTCCGCGGCCTTCTTGATGGCCGGGTGGTCGTCGCCGTCCTTCACCTTCTTCAAGGCGTCGATTTTTTCCTGCACCAGCTTCTTGTTGTCCTCGGAGATCTTCCCCTCGTTGTCCTTCAGCATCTTTTCCGCCGTGTAGACCATGGTCTCGGCGATGTTCTTGTGCTCGATCATTTCCTGTTTCTTCTTGTCGTCTTCCGCGTGCATTTCCGCGTCCTTCTTCATGCGTTCCACTTCTTCCTTGGACAGGCCGGTGGAAGCGGTGATGGTGATCTGCTGGCTCTTGCCGGTGCCCTTGTCGGTGGCAGACACGGAGAGGATGCCGTTCGCGTCGATGTCGAACTTCACTTCCACCTGCGGCACGCCGCGCGGGGCCATCGGGATGCCGGACAGCGTGAAGCGGCCGAGGGTCTTGTTGTCGGAAGCCATCGGGCGTTCGCCCTGGAGCACGTGGATTTCCACGGTGCTCTGGTTGTCCGCGGCCGTGGAGAACGTCTGGGCCTTGCCCGTCGGGACGGTCGTGTTGCGCTCAATAAGCTTCGTCATGACGCCGCCCATGGTTTCGATACCGAGGGAAAGCGGGGTGACGTCGAGCAGCAGCACGTCCTTCACTTCGCCCTGGAGCACGCCGCCCTGGACCGCGGCGCCGACGGCGACCACTTCGTCCGGGTTCACGGAAATATTCGGCTTCTTGCCGAAGAAGTCCTCCACCGCCTTCTGGACCATCGGCATGCGGGTCATGCCGCCGACCATGACGATTTCTTCAATCTCCTTCTTGTCCATCTTGGCGTCGCTCAGGGCCTGGCGCACCGGGCCGAGCGTCTTCTGCACCAAGTCGTGCACGAGTTCTTCCAACTTGGAACGCGTGAGCGTGATTACCAAGTGCTTGGGACCGTTGGCGTCGGACGCGATGAACGGCTGGTTGATTTCGGTCTGCTGCGCCGTGGACAGTTCGATCTTGGCGCGTTCCGCCGCGTCCTTCACGCGCTGCATGGCCAGGGCGTCGCGGCCCAAATCAACGCCTTCCTGCTTTTTGAATTCGGCCAAAATCCAATCGATGATGACGCGGTCGAAGTCGTCGCCGCCCAAGTGCGTGTCGCCGTTCGTGGACTTCACTTCCACGGTGTCCGCGGAAATGTCCAGCACGGACACGTCGAACGTGCCGCCGCCCAAGTCGTACACCAAAATCTTCTGGCCGGACTTCTTGTCAAAGCCGTAGGCAAGCGCCGCGGCCGTCGGTTCGTTGATGATGCGCAGGACCTTGAGGCCCGCGATTTCACCGGCGACCTTGGTGGCGTTGCGCTGGGCGTCGTCGAAGTAGGCCGGAACCGTAATGACGGCTTCGGTCACTTTTTCGCCCAACTTTTCTTCCGCGTCGGCCTTGAGTTTCTGGAGCACCATCGCGGAAATTTCTTCCGGCGTGTATTCCTTGTCGCCCATTTTGACCGCGACGCCGTCGCCTTTGCGGACGATCTTGTACGGCATCACTTTCATGTCGCGCTGCACTTCCGGATCATCAAAGCGGCGGCCAATCAGGCGCTTGATGGAGAACAACGTATTCTCCGGGTTGGTCACGCTCTGGCGCTTGGCAGGCACGCCGACGACGCGCTCCCCGCTCTTGCTCATGCCAATAATGGACGGCGTGGTGCGCACGCCTTCCTTGTTTTCAAGCACTTTCGGCTGTCCGCCTTCAATGATGGCCATGCACGAGTTCGTCGTGCCGAGGTCGATACCGAGAATTTTAGGCATACGAGTTCAGAGAAGTTCAGATTAGAAACCAGTGGTCCACACGAGGCCGATCACCAGCGAAATGACGAGGAAGAGGACGGCTGCGATGATGGGGTGCTTCACGAGGCGGGAGGAGATAAAGCTCCAGACGCTCATGACGGCATTCCAGATGATGTCGCGGATGATCCATTCCAGCGCGTTCTTGATCGCATCGATGATGAAGCCCATAGGTTAGTTCAAATGATTGCAAGCATGGTGCACCACCTTCACGTTCCCTTCGACGAATCCCTTGGGAGCGTAGAGGCGGTCCATTTCGGCGCCTTCAAATGGGAGGTCCTGGCTGCACACGGCGCACTTATATTCCTGTTTGATCCACGTCGCCTTTTTGAGGCGCTGGCGGGCGAGCGGCGTGCCGCGTTCGTCGTACATGAGCCCCTTGTACATCTGCCGGCGGAAGTTGAAGAGCAGGTCGTCGTCGCCGTTGGACAGAGCGAGCAGGTCCGCCTTGAGGCGGGCAAAAAGCTCGTCGGCCTGCTTCATCTGCTCGGGCGTGAGTTTCGGGGTGATCATAGTTACTTACTCACCACGACACTGGCGCTGCGAACGATGCGTTCGCCCATCTTCCAACCACGGCGGACGACTTCGGCAATTTTGTCGCCTTCGCCCTTGGCCGCTTCATGCAGGTTCGGGTCAAACGTCTCCCCAACGGTGCCGAAGGGTTCCAGCCCCATTTCCTTCAGGGCGTTTTCCATCTGCGTGCGGATGAAGAGAATGCCGTTCACCCAGCCCTTGAGCTTCGCATCCAAGCCTTCCGGCACGTGCTTGGTGGCCTGGTCGAAGTTGTCCAAAACGGCAAGGAAGCGTTCGGCCGCGTCCTGCTGCGCGTACCGGCGAATGTCCGCGCGTTCCTTGTTCAAATCCTTTTTCAAGTTGTCGTAGTCCGCCAAGGCGCGCTTCCAGCCGACCATCGCCTCGTCGCACTTCGCTTGGAGGTCGACGGGCGGTTGGGGAATTTCATCGGGCATAGGATTTACATTCCGTCATTGCGAGCGACCGTAGGGAGCGAAGCAATCCTTTCTGAAAAGATTGCTTCGTCGGCCTGCGGCCTCCTCGCAATGACGAGAGGGGTTATTCGTTGGAGTCATCAAGAATTTCAATCGTCCGTTCCATCAGGCCCAGGTTGCGGCCGTAGTCCATGCGCTTGGGGCCGACCAAACCGATCATGCCGGTGTGGCCGCTCGGGAAGCGTACCTTCACCAAAATGGAGGACATTTCTTTGCCAAACGGGTTGTCGCCGCCGATGAATACCTGCGGACCCTGCGCCGGAAGGCGCATAAACGCCTCGGCGATCACTTCGTCGAAGCGGTCGATGAGGTGCGACATGGACTTCATGACCGCGAGGTCGTGGAAATCCGGCTTGTCGAACAAGTTGGAGACGCCGGCGTAATAGCTGCGGTCCGGATCAAACGCGACGACGGCCATTTCACCCGACAGTTCGCCGAGCGTACGCGCCATGGTACGCATAGCCATCTCCGGCGTCCCCTGGTCTTCTACGGCATGCTTGATGCGCGTGGAGACGCTGGGCGCCGTCTTGGCGTGCACGCAGTGCTTGAGGTAGTGCACGTAGGCCTGTTCCGTCGGCACGCGGCCGGCGGAGGTGTGCGGTTGGGCCAGGTACCCCTCTTCCTCCAGCGCCGCCATGTCGTTGCGGACCGTAGCCGGGGATACATCCAGGTCCAGCGCGTCCGCCACGGCCTTGGAGCCGACGGGGACGGCCGTGCGCACGTATTCCTCCACGACCGTCTTGAGGATGGTTTCTTGGCGCGGATTCATACCGGGAAAAACAATTAGCACTCCCATATTAGGAGTGCTAACCGAGGGCGTCAAGGGCTTATATTCCCCTCTCCGTTTTCTGCACAAGGCGCTTCAAGGCAAAGGCTTGGTTCTCCAAGGCCCGCCCGTTCGCGATCATCTCGCGCAGGGCCTGACGGGTTGGGCCGGCGGGGACCGCCATGCGGGGTTCTCCCGGGTTCGTTTCAAAGAAAAAACGGTCGGGAGGATGGGCGTCACCGGCAACATGCCAGTCGTCTTTGACGTGGGCGGTGAATCCACCGACGCGGATGCGGTCGCCCGATTTCACCGGCAGCTGCGCCGGATCCACGGCCGTTTCGACCTCCCAGCGGGAACGCATCAGCGTTTCATCTGCGGACGAACGCGCGTCGCGCAAAAAGTATTTCCCGTCCGCGTACTCCTTTACCACGTAGGACTTACCCGTCGCGAGCGTAACGCGGTCGCCGCTCCCAAAGCGCGGTGGAATATCCAAGGCGAGCAATTCGGCCTCCAAGGAGGCTTTTTCCGCCTCCCGCCGGTTAACCAAGTCCTGCGCGCCCACCAACTGGCGGCCGGACGCGGATCCCGCGCCGAGCGCGCGGGCGCGGGCGATGTCCTGTTCCGCCGCCGCAAGACGGGAACGGAGCAGAGCGCGGCGGTCGGAAAATTCATGCCGGACCTCCGGCGATTTCGGCTTCGTCTTCCTGGCGGGAAATGCTTCCCAGGACACGACGGAAAGATCCCCCGCCTTGGCGTCATGGTTGCGGGGGTCCTCTACCTTGCTCTTGGCGAAATTTTGCAACGCCTGCTCAAGCACGCGGGGATCGACCGCTTCTTGGGCCGCTTCTTTGACGTCCACGCCGCGCAGGGCGCGCACCGCCCCGTCACCGAGCAAAAACAATCGGTCTCCCGGTTCCAAGGTCTCCCGATGGACGACCGTCAGGGGGATGTCCTCCCCGAGCGTGCCCGGGGCGACGATGGCCGCACCGCCTTGTTCGCCCAGGCGGGACACTTCCCCGTCGCGCACCAAGTACAAGCGTTCCTTGCCGCTCAAGGTAAAGAAGAGTTCTTTTTCATCCGGGGCGAATTCCACCATGCGGGCCACGGCGGCATGCGCGCGCAGCCGAAGCCTGGGATTCTGCTGGTTGGCCTCAAACAGGCGGCGGTGCGCCTCCATTTGGGCGAGCTCGACGCTGTGCGTCACAAGCTGCTCCATGAGGGCGCGGCGGCGGTCCTCCGGAACGCGGGAATTCGCCAGGTTTTCCAATTTGGTGTCCAAGGCGGCACCCAACTGGCGCTGCAGCTCCTCTGCCACGGACAACGCGGCCACGTGCCCGCCCACCGTGGACGCTTCCCCGTCCGTAACGGCAAACAACCCACGCAGTCGGTCATGGAGCTTGGTTTCAAGCGTCTGGGCCTGCGCGGGAACCGGACGGCGGTCCGGGGACGCGAACACGGAAGGTTCCCCGTCATTGGGAACGCGCTCCGGCACCAGTTTTTTCTCCGCGAACGGATTCGGACGCATCATACGGGCTCCAGTATATCGCGCTCCTTCTCCCCCAACAAACGCCAGGAGGAGCCGCGCGTTTGTTTTTCTTCCAACAGCTCGCGGAATTTCTCCCCGCCCAGCATGGACGGGACGATGACGTACGCGGCACCGGCCTTGTAGCACTGCTCCGCTTCATCCTCCGTACGGGCGGAAACGATGCAAGTCGATTTGGATTTTTTGCCGCGCAAGAAGGCGAGGAGCCCGAGCGACACGGCCACGTCCGGCACGGTGGAGATGAGGAACGGCACGCGGTCCGCTTCCATTTCCGCCAGGAACACCTCGTCCGCGGCGTCCCCGTACGCGACCGGTTCTCCCAGACGTGCCAAGTCCCGCACCACCTGCGGGTCGAAGTCCACGACCAGGTACGGCTTTTTCAACTCGTGCAGCGTGATAAGCGCCGGAGCGCCCACGCGGTGGAAGCCGAACATGATGACCTTGGGCCGCGGCCGGCCCGTCTCTCCCGCGTGCCGATGGACATGCATGGGCTCCAGGAACCGGAACAGCGGGTGGATGCGTTCAGCCAGGCCTTCATTGTGCTTCACGAAGTACGCGCTGAAGGCGATGGACAAAAGCGCGACGCCCGTCATGAGCGGCAACACGTGTTCTCCCACGTGGCCGAGCGACATGCCGGCCGCAAGCACGATAAAGGAGAACTCCGAGATCTGTCCCATGGTGCTGCTGGTCAAAAACGCCGTGCGCGGGTGGTAGCCCAGCGCGCGCATGGCCGGCAGGGTCAGCAGCGGCTTGGCGAACAGGACGAAGGCGGTCAGCGCGAGCAGCGCGGGCCACTCCGCCGCAAAGGACGAAAACGTCAGGTTGGTCCCAAGCGTGATGAAAAACAAAATGAGGAAGAAGTCGCGCAGCGGCCGGACGCGCGCCTGGGTTTCCTGGGCGAACACGGTGCCGGCCAACGTCACGCCGGCGATCAACGCGCCCAATTCGATCCCGAAGCCGAAATACGCCAGGGCGGCGGCCACCAAAAAGCACCAGGCGATGGAAAAGACGAACAGCAGTTCCTGGCTGCGCGCGGCGTACGCGATGACGCCCGGCACGATCTTGGCGGACACCAGCCAGAACGCCGGGATCAGCGCCAACGCCTTCAACACGGACCCGACCAGCACGTCCTGCACGGAGGCGCCGGTACCGATCGCGGCCAAGCCCAGCAGCACGAACATGGCGATGAAGTCCTGGACCAGCAGGATGCCGACCGCCAGGCGCCCGTAGAGCGTGTCCAGTTCTTCCTTATCCGCCAACAACTTCACGATGACGATGGTGCTGGAAAACGTGAGCGCGACGGACACGTAGGCGGACGTCCGCAGGTCGAATCCGAGCGCGTGTGACAGGCCGAACGCGGCAAGCGCGGTTAAGGCCACCTGCCCCAGGCCCGTCATGAGGGCGACGCCGCCGATGTCCTTGACGCTGCGCCAGTTCAGTCCCAAGCCGACGGTGAACAGTAGGAACGCGACGCCCACCTGCGAAAACGTGTCGAACACCTCCCGGTGGTTCCCCGACAACGCCAACGCGCCGGGACCGACGAGGACGCCGGTCAGGATGTACGCGACAATGAGCGGCTGCCGCAATTTGTGCGCGAAAAACGACAAGGCGGCGGCGACGCCCAGGACGGCGGCGATCTGAAAAAACAATTCCCCCATACGATGGGGGAATTATACCACTCCGTCCGCCTAGAACGAGAGTTTCACGACGTTGCCGCAGGTCGGCAACCCGTTCTTGATGAGCGCGCACGCGCGGTAGTAATACGTCTTGCCTTTGGTGGCCCCCGCGTCCACGTAGGACACGTTGGTGCGTTCCGTCACGAACCGGATCGACGGGTCCTTGGGGAAATAGGGCGCCGGGTTGTCCAAGGACCGCACGATGCGGTATCCCTGGAACGACGCGGACGTAGAGGCGGTCCAACGGAGCGCGACGGCGGCGTCCTGTGCCGTGGCCGTTAGGACCAATTCGCGGACGGTCTCATTGAATCCCTCATGCAGCACAAGAACCTCCGCCGTCGGCTTTGGCGCGGGTTTGGGTGCCGCGGGCTTGGGTGTCGTCACGACGGGGGTCGGTGCGGGCGCTGCGGGTTTGGGCGCCTCCGCGACGGGCGCTTGGGCCACGGGCGGAACCGCTTCTTCCTTCGGCGGAACGGGAGCCGGGACGAAGGCCAGGTAGGCAATGCCGGCGACGACGAGCGCGGTGACCACGGCAATCCGGGCGTCTCGAGGGGTGATGACCATAGTGGATGCAGGGTACGGTGCTCTCCGGGGGATGACAAGTCAAAAAAAGCATGCTACATTCCCCCGCGCAAACACGGCCCCATCGTCTAACGGTTAGGACAGGTGGTTCTCATCCACCAAACGGGAGTTCGATTCTCCCTGGGGTCACCAAAGGCGACCGCTCATCACGAGCGGTCGTTTTTGTTTCAAAAAGTTCTCGAAATGGGGAGGTTTGTTCGATTTTCTCTACCTTTTTATCCAGGATTACGAAGTTCGAGAAGATTTTTCGCAGAATGAAATCAAGATCAGCCATGCTGGGGATTTTTTTAATGTACCCAGCCAAGTTTCCAAAAAGTTCATGGAACTGCTCAACGGACAAAATAGCATCTGAACCATTGATACGAGATGCTTTCAGCTTGGCGATCTGGGTTTCGAGAACTTTTATCTTCGCCAGCTGGTTTTTGAGGTCGGCTTTATAATCGCGTTTGAGCACGGCATCCTCCTCACCCCGTAATAGCCCCCGCACGTCCTCAGCACGCGTTTCGGCGTGGCGTTTTTGCGTTTGCAAGGACTTCAACTCACGTTCGACCTCCACTTCCTGTACGCCTAGCTGCTTCCTCATTTCGGCAATGTAGCGTCGGTATCCAGCTTCCGTGATGAGCGGATGGTTCTCTAGTAACTTGTACACGGCCGCCAGGATCGTCTTGGCGCGTACGGATTTACCTTTGAACACGCAATCTGACGTGTCGCAACGGAAATAGAAATATGAGGTAATAAGATTACCGCTGGGATCATACTTAGGCGTGACGCCTGTGGACATGGCCCGATTGCAGCGCCCGCAGGTGACCAAGCCACGTAGAAGGTTGGCTTTAACGCTCCCCGGCTCCTTGATGACGCCCGCGAGCTTGCCACCCTTGCCCACTCCATCGGGAAAAATAGCATCAAAGTCCTCAACTGAAACAGCGGGAACAAACCCGGGATCTTTTTCAAGTAGATTTTCAACGTGCTTACCAAATACCAAGGCGCCGGCGTAAAGAGGATCGCGCAGAAGGCCAGAGATGAACTGTTCGTCTATCACGAGTTTGCGGTGCTTAGTGTTCTTTGTCGCCATCGGGAAACCACGATCCTTCAGGTACGCAGCAATATCCAACAGCGATTTCTTGGCCAATCGCATTTTAAACATCTCCACAATCGTGTCGAAGTTCTCGCCGTCGGGCCGGAGATAATGGCCAGCATCCTTGTAGTAGCCATGCTTGCCGCGACTACCCGCCCACTTACCCTCGGCGGTCTTACGGCGGATAGCCCGAGTAACGTTTTGAGAATGTTGATCGGAAAACTGCTTAGCCATCGTAAATGCAATGCTAAGCAACATTTTCCCCGATGGGTCGTTGGTGAATACAAAGTTGTTGGCAAACTTCACGTCCTTGATGACGCCATGATCCACCATGTCGATGATCTCACCGGCCTCTTTCATGTTCCGAGCCAGCCGATCCGGAGCCCATGTAATGATTCCGTCGTATTTCCCAGCCTTCAGATCGTCCAACATCGACCTGAACTTTGGCCGTTTGTCGGATATCATGGCCGACTGCTCTTCGTGGATGACGGCCGTATAACGCAGACCGAGGCGTTCCGCAATGGCCCTACACTCGAACACCTGGTCGCCAATGGACCTTTCCTGCTTTTCCGTCGTATCCGTGCTCTTGCGAGCGTATATGACATATCGCAGGGGTTCCGTGTTATCACCAGCGCTCTCCCCAGTTGCGAACCCCGTCTGTAAACGCTCTACGAGCGCAGCAATGTTCGGGGCTTGCTGAATCGGGGATGACATATAGTCCCATCCTACCAAGGGTTGGCGTACTTTTCGAGATAGCAAAGCCGTGCTAGGGTGTAGCGGTCTACCTATTGTTTTTATTGCGCAAGGCGCTGCTTCTTTTCTGTTCGATTGTGAACAGGGATGGGCAGCTGCCTCCATAATCGAGCAGCCTTGTGCTGTCCGAAAACAATGGGTAGACCGGCGGCTGTCCTTTTTTGATAGCCGAAAAGGCTCAAAGTACTTACTCACCCATATCGTCTACGTATGGATACGGTACCTAAGAAAAAAGGCAGGAAGTGGCCGTGGGTCGTCGGTGGTCTGATTCTGTTCTTTATCGTCGTGGGCTCCTCGGGGAGCGAGAAGGCCAAAGAAAATACCGGGGCACCAAACGAAAAGACAGAGCAGAAGGCCCCTGAGAAAACCCCGGGTTTAAACGAGCCTGTGCAATCGAAAGATGTAACTTGGACAGTAACAGGCGCAAAGAGCCGCGGAAGCGTTCTGAAGGGCTCCCAGTCGCGTTACCCGAGCTTCCAGGAGAGCAAGACGACGACTGGAAAATACATTGAGGTAGAAGTGAAGGTGGAAAATACCGGAGACGACCTAGCCAGCATTACCGCCCCGACTTTGGTGGATTCTAAAGATCGGAAGTACACCAATGCGTCGGACGTTTCCGCCTGGATTCCGGCCGACAAGGACTTCATGATTCTGACCAACCTCCAGCCGAACCTCCCCAAGAGCTACGTATTCATTTACGAGGTGCCCGCAGACGCCGTGGGTCTTCAGCTCAAGGTTGGAGTGTTCAGTCCGAAGGTGATCGATCTTGGGCTTTAGCAAAAAACCAGATAACCAAAAATCCCCAGCGAGCCCGCTGGGGATTTTGATTGCAAAACCATCTACCACCTATCGATTGAACACTTGCGTTCCATCTAACATGGTTTTCACCCAATCGATGTCCCAAGGCAAACCCATGACCGACAAGAAATCGTTGATCGGGCGACTTAGAGCACCCATATCCGCGCGTTTCATTGCTATTGCTCCCACCCCCATCGTATCAATGACCTGATCGATGTGCTTGTTCCAAAAACCGTTGGCAATGTGGAGTGGGTATTGATCCGCAACCTTCACAATGATGGTCTGAAAAGGGTGATCTGCAGTAGCACCCATGTATCCATAGCTAAAAGCAGCCGCAGGATTCCGCGTTACGAAATCCGCCAGCGGAACATTCAAATCTTGAGGACGATTATATAAGACGATTTCAGGATGACGCAGAGCGGGACTGACCGTGCCTTGGTTGGCATTCAAATCAAATCCGCCCTGCTTGATAAGCATCGTGGCATTCTTAAGGTTGGTATTCAGTATTTCGATAGCCTCCTCCCTTGGCAGATGGATGATGTATTTTTCCCCCGTTTTCCGAAATGCTAACAAGTGAATGATCGGTATTTGACCTGTGTGATGCAGGATGATCGTTTGAGACACGAACACAACATCGATCACGTCGGCATAATGCAGTAAGTCTGCAGGGTCTCTGAGTTTCTCGGCCGTCAAATGAAGATCGAGGTTGATATTGCCGATGACAGCACTTTCCATCGCCTCTAAAAACTGCTGCTCCCCAGTCCCAGTTTCTTTGATGTCAGAAGCCAAAAACTTCCTCGGGTTGCGGGTAAACGATGTGATGTACGTCAAAAAGTCGGCGACTTGTTGGCTCGTCGCAAAGGGACGAAATCGCACCCCCGCCGCCCGCGCAATCTCCTCAGTACTCTTAATCAGTAACCACGGCTTGCACCGGATCACCTTCATCAACGCCCAAAGACGGGCGTTGGGGTTGTTTTCGGGTTGCTGCAAATACTCAACCAGTCTTGAGCCGTCCCGGAGTAAATCTTGCTCCACCAAATCCTGCCGCAAACCGGTTTCCAAAGCGATTTCACCAAGCTTTGCAATATAAGAACCCCGATATCGATTTGAGAGCGCGAATACGTCGAAGGTTGGGGCAAACGCAGGCGGACATTCCGCTGCATGTCGCACCTGGTCAAAACGCTTTTTGTAATCCGGATTTAAATGCTTTTCTGCCCAGTCGAGAGCAAAGGAGTTTCCTTTCGTATAGGCGAGGTGGCCAATCTCCATGAAAGTTGCAAGCCCTTCCTGCACGAAAAACTGCTCCTCCATCAGAGCCCTCCGAATAGCCTCTTTTTGCTCCTCGGTCAGATGCTCGGCATGAGACAGGACGTTGAATATGTTTCTGGCAGCCTGTCCAAAATCATAGTTGGACATGACGGCATGCGAGGATTCGTGTGCCATCGTCGCGTGGGCCTTCAACGGGTCTAGAAAAAGGCGACGAAAATCAAGACCGATGTAGCGGTTTTGCGGATCGTATTTTCCCAATGTCAAAGCATGCCAGCTATCCATGCAATCAAGTAAGCCCGCTCAAACGAGCAGGGCGAATCCCGGAACAGTTTTGGTCAAGAAATGGACAGACCTACCTCACCTTACGCCACGAACCGATCCCAGTTGTCATCAACAAACTGTGCTAGACGCAGAAGCGTAGCCAAGGCCACAAACGCCTCTTCGTTAGAAATCGAAGTAACCGTCCCATGCGAAGCATCGTCCCTCCAATACTTAAGCAGAGCAAGCCGACCCAAGAGCTCGGCACGGAGGTCGTCCTTTCCCTGAAGAATCAGGTTCTCAACCTGCCTTCGTCCATTACTCGCACGATACATTTTCAAAACATCACCTTCGTTCGCCTTTTTTATAGCCACCGATAGGAGGATTGATTCAGCTGCCGCTCCGCACATAACACATGCGGCAAGATGCGCATTCGCACCATAACAACGCAGAGCCTCTTGAGACCGTTGCTGAAAGCCAGCCCCAAAACGGACACTATATTTAGCCAGCAGCACACCAAAGCGTTCCGGTTCGGTCGGCACGGATAGGTGCCGTTCTTCGGACTGAAGCCAGCGACGACCGTAAGGGGTTACTGAAAACCCGTTTCCAGCACTTCCGTCGTCGGTCGCCTGTTCTCCCCATGTTCGAATACCAGGTCTAATGATGCCGCGTCTGCACAACTCCCATGCAGCATCAAAAAAGACCGTGGAAATCTCGTACATCCGGCCTTGTGCTGAGGAAGAATCCCGAAAGCCCTCAACCTGAATGGCATACCTCTCAGCCGCATGAGTAGCGTAAAGATCGTACCCGTATTTTTTGAATACCTGGATGTCGGCAGATATAGAATCAACCAAAAAACGCAGGGCATCCTCCTGATGTACTTGCCCCTTACCCGAATCACCGGCCGGCCTCGCGTCCATAACCAAAGCCATAGTTTTAGACCTGCCAGGTAACAACCGGTGCCATATCATCAAAGTCCATCACGAGCTCTTTGCTCCGCTGTTGAAAGGTCATTGGAGTATCCGTTGCTCCAAACTCCCGCCCCAACCGCATCAGCATGTCAAAAAGGCGTTCGGTAGGCACGGAGGCAAGATCACGCTTCACCAGCTCCCCCTCAACAGCCGTCATTTGTTTCGAGATAATCTCCATCCGCCGCACCACCCCCATTCGGTGCTTTTCCCGTATGGCTTCGAGGTGGATCTGTCGCAGATTTGCGAGGTCTTCTTTCATTTCCTTACTCCAGTTGATCAGGGTCGTTTTGGAGACGCCAAGCTGTTCCGCAATCGAAGCAAAGCTCATGCCTTGAGCCCGTAACTCTACAAACTGTTGTTTAGTCTTCGCTTCAATCACAGAGTTCCGCTTAACGAAGCATTAGAACTTCATTGTCCGTAGGTTCATGCCCTGACGAGCGGGGGAAAACTGGGCCGTCTGACCAGGTTTCTCCCCCAAGGTTACAGAGGTTCCGTCACCCGACGTCACTACGCCGGGCGGGTTGGTGCCAGTCGCCATGGCGGGCAAGTTTTGTGCGACAGCAGAGATATTGTCTTCGTGATTGTCACTCATAAAAGTATGCGTTTACCCATTGACCTTACGCCTATCAGTACGTGATCGCAAGGGTCTTTTTTGCCGGCTCCTTCTTCAAAAACACCGAGACTTCGCCATTCCAGGCCACAAGAACAGGGAGTAGGCTCGTAGCATGTCGCAAAAAGTTCATGGCCAGTATCTTCGGGGTCACCAATAAAACCTTCCGCGCAATCGGAGGGTTTTATTTTTGCATGACAGACAGTCCGTGCCCAATGGCACGGACGAGGAGAATCGAACGCCGGAGCCCTGTCCGGTCAAGGCATGGCATTGACCCCAAACGGAAAACGGCGTAGGGTGCCTCCTCCCCTCTGTGGGAGCGGAGTCGACATGTCCCTGCTGGTCGAGAACGCCATCCTCGTCATCGTCCTCGTCGTCTTCCTGGCCGTGACGTGGCGCGGAAGGACGAAAAAAGGCTTCACGCGTCTTACGGTGGACCTCTCTCCCCAACTCACCGAGGTCGTCGCGAAACTTTCGCGCGACCTCGGACATGCCCCGGAGCATGTCGCCGCGTCCGCGTTGGCGCTCTACGGCTTCGCCCTCCGGGAAGAAGACGCGGGGCGTAAGATCATGGTCGCGGACCAAGACGGCGTACCCCTCAAGGAACTCACTCTCCGGCCCCGTCCCCAGAAGGACGAAGACCCCGCGGAACCGGAGCGTCCCTTCCGGCTCTATCTCGTCCCCAAACCGGACGAAGAGACGTAAAAAACGTTCCCCCGCCCCGCAAAACGCGGAACGGGGGATTTTTATTTATCGTGCCCACGTCGCAGGGACAGACAAGTAGTAGCCATTCCCCTCCACGTACGCAACCGGCGTGACGACTCCCATAAGGATCGCATCGACGCGCCCACAGGAGAATATCCATGTCTCTCCAGCACCCAGGACGCCGTCCGCGCCCGCATCCCCTTCTTGGAGGACTGGCGACACGGCGCATCCCGCGTCCACGACGCTCACGCGTGACAAGGCGGCCTTTGTTGGAGAAGAAAGCGTATAGAGCAATCCCGTTTCCCCCTGCTTTCGGACAGTGAATGCAAGGGATGGCACGGAACGCGTGGAGGTCTTCACCGAACCAGGCACCTCCACGACCCGAAGGAACAGTCCGTCGACGCCGCCCGCGCTTGCCAAGGAAAACCCGCCAAAGGTGGCCGCGTCGGTGAAATAGCCGCTGCAGACGATCCCACCCGAGAGAACGCACGTGCGCGGCGTATCGCCGCCCGCGCCTCCTCCGGTGAGTGTCCACTGGCCGTTCCCAGTACCCGCGTCGTACGAGGCAAGGAACAGGTCCGTGCCGCCCGCGCTCGTGACGGACGTGCCGGCGACGGACGTCGTACCAGAGAACGAACCGAATTGGTACACGCCGTACGCGTCAGCGACGATCCCACGCGCGGCGTCCGCGCCGCTCCCCGCGACGGTTTTCACCCAGACGTCCGAACCGTCCACCGTGGAGTGGCGGGCAAGGAACGCGTCCGTTCCACCGCCATTCACAAGGGCTGTCGACCCGTAGGTAAACGAATTGCCGAAGCTCCCCGTCGTATACAAGGCACCGCCGGAAACGGCGAGGCCGACGGCCAGGTCGTTGCTGGTACCGCCGTACGTTTTCACCCACGCGACCGTCCCGGACAGGTCTGCCTTGAGGACGACGATGTCCTGGCCGCCAGAACCCGTGACCGGAATGCCGCCGAACACGGCATTCGACCCTGTCATGAATCCGACCATGTACAAGTCCGAGCCGTCGATGGCCATCTGCCCGGGAGAATCGAAATCGCTGCCCCCGCCCAGGTTGGTCAGCCCAATCAGGGTTCCGTCCGGATCGTATTTCGCCAATCCCCAGTCATGGCTGATGTTTCCCGTCGGAACGATGGTCTGACCGTCAAAGACGGCACCGGCGGCTTCGCCGCCGAATTCCCCGAGCAGGTAGGAATTTCCGGACGCGTCGACGACGATCGACCGTCCCACGTCGCTGTTGGCAGCCGATCCGCCGACGCGCGTCCATTGATGGACGCCGTCCGCGGAGTATTTGCTGATGAATATGTCGGTGCCCCCGAGACTGGTGTATTGGACCCCGTCCGCGAACGTACACGTCCCCGTGAACAAGCCGCCGACGAAGACGCTCCCGTCCGGTCCGAGGGCGATGGTAAATGGCGAATCCCCGTTCACGTTGGCGTCGGAACCTCCCAATGTCTTCACCCACACCGGCTGGCCGCTCACCGAATATTTGGCGACGGAGCCGTCCAAGCTACCGGCGCTTGTCACCGATTGGCCGGCGACCGTCGCCGTACCGGAAAACACCCCGGCCGCGTACAGGTTACCCTCGTCGTCCGCCGTGACGGCGTACGTACGGTCGGTTCCTGTCCCTCCTTCGCGGACGGCCATGGTAAACCGCGGCGCGCCGCGTGAAGCCCCGTAAGAGTTCATGGCCGACCATCCGACAAGCGCAAGGCCGACGCCGACGGCAAACAACGTCGGAAGCCAGAGAAAACCAGGCATGGTCGGCAGGGGCTTGGACATAAGAGGGGGTTGTTAGGCGTCGAGCCACTTCCCGAACTGGCGGCAGAGCAACTCTGGCGCCCGCATTGGTTCGGCCAAAATGTCCTTGGCGGCTTTTTCCATGCGCGCGCTTTGGCTGCCCTTTATCAGCACGACGTCGCCGGCGCGCACGTTGGCGTCCAACCAGCGGCCGGCTTCCACCGACGTGCCGAACCAATGGACCCGGTTTTCATCCATGCCGGCTTCTTTGGCGGCACGGAACAAGTCTCGCGCCGGTTCGCCCACGGCCAGTACGACGTCGGCAACTTGGGACGCCTGCATGCCGGCCATTCGGTGTTCCGCCTCCGAATATTGGCCGAGTTCCGCCATGGTCCCCAACGCGGCAATGCGACGGGACCCCTCCGCGACGGGCCATTTGCCGAGCACGGTCAGCGCGGCGGCCACGGATGCGGGCGCGGCGTTATAGCTGTCATCCAGAATGAGGCAGCCCTTGATGCCCGGCAGCGGGCGCAAGCGTCCGGCCTGCGACTTCAATTCCAACAGCCGTCCAGCGATTTCCTCCGCGGACAAGCCAAAGTGCAACCCGACGGCCGCGGCAGCCAACGCGGCAGACGCCTGGGGCCGGCCGATCAACTCCGGCAGGACTACCGGCGTGCGGGCGCCGTCCACGACCAAATCAAACTGCGTTTCCGCAAACCGCTCTCCCGCTTCAAAGGAAGCGTCGTCGCGCACCCAGACACGTTCGTTTTCCCCGCGGACCTGGGCCGTCGGAGCGAACCCGTACGTGCGCACTGGAGCGGCGGCGCGGGCCTTCAACTGCATGACCGTGGCGTCGTCCGCGTTCAGTATCGCCAGGCCAAGCGGCTTCACGCACCGGACGATGTGGGCCTTTTCTTCTGCCAATGCTTCTTTGTTTTCAAAATTGGCCGCATGCACCGGGGATACGGCGGTCCAGACCGACACGTCCGGCTGGGCCAACCCGCAGAGGCGTTCAATGTCGCCGGGGGCGTCCGCGCCATATTCCAACACCAACAAGTTCGGGTATGAACGGTCCGTGCCCCAAATAAGGCGGTCGGCTTTCCACAGCAGCTTGATCCATCCCCACACGGACCGGCCGGGGGACGTGGCGCCAATGATGGTCAGCGGTACGCCAAACTCGTTGTTGTAGTTCTGCTCCGGACTGCGGACGCGGAAGCGGCCGCCCAACACCGCCGCGATGGCGTTGCGGGTGGACGTCTTCCCCACCGAACCAGTAACGGCGACGACGGTGGGCTTGTACTTGGCCAGGATGGCCTTGGCTTTGGCCTGCAAACGGCGTTCCAGGAATCGTTTCATAACCGGATTAGAGAGGCCGCGTGGGCGGTATTTCAAAGTACTTTACCAGAAACGCCGCAATTTCGCCGAACAATGGCGCGGCGGTGGACTCCGCCCATTGCACGTCCCTCGGATTATCGATGCGGACCACCATGACGAAGCGCGGCTTTTCCACCGGACCGAATCCGGCGAAGGAACCGATGGTCTTGTCGGCGTAATACCCGCCCGTCGGCTTTGGCACCTGGGCGGTTCCCGTCTTGCCCGCGATGTAGTAGCCCGGAACGGCCGCCTGTTTGCCATGGCCGTTTTCCACCACGGAGACCAGCATGGCGCCGACCAGGCGCGACGTCTTGGTCTCAATCACGCGGCGCACGTCCGTCGGCACCGTCTTGTCCACGCGTCCGTCCGCGTACCGGATTTCCTCCACGATGTACGGCTTTTTCAGGATACCGCCATTGGCAAGCGGCAAGTACGCCGCTGCCATCTGCAACACGGTGGCCGTCATGCCCTGGCCGAACGAGGTCGTCGCGGCGAAGATTTCTCCCTTGCGGTCCAGCGGACGGATGTCGCCGCCCTGTTCCGTATCCAACGTGATGCCGATTTTTTCTCCGAACCCGAACCGTTTGACGTATTCCGTAAAGACCGATTTGCCCATGGCGCGCATGGCGAACACCATGCCGGTGTTCAACGACTCATCAAGCGCCTGCGTCATGGTTTGCCAGCCGCGGACCTTCAGGTCCGAATTCTTGATGACGCGGTCGTCCACTTTCACTTCGCCCTTATCTTCAAACGACGTGTTGGGACCGATGGCCCCGACGTCGATGCCGGCCGCAACCGTGACCGGCTTGAAAATGGATCCCGGTTCGTACGTGGCAAAGATCGACTGGTTATTGAACGTGGAGACGTCCGTGACGGACCGGTAATCGTTCGGGTCGAAATCCGGCGTGCCGCACATGGCGAGCACGGCGCCCGTGTCCGGATTCAGGATGACGACGCTGCCGCCGTCCGCACCGTGTTTCGCGACGGCCTTTTGGAGGGACGAGCACGCCGTGTACTGAATGGCCCGATCGATGGTCAGTAAGACATCCGCCCCGTTCACGGCCGGATCCACGGAGCGGGTACCCACCGCGATCAAGCGGCCGGAAATATCCTTTTCCGAACGAAGAGTGCCGGTCGTGCCAGCCAGCACTTCGTCCAGGTTCCCTTCGATGCCGTATTTACCCATTTGCGTCCCGTCGGAGGCGAACCCTAAGAATCCGACAATCTGCCCGCCTAAGGACGGTTCCGGGTACAGGCGTGCCTGCTCGTCGGATACGCGGATCCCGGGCAGTGCCAAGGCACGGATCCGATCGCCCGTTTCCGCGGCCACGCGGTGTTCGATCGGTTCGTACGGATCCTTCGGCTGGTCCAGTTTTTTGCGCAGGTCTTCCGCCTTTGCCTCGTCCATGCCGAGCTCCTTTGCCACGGCCGCGGCCGTCGCCCTGGGGTCCTTCACGAGGCGCGGTTCCGCGTACACGAACGCCAGCGTCTGGTTCATGGCAAGCGGCACAATCGCCCCATCCTTATAGTCGCGCACCAAAATGCGGCCGCGCTCCGGATAGAGCTGGCGGAACATGGCGTGCTGTCCTTCCGCGAGCGCCGCGTAGGCATCATGGTCGAAGACCTGCAAGACGAGCAGGCGCACAGCAATAATGGAGGCAAAAAACAGCAGGCCCAGTCGGAACGTCTCCAAACGCCAATCACGCCCGGTCCGGGACGGGAGCGGGCGTTGCCATTCGCGTTTCGGTTGCGCCGGAAACGAATGCATGGATTATGGGCGGCCCAGGCCGAAGCCGAACAAGGTACCGGTACCGCGCGGGTTGCGTCCCCTGCGGACTTCTTCCCCGTCGCTCACCCCGTCCCCGTCCGTGTCCGCGTCCCGTTGGTCCGTGCCGTAAAACGTCTCCAACACGGCGTCCAGTCCGTCGTGATCCGCGTCCTCGCTCTGCGCGAACGTGACGGCCGGCAGGAGCGCGGGGACTGCCCGGTCTTCCTCCGTGCGGGTGCCGGCGGACGGCAAGGCGCCGGCCGCGGCGCGGAACGGCGTGGACGACGCCGGGGCGGCGACGGCGAATGGCGCGTTTATCTCAGAGAACTCCGCGAGGACGTCCACCGGAACCTGGGTACCGTCGGCGGCAGTCCACAACCCTGCCGTCTGTACGCGGTATGGCACGTGGTCCGTCACGCCGACCCAGACACGGAACGTGAACCGGGCCAACCCAGACGCGAACGCGGCCGCGCGCAGGCGTTCCGCGTCCGACGGATCGCGTCCCTCCCGGACGCGCACGAGTCCGAGCAAAAATCCTTCCAGGGCGTCCTTGTCCGCCCGCGCGTCCAACACGCGCGTCTTGTGCCCGTTCACCTGGACGAAGGTTCCGTCAAACGACACGCGCGAAACATCCGCCCGCGCCAACAAGCGCCGCGCGGCCAACAGGCTCTCCGCGGTCCAAGGGGACGAACGCTCGTCGAATAACGGCTCCACCGGCAGCGCCACACCCGGGAACAACGGACCACTGGTGGCAAATTCGTCCGGTCGGAACGACTGCCAAGACCCGGACGCTTCGGACATCAGGTACTCCCTGCCCTCCACGGACCGCCATTCGCCCGCGACGTCGCTGTAGCGTTCTTTTCCCAGGCGCACCAACCGAAAACGCGTGCCATGTTCCACTCCCCGCGTTCCTAGGTGCCACTGGCCGGACGCATAGACAGTGGAAACGACCCGGGAGTCCCCGTCTCCCTCCGTCCAGCCGAACCCGGAGACCTCCCGGACCGTGCCGGCCGCAGCCAAGACGGTGAACGCGCGGCGCAATTCCGCTTCTGGCCGAAACCGGGTCAATTCATAGGCGGTCGCCAATGCTAACACCACCGCCGTGGCGGCCCCGAGGCTTACAAAGAAAAGCGGACGGTACATACCGTCCGGATTCTACCATTTAGGCGGCCTGCACGTCTTCGATTTCCACGGACACGCCATGGTAAGCATGGACGTCGCCCGTCGTCTCATTGGTCACCAAACGCACCTTGGAACCCTCGTCGTCCTCAAAGTCACGGAAGGCGTAGCGGTCCTCTTCCGCGTGTTCCACGTCACCCAGGGCGCGACGGACCGTGCCGGCATCTTCCAAGTTGAATTCAAATTCCCGGCCGCGGTACGTGATGACGCTTCCTTCCGGTTCCAATTCTTCCTCTACCAGTTCAAACGACAGGATCTCTTCTTGGGCCGGCGTCACGGACAACAGGCGGCCGTCGTCGGCAATAAGCCACACATGCTCGCTGTCCGTATCAAGGACGACCGTCACGACGCCCTGCAGGACGAACGGGCGGTTGTGGACCGTAATGGACGCGTCGGGGGAAAGGGCCAAAAGTTCCTCGATGGTCATAGGGAAGGTTGGGGAAACGTGTCCGCGCAAGAACCGGAATCGGAAGTGATTATAGGCACCGTCCAACGGATACGCAAACACGGGCGCCCGCCCATGTCATTTCCCTTGCTCTTTTTGGCGTTTAAGACTGCCGATGCGGCCGCGGGTCACCCCGTCCCTGACCAACGCGACGAGCGCGGGCAAATCCAGGACCGTCGATTCTACATCGCCCGGCGTCGCGCCGCCGTTTTGGAACGTGTTCGCCGCGTCGTCGTAAAACCACATGGGCAGGCCGTCCTGCCGGCCGACGGCGTCCGTCGCGGCAAATCCATCCAGGCCCCGGGCCTTGGCCTCCGCCGTGCGCACCAGACGAACGACCGGGCGCAGATCCACGCTACGGATTTGATTCGTCAGAACGTTGGTGTGGCCCGTGGAGCGCCGGATAACGACCACGTCGAACTTCTGTGCCGCGCGGAGATATCCGGGCAGGGCCGTATTATCCGATTCCACCACGGCCACACGCAACTCCGCCGCACCCTGCTTCAGCGAAAGCGTCTGGGCCTTTCCGTCTTTTTGAGCCTGCTCCCACGCAGCGGGCAACTCCACCGTGCGTTCGTATTCCTGCTGCACATGGGCGCGTAGGATGGGCAGGACGACAGCCAAGACTTTTTCCGGATGCCCGTCATAGTATCGGTTAAGCGACATGATAGCAGCGGACAAGCCGAACGCGCGGTCCAGCGGATCGGCAGAGACGGTTCCTTTTCCTTCCAAATCGTCCCGCGTGGCCCACGCGAGTAGTTTCTTAAACGCCGGGTGCGCGTCCAATCCCAAGTCGCGCGCGATCAGGGTGGCCACGCAATCCACGCGCCTTCCCTGTTCCAAATTGGAACGGTGGTGGTCATACCGTCCACCCAGGTCCACGAGCAAGGTCCCTTCCCGTTCCATGTCTTCTGCCGTTTTTCCTGCGGGCAGGACGGAAAAGAACGCGAACGAAGCCCGCGCGATGCCGGGATACAGCCGTTCGCCGAACGTCTTCAACAAATACGCGGCCACGGCCGTGTCGGCTTGGATGCGCGGAAACAGGGCGATCGTGTGGATGGGAAGCGGTTCCATAGATGCGGGCAGTATAGCGCAGCGACGGTCCGGCCACCAAAAAGCAAAACGCCGGCACGCGGGATCCAAGCTTCTGGATCCGACGCGTGCCGGCGCGAGCCTTCTTCCTCTAAGCTGCTACACCCACGCCTCGGCCATGACCGCGACCATCTGGTCGAAGTCGCGGCCGATCTTGCTGGGCACGGAGGCGGCGCGGCGTGCCGAACCGTTCAGTACCAGGGCCGTGGAGCCGCGGGGCTCCAGGTGCCAAGCACCGGGCTCCCGCCTCTCGAGCGCGGCGTGAAGCGCCTTCATCCGATTCAGGTCCGCCTCCGGGGCCTTGAAGTTGGGGAGGACCGCGAGGTTGTCGCGGCTCACCACCACCAGGATGTCGAGATTCTGGAACCGGCGGAACGTCTTCCCCGCCACTTCGTCCGCGTCGGCGGCGACGCTGGCGACCGTAAGTCCGCCAACCTGGCGGGCGATGATCTCCGGCAGCGAACCCACCCGCTTCTCTGCTCGGCCGGCGGCGGCGGCGGCGCTCCTGAACTTCCCGCTCCACCAGGCGAACTCGGCCTTGGCCTCGTCCGCCTTGCCTTCCTCCACCAGATACGAGATGTACCCGGAGAGGTGGTGGATGCGCTTGGACGCGTCCGGCTTGAACCCGAACCCGTCCGCGAGGCGCGTCGCCCCGAGCTTCCCGGCGCGCGACGCGCGCAGGTACGCCTGGCCCACCTTCACGAAGTGCGAGAGCACGCCGATCTGGTACTCGCGCGCAGGCGCAGTGCTCGCGCGCAGGTCGTAGATCTTCTGCGCGACCAAGGCGAAGCTTTCCTGGCCCTGGCGCATGAAGCCCGTCGCGTTGTTACGCGACAACTCCTCGAGAAGCGGGCCCACAGCCACGCCGTGGCGCTTGGCGACCACCTCGGTCGCCGACGTGCCGCGCGGATAGTGCTCCTGCGCGTCGAGGTCGTACGCGCCATCAGGCACGCCGTCGAAGTCGTGGAAGAAGAACTCCACGTCCCCGAACTGCGCCTTGAACACCTCCAGCAGGAGGGCCAAGGCGACGGCCTGGTCGATCTTGATCCCCTTCGGCATCAGGATCTTCGTCATGTGAGACTCCTTCGTTTCGCACGGCCTCCGCCTGACGGCGAATCCGCGAAATGCCGGTGGAAATCACCAGCGCCCGGATGGGTGTTTAGACCCAAACTCCGAGGGAGTAATAGCGCACAACGAAGCCGTATTGTCAAGGGCTCCACGGGCTCTTTTCCGCTAACGTACGTATAAATAAAGGGCCGACTTCCCCTCTACGCTGTCCGTTTTCTGGGGCGCCCAGCCTGGCATGGGCCACACGTACGTCACGACGTGGGCGCCCGGCTTCAATTCCGCCTCCAGCTTGGGGCGGATTTTTTCATACGTATCCGGCATGAGGAACAAGTACACGCCGTCCGCCCCGGACACGTCCGCGGAAAACGCGTCACCCAACCGAAACGACACGCCCGGCACGCCCGCAAGCTTTCCGCGAATCCACGCGGCAAAAAATTGAGCGAATGACAGCTCAACGCCCGTCGCCACGGCACCGGACGCGCGCGCCACGGCAACCGTTACGCGCCCATCGCCGCAGCCCAATTCCAAAAACCGCTCACCCGGTTTCAGTGCAAGCAGCGCAGACAACCGCGCGGCGTCGCCCCGACGCATGGGAACCCACGGAGCGCCCCGCCAACCGGCATACGCGGCAGATCCGAGCAAGAGAAGAAGTAGGAAGAAAAGAAAGGGGAACATACCGCGGGTATCATGCTATAGTTTCCCCGTAACATCCAATTCCTATGCGCCCTTCGCTCAAACCCCTTGCCGCCGCGGCCCTGCTTTCCTTGCTGGCGGGACCCTTAAATGCCCTTGCCGTAGAAGAAACGGCCATCGGCACCGCCTTGTGCGGCGATGCCGGCGCACGGGCGTTGGCCGAATTAGGAAAGAAACAAGCGGAAAGTGACCGCCAATGGTCCGAACGCCGCGCGGAACAAGACAAAAAAATCGTCGCGGACCGGGAAGCGGCGGACAAAAAGCAGGAAGAAACCTGGGCCAGTCGCGATGCCAAAGCGGAAACGGCCAGGGCGGAACGCGAAACCAAATCCCAATCCAACGAGGTAGTTACTGCCGCCGTTGCCGCACGCCGTGAGGCCGTCAAGACGGCCGTGGAAGCGCGCCGCCTCGCCAAGGTCGCGGCCGTGGAAGCATACCGCAAGGCGCAGGACGCCAACATTGCCGCACGACGCGCCGCGGTGAACGCCGCTGCCGACGCGCGCAAGGCGGCCCTGGATACCCTGCTGGTTGCGCGCCTCTCCGCGTGCGGCCAGTCCAAGGAAATCCTGGACGCCGCGCGCCTTACATTCAAGGCCGGAGTAAAGGCGGCAAACGACCAATTCAAGGCGAAATCGCAAGAAGCGGAGGCGGCCTACAAAGTCGCGCGCCAAACGGCAGTGGACGTTCGCGAAGCGGCCATGAAAAAAGCGAACGGCGACTACGCCGCAGCGGTGAAGGCGGCCAATGGCGCCGCGGAAAAAGTCCGCGTGGACGAACGCGCCAAGGAAAAGGCGGAACGTGAGGCAAAGGCAAAAGAACGCCGCGAAGCCAACCGAAAATAAAGTGAGCCCCCGCCCGTTCCACCCTGGAACCGGCGGGGATTTTTCTTATGCCGGGACACCCTTGCCTTTTTCCCGCCACTCCCCTATTATGCCGGGGCGACGAAAGAAATCGGGCTGTAGCTCAGTTGGCTAGAGCGCTACGTTCGGGACGTAGAGGCCGTGGGTTCAAGTCCCACCAGCCCGACCAAAAAGACAGATCGCCTCCGGGTGATCTGTCTTTTTATTTGGTGTGAGGACTTGAACCCTAGGAGATGGTAAGGGGAGATATCCCCTTACACTGCCGAGGGTGACAGGCCGGCGCAAGCCCGGCCGCCAGAGGGACGGAAGTCCCTATGG
>CAZTTQ010000009.1:0-35872 GCA_964616135.1 uncultured Gammaproteobacteria bacterium
TTCCAACGCGCGGCGCAGGATGTTCGCGCCAACCTGTTCGTCGGCCGCGAGCGTCAGGCCGTCCAGGGCCGACAACGCGCGGATGAGCGCGACGCCGCCGCCTGGCACGATGCCTTCTTCCACGGCGGCGCGCGTGGCGGACACCGCGTCTTCGATGCGGTGCTTTTTCTCCTTCATTTCCGTTTCCGTGGCCGCGCCGACCTTGATGACGGCGACGCCGCCGGAGAGCTTGGCGATGCGTTCGTTCAACTTCTCGCGTTCATATTCGGATTCCGTCTGTTTCTGCTGCGCGCGCAGCATGGACAGCCGTTCCGTGATGGCCGCCTTGTCCCCGTGGCCCCCGACGACGGTCGTGTGGTCCTTGGTGGACACGACTTTCTGCGCATGGCCGAGATCGGACAATTCGACCGATTCGAGCTTCAATCCCACGTCCTCCGTGATGACCTTGCCGCCCGTCAGGAGCGCGATGTCCGCGAGCATTTCCTTGCGGCGGTCGCCGAAGCCGGGCGCCTTGACGGCGAGCGTGTGAAACGCGCCGCGCAGCTTGTTCACGACCAAGGTCGCGAGCGCTTCGCTGTCGATATCGTCGCACAGCACGACCAATTCCTTGCGGCCGGCGGCGGCGACTTTTTCCATGACCGGCAGGATGTCCTGCACGGAGGAAATCTTCTTGTCCGTGATGAGGATGGCGACGTCGCGGTATTCCGCCTCCATGCGTTCCTGGTTGGTCACCAGGTAGTGGGACGCGTAGCCGCGGTCAAACTGCATGCCCTCCACGACGTCCACTTCCACGCCGAAGCTCTGGCCTTCCTCCACCGTAATCACGCCGCCCTCCCCCACTTGGGACATGGCCTTGGCAATGATGGCGCCGATGCCGGCGTCATTAGCGGAAATGCTTGCAACCTTGGCGATTTCATCGCCCTTGGTCGGCTTGGCGATGTTCTTGATTTCGGCCAGGACGGCTTCCATGCCTTTTTCCATGCCGCGGCGGAGCGCCTGCGGGTTGGTGCCGGCCGTCACGTTGCGCAGCCCTTCTTGAATAAGGGATTGGGCCAACACGGTGGCCGTGGTGGTGCCGTCGCCGGCGACGTCATTCGTCTTGGAAGCCACCTGCTTCACCAATTCGGCGCCGAGGTTTTCCACCTTGTCCTCCAATTCAATCTCCTTGGCGACCGTCACGCCGTCCTTGGTGACGACCGGGGCGCCAAAACCGCGGTCCAAAATGACGTTGCGGCCCTTGGGACCCAACGTGACCTTTACCGCGTTCGCCAACTGGTCCACGCCGCGCTTCAGCTTGGCACGGACGTCTTCATTGAAGGTGATGAGCTTGGCCATATTATTCGATCACCGCCATCACGTCCTCCGCGCGGATGACGAGCAGTTTTTCGTTTCCGAGTTTGATTTCATCCGGCGAATACTTCTTGAACACGACTTTTTCCCCCACCTTCACTTCCATGGCGGAGCGGGAGCCGTTTTCCAACGTGCGGCCGGGACCCACGGCAATGACCTCACCGCGTTCCGGGCGTTCTTTTCCGGCAGTGTCGGGAATGATGATTCCGGAGGCCAATTTCTCCTCCGTGATGGGTTTTACAACAAGATGATCAGAGAGAGGACGAAGGTTCATAGGAATGCTACGTTAGCACTCTTTATATACGATTGCTAACTTCAAAAAATATTATAGATATATTATATGGAAAAGGTCGTCAAGACTCCTGTTTACGACTGGAAACAATAGCGGCGGCGGCCAAGGACATCCCGGGCCAGAGGCTCCACAGATAATGATCGAAACACATTACAGGCAGCAGAACCAGAGCGAACGCCAGGCCCCAGGTTTTCCCTTCCCCGTCCGCGTTCTCCCATGCCAACCATGCTTTTGGTCCGACCACGGACAGAAAGGCAAAGAACCCGAGGAACCCAACTTCAGCCAAAAGAAGCAGGAGCGCGTTATGTACCGGCTGCGACGCCCAGGCAGGAACGGTCGCGTCACGCATCACCAAGACAGCCGTGTAGTTCCCCGGACCGACGCCGGTCACGGGATTTTGCAAAAAGACGGTCGACCATTCTTTGAGCTGGGAAACGCGTTCGTTCACCGAAGCCTGCTCCAAGCGATTACCCGCATCTGCGCGGGCCAGGAACGACGGAGCGAACGGGAGCACGGTCAGCAGGATGCCGGCTGCGGCGGCGGTCAAAGCGGGCAACGCGCGGCGGCGCAAACGGAATGCAAGCCAGGCCGCCGCCAGCAGCGTCCCGATGGCCGCGGCGCGGGAGAATGACAGGGCGAGGACGGACCCAGCAACAGCCAGGCCACCGTATTTCAGCAGCACTTCTCGACGCGAGGCCGCCGTGAGCCGAAACGCGGCAAACAATCCGACCGCGGCGAACCCGCCCAACATGTTCGGGTGAGGCAATGGTCCGTAAGCGCGCATCAGGCGGCCGGCGGCCGTTTCCACCACCGCGACGCCGGCCTGGGACGCGTCCCGGGCCGCCAATCCGAGCCAGGAAAACGCGCCGTTGCCGCCCGTGGCCGTTTGCCACCACGCCAACGCGGCGACCGGGACCAATCCGAGGACAAACGCATGGGCGGCCGCCCGGGGAGACGCTGCGCTCACACGGACACCCTGGACCAACAGCACGGCGCAGGCCGCGTGGAACACATACACCAAGCCGAGCCATGGCAGGCGCGCAAAGACCACGGAAAGACCGACGGCAATCAACGGCCAGAACCAGGCAGCCAAGCCTTTGGCGACGCGGTCCCATCCAAGCAACGTAACGGCGAGCAGGACCAGCAACTCCGTGCCGTACACGGACACGACGCCGTATTGCCACACAGCGTGGCCGACCGACGGCGTGGCGAACATGTACCGGGTTTGCCACGGCAGCAAAAACAACACCGCGAGCAGCAGGCGGCGGGCCAGACGGTCGCGGTGTTCATTCATAGGCGGTCACGAGTTCTTGGAACCGGTCGCGGAATTCCTCCCGACGATCCACGTCATGGAATTTTAAGGCCTTGCGTGTCAGCACGACGGAACTATCCTCGTTTGCCCGCATCCGCAACACCGCGGGGAGGCGGAATTCCTGCAGGCGACGCGCCCACGGCTCAAGACGCACGAAGAACGACCTCAAGACGTTCCCCCTTCTGGCAAAGAGGGGGTGGCGCGTCAGGCGCGGATGGGACGCGCGCGGCCGGGCGTGCGGCAACATCTCCCCTGCCCACGCGTTCGCCGCGTGATACGGCTCCCAGGCGCCCACCACGGGCACGAGGGATTTGGACCAGAAGGCCAAGTACGGATCCCCGCCAAACAGGGCGAACGGCTTCACGTTCGCATCATCCGCGTCCAAGAAGAAACTGAAGCAGAACGGATCCGCGATGGTACGGCCCGGACGGGCTCCGAACGCGATGAATGGCGCCACGGAAAGGAACCGGGTGACCCAAAGAGTGCCCGGCTCCGCCAACACCAGTAGGTCGATATCGCTCTCGGGACGCGTATGCCACCAAGACAGCGTATTCGCCGCGGCAACGCCGCGGACGGTTGGTATCCACGACAACCACCGTGCCGCCAACCGCAGGTAGCGGAATTTGCGACGGGCGTCCCCTTCCCGCTCCAACCGCTGGCGGGCTAAAACGGCAACGTCCGCCCCGCGCAGGGCGTAAAACCCGTCAGCCGTCTCCAATCGGTCGGCCAACCACGCGCTCTCCGCCAACGTACGGCGGACAACGCCCAACGTCGTCGGGCAACAGGGGAACCACAGCCACTTCCACACCTCAAACGACGTGACGGGATATTGGTGGACGGCAAACCAACACACGGTGTGCAAAATGGACCGTTCCAAATCCGTGGGACCCGCCATATGCCTGGCACCGTACCCGTTCTGGGCGAAAAGCAAAAGCGCCCGGAGAGATCCGAGCGCTTTTCCGCTACTTCACTTCGGCCGGCAGCGGATTTTTCTTGAACACGAGGAACTGCTGCAGGATGGAGATGAGGCTGACGGCTACCCAGTACAAGGTAAGGCCCGCCGGCAACGACCAGCTGATGACGACCGTCATAATAGGCATCATGTACGTCATGGACTGGTTCATCGACGCCATCATGTCTTCGTCCTTGGCACCGTCCTTGGCACGCAAGGTGGCGGGCGGACGCTTCAACATGAGCATCTTTGTCTGCACGAACTGCGAAGCGCCGGCCAAGAGGGCCAACGGGATGCTGCGCTTCCCCAAGTCCACGATGCCGAGGAACATCTCGTTGATGTTGCCCGGGTTGGAAACGAAGGAGTACAGCAACGACAGGTTGGTTTCCGCGAGCCCCAGGCGCAGCACGCGGTAGAGCGCGATGAGGACCGGAATCTGAATGAGGAGCGGCAGGCAGGAGGAAAGCGGATTCACCTTTTCCTTGGTGTAGAGCTCCATCATTTCCTTTGCCAATGCTTCCTTGTTGTCCTTGTGCTTTTCCTTGAGCGCGTCGAGCTTGGGCTGCAGCTGCTGCATCGCACGCTGGGATTTGAGCGACGCGCCGGTCAACGGCCACAGGACCAACTTGATGACCACCGTCAGCGCGATGATCGCGAACCCCATGTCCGCCCCGGGAATCACGTTGTAAAGCCCGATCAACAGGTTGAACATCGGCTGTTCCAGGACGGTTTGGAAGATGTTCATAGGAAATTAGGCCTTGGGAGCCTCTTCGGCGGCGGGGGCTTCCGGCGCGGCTTCCGTCTCCACCTTCTTGCCGGTCTTTTCCGCAATGTTAATGCGCCAGCCGGTCAGCTTGGAGGCCAAGCGGACGTTCTGGCCGCCCTTGCCGATGGCCAAGGACAACTGGTCGTCGGCCACGTGCACCGTGGCGATCTTTTCCGCTTCGTCCAAGTCCACGCGTTCCACCTTGGCCGGGGAAAGTGCCTTGGCGATGAAGGAAGCCGGGGTCGCGTCCCATTCGATGATGTCCACCTTTTCACCGCCCAGTTCCGCGATGATGGTCTGGATACGGGTGCCGCGCTGGCCGATACAGGCGCCGATCGGGTCGACGTCCGCGTCCGCCGTCCACACGGCCACCTTGGAACGGGCGCCGGCCTCGCGGGCGACCGCCTTAAGTTCCACGATTTTCTCCGCGACTTCCGGAATTTCGGCCACGAACAGGCTGCGGACGACTTCTTCCGAGGCACGGGAGAGCAAAATTTCCGGTCCGCGGGTGGTCAGGCCGACCTGCTTCACGAATACCTTCACGCGGGCGCCCGGCACGTAGCGTTCCGTCGGGATCTGGTCCTCCGCGCGGATGATGCCGGTGGTGCGGCCCAAATCGACCAACACGATACGGCCCTCACGGCGCTGGACCGTGCCGTTCAGGATCTGGCCTTCATGCTGCTTGAACTCGTTGAAGATGATTTCACGTTCCGCCTCACGCAGCTTTTGCGTGATCACCTGCTTGGCGGTCATGGCGGCCATGCGGCCGAATTCGCCCGGCTGCGGCATTTCCGTGCGGATAATGTCGCCGACGGCGGCGTCTTCCTTTCCCTTTTTTGCCTCCGAGATCATGACGTCGGTCTTGGGGTTGAACGCCAAGCCGGCTTCTTCTTCCAACGAAACCGTCGGCATCGGTTCACCCTTGGCGCGGGCTTCCTCAATCTGCTTGGCGAGCGCCTCGGCCTTGGCCGTGCGTTCCGCCTGCTGGCGTTCCATTTCCACCAAGTCCACGTCTTCCACGACCGTCTTCACGTCGAACACGCGCACCTTGCCGTCCGCCGGATCAAACGTGGCTTCCACGTTCTGGTCCTTGTCCCCGTAATCCTTACGGTACGCGGCGGCCATGGCGGCGTTGATCGCGTCAATCACCGCTTCATAGGCGATGCCTTTTTCTTCCGAAATTTGACGGATGGCTTGTTCGATGGGAGAAGACATAGAGTGCTATTAACACAGAGACCTGCCGCAGATGCGCCAGGTCCCAATAGCAGAAAGGCTATCAGAACCCGGCGGGCCCGTCAATGCCGGGATAATGCCGGAAGGCGGGTGGCGTGCCGGGCTTCCACTCCACCTCCACCACGTCCAAGCGCCACGGACGCCGCTCCTGCCCCGTCGCCTGCACGTAGGCTTCCGCGCAGGCGGCCATGTGGCGGAACTTCCCGCGCGTGATGGCGGTCTCCGGCGCGCCGAACCGCGCGTTGCGGCGCGTCTTCACCTCCACGAAGACCAGGACGCCGCGTTCCTCGCACACCAAGTCGATTTCCCCGAACGGCGTCCGGCGCTGTGCTTCCACCAACCGCAATCCCTTGCAGGCCAAGAACGCGGCCGCCCGCTCTTCCCCGCCGTTCCCATACCGTTTTCTCGCATCCAACATAAAATCCTCCCTCGATGATGATCGGGGGAGGATTTCTTCTGCTTCCATCCAAGCGGAAAACCGGACGCCTGTCAACGGTTAGGCCTTCTTGTGTTCTTCTTGGCGGGCGCGCATGGCCGGCACATCTCGGCGCACGAAGCGGACGTAACGGACGACGGCAAAAACCGTAAAGCCGAGCCACAGGAGGAACCAGAACCGGGAGCCCAGGAAACGCACGCGCTCAAAGTGGCAGAAGAACCACGAGAGGCCCGCGACGGCGGACCACACGGCGATCCCGGCGGCGCGGCGGATGAGCACGCGCGTCAACTTGTTTTCCGCGCGGCGGCGGAGCAAGCCCGCGGCGATGCCGCCGACGAACAAGAGGCCGAGCGCGATGAAGACGCCGTACGAAACGGCGTCCGACGGGGGCTGCGGGCCCAAGTCGAACCAAAACGACGGCGTGATCAGGGGGCGAAGATCGAGGGACATAGTGGGCGGCAGTATAGGCGGAAGGCGCTGTTCCGTCAACGTTCCCTAGGTTCCGGCCGGCGTGCGGACAAAGATGCTCGCGAAGGACGAAAAGAGGTCCGACGCGATGTCCGTCACGATGAAAATCCCAAAAAACGCGATGCCGACACCCAGCAGCTTCAGGAAGAACCGCGTGCCTCCGTTGCCGAATTTCTGTTCCGCCCAATCAATGGAGCCCGTCCAGACTTGGAACTTCTCCGTACGCCAGACAATGAGGAATCCAATGGCCATGACAGCCAATCCAAGGGGGACGCGGAGGAAAATGCTCATACTGGGCAAAAGTATAACACGCTTGCCCTTCCCCGATTCCCAGGCTAGCATGGCTTTCACGTTCCGCATGCGGGTGCGCGCGCGTAGCTCAGCTGGTTAGAGCGTCTCGTTTACACCGAGAAGGTCCCAGGTTCGAACCCTGGCGCGCGCACCCGTCTCCGGAACCCCCTATGCCTCATCCGAACAATCCGAAACACGTCGCGATCATTCCGGACGGCAACCGGCGTTGGGCCAAGGCCCAGGGTCTAGCGGTTTGGCACGGGCATGAAAAAGGCGTGCAGAGTTTCCGCCCCGTCATCCAAACGGCGCTGAAGGAAGGCATTCCCTATCTGTCCGCCTGGATGTGTTCAAAGGACAACCTGCAAAAGCGACCCAAAGAAGAAGTGGAGTTCCTCTACAAGGTCTTCGCCCAACTGTTCCGCGACCTGGGCGAGATGCCGGAACTTGATACGCACAACATCCGTGTCCAGGCGTTCGGCGAGTGGGAGAAGTACCAACCGCCGGAACTAGTGGAAGCGATCCGTACGCTGGAAGAACGGACAAAAACGCATGACCGGTTCTTCCTGAACCTGTTCGACGCCTATGACGGCATCTCGGAAATGACACGGGCCGTTGCCGCCATCGCAAAGGAAGGCGTGGAAGACGTGACGCCGGCCACGATCAAGGCGCACTTGTACACCAAGGACTTGCCGCCCGTGGACTTGGCCATCCGCACCGGCGGCGAACCGCATTGGAGCGGCGGCTTCCTCATGTGGGACGTCGCCAACGCCCAAATGCATTTCTCCGACCTCATGTGGCCGGACTTCGACGGCGCGGAATTTGAGAAAGTCTTGGAAGAATACCGCTCACGCGACCGGCGGCACGGGAAATAGTCCGGGGCTTGCCCATTTCCCTTTCGTCCTGTACGATTCCCCCCGCAACCGACACATGCGGACGTGGCGGAATTGGTATACGCACTAGCTTGAGGGGCTAGCGCTCGCAAGGGCTTGAGGGTTCGAGTCCCTCCGTCCGCACCAAAAAGACCCGAGTAATCGGGTCTTTTTGTTTGCCTAGAACAGCCGTTCCCGGCCCATCACCACGCGGATCGCGCCGCGTTCGACCGAGACGTCAAACCGGTCGGACTCAAACGCCTCACCATCCAAAAACGCCTTCACGGGTTGCGGGGACGTCACGGTGATCTTCTCCACAGGTAGGTGGGTGACGCCCAATTTGGTGCGCTTGAGGAATCCCCAATTGCCTTTCACCGTCACGCGAAGCAACACATCCAGCCGGCCGTCCGTCGGATCGGAAGACGCGCGGTTGGGCACACCCTGGACGCCGCTCCCCAGGTTCACGATATCGAGCAACCCCCTGTTCACCGGATGCATGGAGCAGTTTTTGCCGCAGGACAGTTCCCCGCCAAATTCCGGAATGGAAAAGTTCATCAGGAATCGCGCGCCGTTGGCCGTGCCAAGGTCCACCGTCTCCACGATGCGGGCGGACAGGATGTCGCAGGCCGCTACCGCGGCGGGAATGCCGAAGAGTTTCGCCAGGGTCCCCGGCTCCCCAAGCGGGATCATGCCGAGCGTGGCCCCACCCTCTGCCACGACGTCCAGGATTTTACGCACCGTCCGGTCGTCCCCCACGGCGACCACGCTGGAGGCGCCCCGACGAATTTCATCCCGAATCATCTCCTGGGGGTCGCGAAACAGCGCCAGGCGGGCGATCTTGCCGGCGATGCCTAAGTCGGTCAGGCGGTTCTCAATCTGTAACAGGTCTTTTTCGAACCGCTTGTCCTGGATGAATTCGTCGTAGACGTACAGGTACACAGGCGGGCCGCGGCCTTATTCCTCTCCCTTACCGCCGACCATGGAGACGCGGCCGTTTACCTGGGCACCGGCGGCCACGGACAGGACGCGGGCGGACACGTCGCCTTCCACATGGCAGGTCTCCAACAATTCCAAGCGGTCTTCCACGCGGATGTTCCCCTTAATGCGACCAGCGACGACCGCGGAAGACGCGGCCACCTCCGCCTCAATGACCGCGTCTTCTCCCACGCGGAGATGCGACGCCGTGCGGACGGAACCGGACACTTCCCCATCAATCACGACGTCCCCCTGGCTCGCAAAATCCCCTTCCAGTTTGACCCCCTGCGCGATAATCGTTTCCTGTTGTGCGTTGGCCATAACGGTATGTATGCCGAACAAAAGCTAAAACCCTCCATTTCCGGAGAGTTTAGCATAGCCGCCTCGGTTCCACTACATTTCTTTCACCGTGTCCATCCCAAGGACCCGGAGACCGTTTTCCAGGGTCTGTAGAACCGCCTCGCACAGGGCAAGCCGCTGGCCCATGAGCTTCTTGTCTTCCGCGGCCAATACGGGGGCGGCCTCGTAGAATTCCGCGAACCGTTTTGCCAAGTCGAACACGTGTTGGGCCAGGCCGGACAGGCGCGACTCGGTCGCCGCGGCATACACGGCGTCCGGATAAGACGCGATGGCGAGCAGGAGGTTCTTTTCTGCCGGCAAAACCAACGCGTCCGCGGCCTGGATCTTTTTGGCGCGGCCGGCCTTTTTCAAAATGCTCTTGATGCGGGCCGATGTATAGAGCAAATACGGGCCCGTGAACCCTTCAAACGCCAGGGATTCCTCCATGTCGAAGGTAATCTTTTTGTCCAAGTCCTGGCGCAGCATGGCGAAGCGCATCGCGCCGAAGGCGACCGCGCGCGCGGCCGCTTCCACGCGCTTGTCCGTCCAGTCCGCGTGGCGGGCGCGCGTCTGGGTGCGCGCTTCTTCCACCATAGCGTCGCGGAAGAACTCATAGCGGATGATGTTCCCCTTGCGGGAGGCCATCGCGCCGTCTTTCAGCGTGACGAATTCGTACGACACGTGCTGGGTTTCCTCTTCCCGGCCCATTTTCTTCAGCGTCGCGAAGAGCTGGTTCATGACCAGGGACTGGCGGGCGTCGATGACGTACAGGCTGCGCTTGGCGCCGTAGTCCTCCGCCTTGCGGACCGCCAACGCCAAGTCCTTGGCGTTATAGAGCAACGTGCCGTCGGATTTCACCAACAGGTTCACGCCGAGCTTTTCGGCCTCCAAATCCACGATCCAAGCGCCGTTGGAGTGGGTGATGACGCCCCGCTTGATCAAGTCCTCGATGATCGACTTGGTCTCCCCGATCAACTCGCTTTCGTAGTAGTTGGCGCGGATCGGAAGGGCCAGCTCCTTGAACACGGCCGTGAGGTATTTGATGGACCAGGCGCGGGTCTTCTTCCACAACTTATAATACGGACCTTGTCCGGCCTCCAAGTCCCGGTGCATGGCCGAGACTTCTTCCTTCACGGCCGGGTTCGCGTCCGCCGCGGTGGTCGCCTCGGCGTACATGCGGCCCATGAAGCTGACCGCGTCTTCGTCCTTGGGCGGCAAGGGGCCCTTATAGACGTTTTGGATGCCCCACAAGCACAAGGCGACGTGGGCGCCCAAATCATTCACGTAAGAAACGGGGATGACGTCAAAACCGGCCGCGTCGAGCGCGTGGACCAGGGCCTGGCCGACGAACACGTTGCGCAAGTGGCCGATATGCACGTCCTTGTGCGTGTTCAGGTTGGCGTATTCCACCATGACGCGGACCTTGCTGCCCGTATCCGAGCGGCCGTAGTCCGCCCCCGCGCGCTTCACCTGGTCCAACACCACGCTGCCCAGGACGGCCGGATCCAAGAGGAAGTTCACGTAGGGCCCGAGGGCGGTAACAGACTTCACGTAGCCCTTCGGTCCGATTTTGGCGGCCAACTCCGCGGCGATTTCCGCCGGATTGCGCTTCAACGCCTTGCCCAAGCCGAAACACGGGAACGCGATGTCCCCGAGGGCCGGATTCGGCGGAACGGACAGGTCGGCGGGCGTCGGGGTGTATTCCTTCCCCATGGCCCGCTTGATGTCCGTCAATACCTGTTGTTTTGCCTCAGGGAGCGCGTACATACTAGACCAGCTTCACGAAATGCCGCTTACCCTTTTGGAGAATGGAGCCGGGCGCCACCTCGGCTTCTACGTCCGTTACGGTATTTCCATCCACTTTCACTCCGCCCTGCTCAATTTGGCGCCGGGCGTCGCTCTTGGACGTGACGGCGGCAGAAGCGACGAGCGCATCCACGACCTTGGTGGGGCCGGCGAGCTTCAGCTCCGGCATGTCCTCCGGCGTCTCATGCTTTTGGAAGAGTTTTACGAAGCCTTCCGCGGCAACGGCAGCTGCTTCCGGACCATGGAACTGCGTCACGATCTGACGGGCCAACTGGTCCTTGGCATCCCGCGGATTCAGGGTCTCCGAACTCAAGCCACGGGAAATGACGCGCAAGTCCGTGGACGACAAATCCGTGAGGATTTCAAAACCGGACATGATCATGCCGTCGGGCCAACTCATGACCTTGCCGTACATATCCTCCGGAGAATCCCCGAGGGCGATCATGTTTCCCTCACTCTTCCCCATTTTCTTGCCGGTGGGGTCCGTCAGCAGCTTCATGGCGACGACGAATTTTTCCTTGCCCAGCACCGCTCTCACCAAGTCGCGGCCAGCCAGCATGTTGAAGGACTGGTCGTTACCGCCGATTTCGCCGTCCGTTTTGAGCGCGACCGAATCATGGCCCTGCATGAGCGGGTACAGGAATTCGTGCATGTGGATGGGCTTTCCTTCTTCCAGACGCTTCTCAAACATATCGCGTTCCAACATCTGTTGGACCGTGAAATGCGAAGCGAGCCCAACGACGTCGGCAAAGGCCATCTTGGCCAACCATTCGCTGTTGTAGCGAAGTTCGACCGGATTCTCTCCGCCGAAATCCAAAATTTTTCCCGCCTGTTCCTTGTACGACGCCGCGTTCGCCAAGACCTCCTCACGCGAGAGTGCCTTGCGGGCGGCGGCTTTGTCCGTGGGGTCGCCGATCATGGCGGTGAAGTCGCCGATGAGTAGCACGACCTTGTGGCCCAGGTCCTGCCAGGCGCGCAGCTTGCGCAGGTTGATGGCGTGACCCAAATGAAGCGAGGGTCCGGTCGGGTCAATGCCGAAATACATCGTCAGCGGCTTGCCCTCCGCCAGGCGCGCACGCAAAAAGTCGGCCGACGGAAAGACGCGTTCAACGCCGCGGGTCAGAAAGGCCTCGATCGCTTCAGGATTGGTGACGACGGAGTTCATATCGGTGGAAGCGTAGCGGAATTGTCGGGATTTCGCAATGATTTGCGTATTTTTTGGCGTTCCCCTATTCTTTCGTCTGGGCCAACCGACGCGCACGGCACTGCCACAGATCCTCCAGAAGAGGCCGCACGAGACACACCCGCACGGCCAACAGCCAAGCGTTGTGCTCCCGTCACACCCCGGCTTCGGCACGGGACACCCCCTTCGTGACGGAGGAGGCGCGCCATGCGTCGGTACGTGAAGCACGTCGAACTCGTTCGTTGCGGATTCGGTGGCTGTTCCGCGCCGAGCCGACCCCTGCCCCAGCAGTGTCCGTCCCCCGTGCGGGGGATCCGGCGCTATTGGCGGCAATGGCCGGCAGACAACGGGTTTCCTCACTAGGCCCCCTGGGACGCCGGAGCGTGTCCGCTCTCCGTCGCGTCCCGTTTCTCCCCCTCCCGCGCCTTGCGCGGGCTTTTGTTTGCCCGTTGACAAACGGCTGAAAACGGGGTAGGTTCGGCTTCCGCCCCCGTAAGGCGGAATGAGGATCCATGTCCAATACGGAAACGGTGTTTCCAAAAACGCACGTTCCGCTCGGCATCTCCTTGGAACGCTCGCTAGTCGACCAACTGCGGGCGGCGGGATGCGACCTGCATACCAACCCCGTCCTCGACCGGGAATGGAAGGCGGATGCCGTTATCTTCGCCGTGCGCGGGAGGAAATTACCGCGGCCCGTTTTCCTCCAGTACACGACGATCCCCGGGTACGCCTGCAAGATGGAAACGTTCTTGCGCATCCGGGAGGCACGGCGGCAGTCGGGAATCTACCTCGAGGCGCCGCACACCAACATCCACCGGAGCACCAAGGTGGTGTTGGATCTCGCAGGCGGCCCCCTGGCCGAAGAAGTGGAGGAACCGGTCGTCCTTCACGCCAACCCGGACCAACCCGGTCCTGGCGTGCTCAAGGACGTCATCGCGAAGCTCTCCCGTGCGTTCAATGACCCCACACAGGAACACAGGCGGCGTACGGGCTTCGTCGTTGGCACGGACTGCTCGCGCCTCCACCTCGCCCTCGTCCTGGACAACGCGGACGCGATCGAACGGCCCTGCCAGTTCCGTACCTGCGCGGACTACGCGCTCCACCAATACTTGGTCTACGCCCGGTTTGAACCGCGCGCCGTCCGGTGGCAGGTGCCCGTCAGTTTCGTTCCCCCGTCCACCGAGCATCCATACGGGTACGGCATCCGGTTCGCCGATCCAGCGTACGGCCGCTGGCTGACCCGGTTCCTGCGCGAAGAGCACCTGATCTTCGACCGGTTCCGCTGGTCGAACGATGCGCCCCCGGAAATCAAACGCGCCCACGCCGCCACCGGTCTCGTCATCTTCGACCTGATCATGGAGGGCCTCCAGCGCGGATACCACCTCCCCCAGACCTACGAGCGCTGGTGGTGACCGGTTCTCCCCCTTCCGCCCACACGCGTGCGGAAGGGGTCTTTTTTTACGCAACAACCGCCCCGGAGGGCGGTTGTTTGTTTACGCGATCGCCGCCAACTGTTTGGCGAGTTCCGCGCGCTTGGTTTCGGCTTCCTGCTTTTTGGCACGTATGGTATCCACGACCTTGGCCGGGGCCTTGGCGGTGAATTCCGCGTTGGCCAGCTTGGCGTCCGTGGAAGAGATATACGCCTCCAGGTTCGCAATCTCCTCCGTCAAACGGGTGCGTTCCTTTACGGGGTCCACGCTCGGCAGGTAGAGGACGACGTTCGCTGTTTTGACGCTCGTCGCGTCCGTCGCGTCTTTTTCGCGCACGCGCGCCAGGACGCGGATCACCTCACTTTGGGCCTGGAACAATTTCGTGTCCAAGACTTCCACGCCCAATTGGGCCACCGGCGCGATCTTATTGGTCGCACGCAGGTTGCGGATGTCCACGATGACTTCCTGCAGCTTGGCGAATTCTTTCTCGACCGCTTCGTCCGCCTTCCCCGCTTTCGTGGGCCAGGCGGCGGTCATGAGGAAGCTGCCCGTGCCGAATTGCTTCCACAGTTCTTCCGTCACGAACGGCATGAACGGGTGCCACATCGTGAGAAGGCGGCCGAGAATGTAGAGCAGGTTCTTGTCCGTGGACGGACCGTGTTCCGCACGCTGGATCTTGGCGATTTCCAAGTACCAATCCGCGAAATCTCCCCACGTAAAGTCACGCAGCGCCTCCCCGGCGGCGGAGAACGCGTGCGCGTCCAGGTGATTGGTAACTTGCTCCTGCACGCGGGCAAACCGAGAGAGGATCCACCTGTCCGCCAACGTCTTTGGCTCCGGCCGTGCGACGACTGCGACGTTTTCCACGCTGGTCAGCACGAAACGGCTGATGTTCCAGAGCTTGTTGGTGAAGTTGCGGAAGCCGGCGATTTTCTCTTCAGACAATTTCACGTCATTGCCCGGCGTGGAACCAAGGACCAGGGCCAGGCGCGTCGCGTCCGCGCCGTACTTCTGGATCATGTCCACCGGGTCGATGATGTTCCCCAAGGATTTACTCATCTTGCGGCCCTGTTCGTCACGCACGAGGCCGTGCAGGTACACGGTTTTGAACGGCACCTCGCCCACGGCGTACGTGGTCATCAAAATCATGCGGGCCACCCAGAAGAAGATGATGTCGTAGCCCGTTTCCAACACAGACGTCGGGTGGAACGCCTTGTAATCTGCGCTTGCGTTCGCCCAGGCGCGCAGATCGCTTCCGGCCTTGGACGGATCAAGCAACGTGGAGAACGTCCATAACCCGGAACTGAACCAGGTGTCGAGCGTGTCGGGGTCTTGTTCCCACCCTTCCCCGGGTGCGGCACCGACCACGAGTTGTTCTCCCTTGTACCAAACCGGCACGCGGTGGCCGAACCAAATCTGGCGGCTAATGTTCCAGTCGCGCAGGTTATCAATCCAACGGAAATACGTTTTAGTGAAGTGCTCCGGGATGATTTCCACTTCCCCGTCGCGTACGACGTGCTGCATGAGCTGCTTCAAGGTGATCTGCTGGCCGTCTTCCAACCCCTTGATGGGCGCGTGTGCACTTTGTTTGAAGGTGAACGGGCGGTTCACTCCAATAAACCACTGCATCTTTGGCAACGGTTCAATAGCGCCGCCGGAACGTTCTGCCGTAGACAGTGCCTGAGCGACGTCTTCCTCCTTTTGGAGCAAGCCTTGAGCACGGATCCACTCAATGGCGGCAGCGCGGGCTTCCGCTGTGGTCATGCCCGCAAGCAAACCAGCTTCTGCCGTCATACGACCGTCCTCCCCAATCACCTGCTTCATTGGGAGGCCGTGACGTTCCGCGATTTCCGCGTCCACCGCGGAGTGTGCCGGCGTAACGCCCAATGCACCCGTACCGAATGACGTGTCGACCGACGGATCGGCAACGACTTTGATTTCTAATTTCACGCCGCAAAAATCCGCCGCATAGGTCTTGCCCACAAACGCGGTGTAGCGAGCATCTTCCGGGTGCACGGCCACGGCCGTGTCGCCGACTTTGGTTTCTGGGCGCGTGGTGGAAATGGCAATCGGGAAGTCCTTTCCGTACGTAAACGTCACCAGCTTGGCGGTGGTTTCCTTGTGGACGATCTCATCATCCGAAATGACCGTGCGGCCGAGCGGGTCCCAGTTCACCACGCGGAAGCCGCGATAAATCAGGCCATCTTCATACATTTGCTTGAACACCAAATTGACCGCGCGGTTGCGGGTTTCGTCAAGCGTGTACGCTTCCCGGTTCCAATCAATGGAGGCGCCCATTTTGCGCACCTGCCCGACGATAGTGTCGTGGGAAGCCAAGGCGAATTCGTTTACCTTTTCCAAGAACGCCTCACGGCCCAATTCTTTGCGCGGGTCTTTGTATTTTCCGGTCAGCAGTTTTTCCACCTTGCTCTGCGTAGCGATAGCGGCGTGGTCGGTGCCCGGAACCCACAGCGTCCGCTTGCCGGACAAACGGGCGTAGCGGACCATGGCGTCTTCAATCGCCAACATGGCGGCGTGGCCCAAGTGGAGCGTACCCGTCACGTTCGGCGGAGGGAGGACCATGGAGAAGGTGCCGTTCCCTTCTTTGGACGGTGCGAACGAATCGTGTTGATCCCAATCGGAATAGATGGCGTCCTCATACGCGTGCGGCTCGTAGGCTTTGGGAAGTTCTGGGCGGGGCATAATGCGGCCAGCTTAGAGGAAGCGGGGCGCGTTGACAATCCGTCGCTTGGCAGGCCAAACTGAGCCCGCCGACCCAAAAAGGGCGGCCAGAGGAGCAGCCGATGACGAAGGATGCCGAGACCCGCAAGCCGAACGGCCCCCTGTATACCAAGGCCTTTCGCCCCCTCCTGCACTTCCAGGACTGGGTGGCCCGTTGGACCGCCGCCGAGACGGTCGAAGAGGCCATCGGCCTCCTCAACGTCCTGCCCGACCACTTCTCGGAAGACCGTAAGCCTGACGGCGTGCGCTTCCTGCTGGAGTTCCTGGACATCCAGGCGGACCCGACTTGCCTGTGCATTGGAACGTGCAGACACGTCCTGGTGCGCGACAAGGCGCGCGAACTCCTGGCACTTCACTTCCTCAAGGAGCCCAAAGAGAGGAGCCTGCAGGCGCGCTACCCCTGGTACCAGCCGATCCGGGATGACCCCACCCTGTTCCCGCTCACGCTGCGCGTCCTCTCCCAGCCCCACTTCACCCTGGACCGGGAGAAGATCGTCCAGCAGTTCGTGGGCCGGTGCCTGGAGGCCCACTACGGCGAGCGTGTGTGGGGTGACGATTTCTCCGAACTCGTCACCCTCCACCTGGAGGCGCTGCTGCCACTCGTACGGAACCCGGACCTCGTCCGGGAACACGACCGCTCCCCGAAGATGGCGGCCGCGTTGCGCACGCTCGCGCTGCGCCCGAACATCCACGGCAAGGCGCCCCGAGACCTGGAAGAAGCCGTCCTGACGCCCGGCAACGAGTGGTTCGCCCGCAAGCTGCTGGTGTTGGAGGCCTACTCCCGCGCCAAGTCCCGTCAGGAAGCCGAAGCAAAGCCCACCGCTGCGTGACACCCCCCCCTCTTCCCCGCCCGCTCCGACCTGGAGCCGGCGGGGATTTTTCTTTCTGCGCCGTGCCTTGACGCATCTCCATGACGCGGATACAGTGCTCCATTCCCTTCGAACGGAAACCCATGGCCCTGACTGAATCCCAACAATTCTTGGAAGCCTTCAAACGGGCCAAGCGCCCGGTCATTTGCATCGGGGCCGGCAGCGGCGTGGACGGCCACGCGGCGGCCTTGGGGCTCGCCCGCATCTTGGGCAAACTTGGCACGCGCCCGGACCTCCTTTCCGCCGACGGCGTGCCCGGCATCCTGTCATTTCTGGAAGGGACCACGGCCGTCAAAGCGACCGCGGACAACCTGCGCCGCTTCGTCATTGAGTTGGACGCATCCAAAGCCAAGGCGAAGGAACTGACGTACGAACTGAAGGGAGACAAACTGCAGATCCACGTCACGCCGTCCTCGGGATCGTTCGACCCGAAGGACCTGACGGTTTCCAACAGCGGATTCCGCTACGACCTGATCGTCACCGTCGGCGCGGCAGACTTGGCCGCGTGCGGGACCCTGTTTGCCACGTCCCCGGACTTCTTCTACGCCACCCCCATCGTGAACGTGGACTTCCGCCCGGAGAACGAGCAGTACGGCGCCTTGAACGCCGTGGACCTGACCGCATCGTCTTGCGGCGAGGTGTGCCACGACTTATGCGAGGCCATGGATCCGTCCCTCATGGACGAAGAATCCGCTACCGCGTTTTTGACCGGCATGATCGCCCGGACGAAAAGCTTCAAACGGGCCAACGTGACGCCCAGGACCATGCAGACGGCGGGGAAATTAGTCGCGAAAGGCGCGCGCCGCGAAGCTATCGTGGAACGACTGTACCGCACACGCACCGTCCCGACGCTGCGTCTGTGGGGCCGTGCCCTGGCGCGCCTAAAAAAGCACCCGGACGCGTCCCTGGTCTGGTCTTCCCTGTCCCGCCAGGACTTCCTCCACGCGGGGGCAGAAGAATCCGTCCTGGAAGACGTGATCGACGAGCTCATTACGTCCTCCCCGGACGCCAAGGTGACCGCCTTGCTTGCGGAAGCCACGGACGGCAGCGTCCACGCCTACGTGCACGCCGAACGCCCATACGATGCACTCGCTCTCTGCGCTGCGTTCTCTCCGACGGGTTCCAAAGAAGACGCCCGCCTTTCCTGGAAGGACGGCGGTATTGTGAAGGCGGAACAAGACCTGACGTCCAAGATCGCCGCGCAGATGAAAAACCGGCCCGTGTAGGTCGGTTTTTTGCTATACTTCGACCATGACCCATGGCGAAGAACAAGTGAAACGTCTCGCCGCGACCCATCCCGCCCTGCGGGTATTTTCCGCGTTGCGCGCCACATTCCCAGACGCAAAAACGTATCTCGTGGGCGGCGCCGTCCGCGACGCCCTGCTTGGCCGTCCCGTCACGGACGTTGATACGGTCGTCGCCGGCGTTCCGCGGGACGTACTGGAACCGTGGTTGGAAACCCAGGGACGCGTAGATTTGGTCGGTCGCGTGTTCGGCGTCTACAAATTTGGCAGTGGTGCCAAGGCCGCGGACATCGCGCTTCCCCGCTCCGAGCGGCCCACGGCCGACAGTGCGGGCGGGTTCCGCGACTTCGACGCCCAAATCGACCCATTCCTGCCGATCGACCAGGATTTGGCACGACGCGACTTTACGGTGAACGCGATGGCGTTTGACTTGGGGAGCGGCGAACTGGTGGACCCGTACGGCGGACGGTGGGACCTGGAGGCGCGGCAGATCCGCACGGTCGGCACACCAAAAGAACGCTTCGCGGAAGACTTGTCCCGCCTGTTGCGCGCGCTGCGGTTCGCCTGCCAGCTGAATTTTGATATCGAACGGGATACCTGGGACGCACTCCGTTCCCTGGCGCCAGACCTCAACCGCACGCGTGCCCGTGCCGACGGCCGCAGTGAGCTCGTCCTGCCGCGCGAAACCGCCGGGCGCGAACTGGCCAAAGCATTTACCGCGGCCCCCGCTCGCGCCGCCCGCTTGTTTTGGGACAGCGGCGCCCTGAAGCTGCTGCTCCCAGAGGCGGCGGCGGGCATCGGTGGGGACCCGGACGCATTCTTGTCTCCGCTCGCCAGCGTCACGGACCTGCCGGTCGCCCTGGCGCTCCTCATGCGCCGCGTCCCAGGCGACGGCGTGCGCTCCGCCCTGTCACGTGCGGGATTGGACGGACTCGCGCTCCCCGACGGAACCGCCTGTGGCGCGGAAGACGTCGCGTGCCTGGTGCGCGCCCTGCAGAACGTTCCGGCGCCCGAACAGATCCGCAATCTGACGGCAGTGGAGTTTGAAGACCGGTTCATGGACGCGCGCCACCGCTTCAAACTGACCACGCTTACCGCGGGTGGCAAGACGGCTGAAGTCGTAGCAGCCCAAGAGCGCATCCAGGAAATCCGCCGACTTTGCGGCGTGCCAGTAGGCCCCATTCCCCCGCTCCTCACAGGCACAGACATCCTCGCTGCAGGAGTGAAAGAGGGGCCTGCCGTCGGCGCATGGCTTACCCGTGCCCGAGAGGAACAACTGACCGGCCGCCTCCGTACGCATGAAGAAGCGATTTCCTGGCTCAAACAAAACACCGCCCGCTAGGGGCGGTGTTTTGTTATTCCATGAATGACGTCACCCAGAGCAATACAACGCCGCCGAACAAAAAGACGGTCTGAAAGAGGCGACGGCGGATCGATTCTTCTTCCTTAATTTCAGAAAGCAAATTGGTACAGGCCATGTACAAGAATCCGCCGGCAGCAAACGGGATCGTGTATTTAGTGATCCCCGTTACGTACTGAGCAAGCAGGAATGTCACCAAAATACCCACAAGGGTAAAGAGGGCCACAAGACCATTCCACATCAGCGCGCGTTTTGGTTTGAACCCCGAATGGATAAGCACGCCGAAGTCGCCGATCTCTTGAGGAATCTCATGCATGGCCGTTGCAAATGCCGTGGCAAAACCAACAGCAGGACTTACCATAAACGCCGAAGCCAATACGATACCGTCTGTGAAATTGTGGATGGAGTCTCCTACTAAGTTTAGAACACCAACCGGCTTAGGCGGACATGATCCATGCGTGTGCCCTTCTTCATGCAACCGATGCCCGGCATGACAGTGGTAGACCCACAAAAGAGAATCGATCGCAAAAAACGTGAGAAGACCCACAAGAGTCAGCCCAAACGTAGGTCCTCCCAATGAGATCGACTCTGGAAGCAGATGGAAAAAAGCCGCGCCCAACAACGATCCCGCGGCAAAGGCGACAAAGACAGACAGCCACTGTGCAAGACGTTTGCGAGCAATCAACAAGCTGCCAAATCCGACAAAGGCAATGAGCGCCATGCAAGCACCCGCGAGTATCGAAAGGGAGAAAGCAGACATAGTGGAAAAAGAATAACACAATGGGCTACGATTGACACCGGGGCGGGGATTCCCTATACTGCCCGCACGAATGACGGGCGATTAGCTCAGTTGGTTAGAGCGTCACATTGACATTGTGAAGGTCAGTGGTTCGAACCCACTATCGCCCACCAAAAAACTCCCACGTCACGTGGGAGTTTTTTGTTACAGCGCCTCGGATTCCACCGGCGGAGCAACCGGCGCGGAAGGCTCCCCCATGCGCGGCATGCGGCGCGTGGACAAGGCCAGGATGACTAACCCGCCCAGGAATAGCGCTGCGAACCCCAGGCCAAAGCCGCCCATGATCCCGACGAAGCCGCAGCCGAAAATGGCCGAAACCACCTCCGCGCGGTTCACCGCGTCCGCCAGACAGGCGGTCACGGCGCCTTCGGAGAACCGGACGCCGCCGTACGCGGCCGCAATCCCCATAAACAACGCCCACAGGCTGAAGAAACAGCCAAACCGGACCCGGCGGATACGCCCGCTCCGCAGCAGGGCAAACAAGGCCATGGCGACGCCGCCAAAAACCCAATAGGCCAGGAACCACAGCAAGGCTAAGAGGCCCGTCAGCAAGGCGAAATCCAGTCCCATATGTGCCGGCGAGGATAGCGCACTTCGTCTAAAATTTCAATAGTCTTGGCGCAATTTTCTTGACAAACTGCCGAAAATAAGCGAAAAAGGACCTGTCCTTCCACTTGCTACGGGTCCGTAGCTCAGTTGGTTAGAGCGCCGAGCTTATACCTCGGTGGTCGATGGTTCGAATCCATCCGGACCTACCAGACTTCCTATGCCTTTTCTCTTCATTGGAATATTACTCATCGTCGGTGGGCTGCTGCTTGGCCGCGAAGCCAAGAAGTCACATGACCACAACGGCGAGTCCGGCGCCGGCCACCTGATCTTCGCCGGATTGGTCCTTGTCGTTTTGTTCGGCCTGCTTTCCCGCTTGGCCATTTCCTCCACATGATCCGCTTCCCCCTGACCGCTGATGACGCCGGCACCCGCCTGGACCTGTTCCTGGTCGGGAAGTTCGGTATTTCCCGCGCCCGCATCCAGACGCTCGTTAAAGCCGGCGAAATTACCGTCAACGGCAAAACGGTTACCCCGCACCTCGCCCTGAAGGCGACGGACGAAGTCGTATCTACCGCGGACCTGGACGCCAAGCCCAAGCTGCCGAAACTGGTCCTGCCGCCGCTCGATATCATTTTTGAAGACAAGGAAATCCTGGTCGTGAACAAGCCGGCCGGCCTCCTGGTCCACCCCAACAATGAAAACGAGCTGAAGACCCGCCCGACTCTGACCGCCATGGCCGTGAAGCACGCCCCCACCATGAAAAAGGTCGGGGAAAACGCCCTGCGCCCGGGCGTCATGCACCGCTTGGACAAAGACGTGTCCGGTGTCATGGTGCTGGCGAAAACGCAGAAGGCGTATGAAAGCCTGAAGGCCCAGTTTGCCGGCCGCGAAGCGGAAAAGCACTACATCGCCCTGGCCTACGGCCTGGTACCCAAAGACCACGACATTATTACCTTCAAAGTGGCCCGCTCCCGCAACCGCGGCCGCATGGTCGCCCGCCCGGACGGCCAAGAAGGCAAAGAGGCAATCACGGAATACAACGTGCTTGAACGCCTGCGTACCTGCACCCTGCTGGACGTGCACACCCACACGGGCCGCACCCACCAGATCCGTACGCACTTGTTCGCCATCAACCACCCGTTGGTCGGCGACACGTTGTATCGCAAAAGCGACGGCGGCGGCATGCGCCACATCCGTGCCGTGAACATCGGCCGCGTGTTCCTCCACGCCTCTTCCCTGGCCATCACGCGCCTGGACGGCACGCGTCAGACCTTCACCGCCGCGCTGCCGGAAGACCTGCAGGAAATGCTCACCAACCTGCCGCGCAAATAAAAAATCGCCCGCTCCCGGAGTACCGGGGCGGGCGTTTCGTTGGGCGACGCTACATCGAGTCGGCGTAGGCGTCGGCCATGTGGGCGAATGCCGCCCGGATGCGGGTGGGGTCGCCGGGCTTGGGCACCGAGAGGACGCCCCGACCCGCGAGCGAGATGGACGCGCCGCCCAAGACCAGGAAGAAGGCCGTGGAGCGAAGGGTCTCCACCAGGAAGCGGTGGACATCCTCGGCGGTCCCGTCCTCCATGTTGTCCTCGCACAGCACCTGGGACGCGTTCAGGCCGTTGGGGCCGGACAGGTAGCGCCGGGCCTCCGTGACGCCGCGGACGATATCCAGTGTGCGGTCGGCCATCAGGTTGCGGGCGATGCCCACCATCTTGGTCGGGTCGCGGACGACCACGAGCATGTGGGGGAACGCGACGTGCGGATTCGGCGGGTGGCGGTCCGCGGACAGCTGTTCCATGGAACCTCTCTTTTCCCATCGACAGTGACGGGACCAGCAGGATACCCGGGAAACGGGCCCCGGTCAATCCCCGCCACGGGTCCTTCCATAAAAAACACCCGAACGAGAACGTTCAGGCAGTGAGGGCGGTGAGAACGTCCCTCGGGCGCAGTGGGCGGTCACACACGGGCACGGCGTGGGCGGCGTAGTAGCGGCGGACCTCCTCGACGGCACGGTCGGCGACCGCGCGCCGGAGGACAACGAACCGCACGTGCGGGTGACGCTCGCGCGCCTCCTGATGCAGCACGTGCCCGTATCCGTCGGACAGGGCCATGTCGCAGAGTATGTGGGTGAGAAAGCTCGTGGAGGCGATATGCCGCCGCGCCTCACGCACGTCCTTGGCGTACAGCACATTCCACGTACCGGCCGCGAACAACTCGCGGACGACCGGGGCGACCTCTCCAGCTTCTCCCAAGACGACCAACAACGTCTGTTCCGCCAACGGCAGTCTCCTCTCTTCCCTTACTTTGCTCAGGAAGACGCCCAAAATAGCCAAAAGTGGGCTGGGTGTCAATCCCTTGACCTTTTCCGGCCATTCCGCTATTCTTCCCGCACATTCCGACGCTTCTTATGAACGCTGATTCGCCCATTTCAGGCGATGCGGTCCTCTGACAAGAACGGAGACACACTATGGAAAACACCACGAAAGCCCTGCCGTACGCCAGCAAGCTGGTCGGCATGGACGACTTGAAGGCCGGGCAGACCGTCCGCGTCCACGAATTGATCAAGGACGTGAACGCCAAGGGCGAGGAACGCGAACGCGTCCAGCTCTTTGAAGGCATGGTCCTCGCCGTCCGTGGCACCGGCGCCTCCAAGAGCTTCACCATCCGCAAGTCCGCCGACGGCTGGGGCGTCGAAAAGATCTACCCGATCATGGCCCCCATCGTCAGCAAGGTGGAGTTCGTGAAGGAAGTGAAGGTCCGCCGCGCCAAGCTGCAGTACCTGTCCAACCCGAAGAAGCCCTTCGGTCGCCAGATGAAGGAAAAGAAAGCTGCCAAGCAGGCCTAACAAAAATCCCCGCTCGTACGAGCGGGGTTTTCGTTTGCCTTACACCAACTCCTTCAGGTACTGGCCCGTGAGCGAGGCTTTGGTGCCCGCCACGTCCTTTGGCGTGCCTTCGGCGACAACCGTGCCGCCTTTGGCGCCGCCGTCCGGACCCAAGTCCAGGATCCAGTCGGCGCACTTGATGATGTCCAGGTTGTGTTCGATCGTCACGACCGTGTTGCCCTTGTCTACCAGCTGCTGGAGGACGCCCAACAGGCGCTTGATGTCTTCAAAGCGGAGACCGATAGATACCCTACTGGTGGATTGTATCGAATCCATCAGTATAGCCAGTTTTTCCAACCATCCGGATAAACTGCCACACGTACGGTTTGCTATAAGAAAACTTGATACGGCAAAAGTACTTCTGCTTGTGCTGCGGAAGACAAAATCCTTGAACAACAAGAAGTGCATCGCCCTATCTGCCCACATCGAAGAAATCGGCCGTAACCGCCCACGTATTCACCTTGCCTGGACACATCGTACAAAAGAAAAAGGGCTTCGCACAGAGTTCGTGCGAAGCCCCCGTCTGGAGCAAAGGACCTACCTTGCGAGAACGGCGGAGGGGGCCTGGGCGCCGAATCCGCGGCGCCGGCCCAGCAGTAGCCCGCCCCACCGACCGTCGCTCCAGCCCAGGCAACGGACGTAGCGGTTGCCGGCCGAGTCCCGGTAGATGGTCCCCCAGAAGAACAAGTACTTCCCCTTCCAGGCGTCCGGGATGAGCTCCGGGTGCGCCAGCAGGTAGTCGAGGACGTTGGCGTTCAGGACGGGCTTGTCCTGAAGCTCCTCGTGGAGATCGTCGCCAACGATCGACTTCTCCCCCTCCGTCTGGCGCCTGGAGAGGTAGAAGCTCACCTTCGAGACGTCAAACGCGAGCTGGCCGCCCTTCTTGTGCTCCTCGACCTCCCAGCCGTCGGGGATCATCGGCGCCGCGTCGCAGTTGATCAGGTGCGAGACCGTCTCGATCTTAGCGTGGCCGCGCAGGACGGCGCGCATCTGCCGGCAGAGCTCGGCATCCTGCGTCATCTTGGTGACGTCGCCGATCTCCCAGCCGGCCTTCCGAAGGGTGATCTCAAGTTCGTGTGCCGGTCCGACTCCCAGGATCAATTCACTCATGTGACGCTCCTCGCCAACGCATCCCCGCAGGGACATATCGGCATTGGGTTTGCTGTCGCCTTTCGGCTGGCTTCCGGACAGAATTGCCCGGTTTGCCGCAGCGGGGTCGTATTGCCCTATTTTAGACATTTTGTCAACCATAAACCCCCGCTCTGACGAACGGGGGTTTGATGGCGTCTCTCCCCCTTTTCAAGGGGGAGACTCTGGGCCAGAGGGAGTCCTAGACCAACTTCTTCAGGTACTGGCCCGTGAGCGAGGCTTTGGTGCCCGCCACGTCCTTGGGGGTGCCTTCGGCGACAACCGTGCCGCCTTTGGCGCCGCCGTCCGGACCCAAGTCCAGGATCCAGTCGGCGCACTTGATGATGTCCAGGTTGTGTTCGATCGTCACGACCGTGTTGCCCTTGTCTACCAGCTGCTGGAGGACGCCCAACAGGCGCTTGATGTCTTCAAAGTGGAGACCGGTAGTCGGTTCGTCCAAAATGTAGAGCGTGCGGCCCGTGGCGCGGCGGGACAGTTCCGTGGCGAGCTTCACGCGCTGCGCTTCGCCGCCAGAAAGCGTGGTAGCGCTTTGGCCGAGGCGGAGATAGCCGAGGCCGACTTCATGGAGCACGTTCAGCTTGTCGAACACGGCCGGCTGGTCCGCGAAGAAGCGGCGCGCTTCCTCCACGGTCATGTTCAGCGTGTCCGCGATGTTCTTGCCCTTGTAGTGCACCTCCAGCACGTCGTGGTGGTAGCGGGTGCCGCGACATTCCGGGCATTCCACGTACACGTCCGGGAGGAACTGCATTTCGATGCGGCGCATCCCTTCCCCGGCACACGGCTCACAGCGGCCGCCGCCCTTCACGTTGAAGGAGAACTTGCCGGCGTCGAAGTTCTTCAGCTTCGCTTCCGGCACCTGGGTGAACAGGTCGCGAATGGCAGTGAAGACGCCCGTGTACGTGGCCGGGTTGGAACGCGGCGTGCGGCCGATTGGGCTTTGGTCCACGGCGACGACCTTGTCGATGTGTTCCAGACCCTTGATCGCCTTGTGCTCGCCCGGATATTCCTTGGCGCGGTAGAAGTGCTTGGAGAGCGCCTTGCCGAGAATGTCCAGGATGAGCGTGGATTTGCCGGAGCCGGAGACGCCCGTGACGGCAACGAATTTGCCGAGCGGAATGTCCGCCGTAACGTTCTTCAAGTTGAACGCCGTGGCGCCCTGGATGGTGATTTTTTTGCCATTCCCCTTGCGGTACGTCTTGGGAACCGGGATGGACTTCTTGCCGGACAAGTACTGGCCGGTCAGAGACTCCGGGTTCTTGCGGATCTGGGCCGGAGTGCCTTCCGCGACGATTTCGCCGCCGTATTCGCCGGCGCCCGGACCGACGTCAAAGACGTAGTCGGCCGCATCCATCATGGCTTCGTCATGTTCGACGACCAACACGGAGTTACCCAGGTCGCGCAGCTTCTTGATGGTCTCGATCAGCTGGTCATTGTCGCGGGAATGGAGCCCGATCGACGGTTCGTCCAGGATGTAGATGACGCCGGACAACGCCGCGCCGAGCTGGGATGCCAAGCGCACGCGCTGCGCTTCCCCGCCGGACAACGTCATGGCGCTGCGGTCCATGGTCAGGTAGCCCAAACCAACGTCGAGCAGGTGGCCCATACGGGCGACGATTTCCTTCGCGACGCGTTCCGCGACCATCGCTTCGGCCGCCGAAAAGGAGCCGTCGGACGGGCGGTCGCCCTTGGCCGCTTTCTTCACTTTCCCTTTGACGGGCGGCGTGAGGAAGTTGGCAAAGAAGGCGCGCGCTTCTTCAATCGGCATGCCAGTGACGTCGGAGATGGACTTGCCGGCGATGGTGATCGCCAACACTTCCGGGCGCAGGCGCTTGCCGGTACAGGCCGGGCAGACGAGCGTGCGCATGTACGTCTCCAGTTCATGGCGCACGTAATCCGAATCCGTTTCCTTGTACTTCGCTTCCAGCTGCGCGAGGATGCCGGGGAACGTCACGTCGGCGCCGTCAAAGGAGTAAGTCTCCTCCCCCGTGCCGTTCAAGACGATGTCCATCTTGTCCTTGGGAATCTGGTCCACAGGCGTATGCACGGAGAACTTGTGCTTTTTGCCGACCAATTCAAGCAAACGCAAATACGAGGTTTGGTTGCCGGCAATGCGGGTCCATGGGCGGACGGCGCCTTCCGCAAAGGACAGACGCGGATTGGGGATGACCAATTCCGCTTCCAAGACCAACTTGAGGCCGAGGCCGGTGCATTCGCGGCACGCGCCGTGCGGCGAGTTGAACGAGAACAGGCGCGGTTCGGGCTTCGGCAGGTTCAAGCCGCAGCGCGGGCAGCTGAAGCTTTGGGACAGCAGCTGCTCGTCCCCGGTTTCGTCGTTCAAAAGCAGGATGAGGCCGTTGCCATATTCCACGGCCTTGCGCACCAAATCCGTCACCAGGGCCTTGTTGGCGGCCGTAGCGGGCGTAATTTCCGCGACGACGGCTTCAATGGTGTGCGCCTTCTTCTTGTCCTTGCGCATGGCGGCGGCTTCGTCCAAATCCATCAAAAATCCGTCCACGCGCACGCGGGAAAACCCGGCGGAACCGGCGGCGGCAAAGACTTGGCGATGTTCGCCCTTCTGTTCACGAACCAACGGGGCCATCAACAACAACGGGTTCTTGCCCGCTTCTTCCTGCACGCGCAACACGACTTGGTCCAAGGTCTGCTCGCGGACTTCGTCGCCGCAATTCGGGCAGTGCGGGCGGCCGGCGCGCGCAAACAGCACGCGGAGGAAATCATACACTTCGGTCACCGTACCCACGGTGGAACGCGGGTTGTGCGAAGACGACTTCTGGTCGATGGCGATGGTGGGCGACAACCCCAAAATCTCATCCACGTCCGGCTTGTCCTGAAGTTCCAGGAACTGGCGGGCGTAGGACGACAGGGACTCCATGTAGCGGCGCTGCCCTTCGGCAAAGACGGTGTCGAAGGCGAGGGACGATTTTCCGGAACCGGACAGGCCGGTAATGACGACCAACTTGTTCTTCGGGATGTCGACGGAAATGTTTTTCAGGTTATGGACGCGCGCGCCGCGGACGGAGATATGGTCGCTCATAGTCGCCGATGGGGAAAAGGGAGGGACAGGTCGGCGGCGAGGATATCACTGAATGTTTGGCAAGGCAAGGGCGACACCCCACGGTCAAAAAATCCCCCGCCAAAAGACGGGGGATTTTCTTAATTGCATTGTCCTTGGCTGCCAATGAGGTCCGTATTGTTACCCACGCACGTCCCGTTGGCACACTGGACGTTCTGCGTGCAGGTTCCGCCCGTCGTAACCTTCGCGACGCACGAGTACGGCCCTGTTGCGCCGCCGCAGTAGAAGCCCGGCGCGCACTGGTCCTGGCTCGGGCCGGTCACGCCGCAGTTTTCCCCGGCAGTTCCCAAACGGCAGAGGCCGCTGCCGCAGAAATTGCTCTGGCACTCGAAATTTTCGGAACAAGCCGTACCGTTCGGTCGCGCGACTGACGACGCGCACGCGTAGTTCACGCAGGAAGCGCCTGCGTTCTTACAGTCCGAGTTGCTGTTGCACGGGGAGTTGGGTTGCCCGTCCGTGCACACGTCAGTGAAACCGCCGGCCCCCTGCCCGCTCCCGATGGAGCGCACGCAGGCGAGTCCCGCATTACACGTGTTCCCCGCGCCGCAGACTTGCCGGTTTGCGCCGGTAGCGGACGGAGCCGAACAATGGCCATTGATACACTTGTTCCCATTGTCGCACTGGGAGTCCGAAGAGCAATTAGTGAGCGTCGTCCCGCTCCCCGCGGTCCGGCAGGTATTGGATTCCGGAACGTAGGAACAACCGCCTTTGTCCTTGTTCCACTGGCAGGGGTTCGCCTGGCAGATGGACTGCATGTCCTGGTCACCCCAGCCGGGACTGATGTTCTTCAGATCGGAATCGCTCGCCTTGGCGTTCGTTATTTCCAAGTCGTTGTACCCCTCGCAAGAGAGGGACTCGATCCTCCGGCATTCGATCTTCATTTCCGAACACGTGCCTTGGCGCAGTTCCAGGGCGCCGCCCACGCTGGCACCGATACCGGCGCCGACCGCGGCACCCGCAGGGCCCACGAACGAGCCGGCACCCGCACCGATCGCGACGGCCAATCCCGCCTTTGCCGTCTGCCAATTGAGGCCGAACAGCGCGTACGGGTCACGGGACCAGAAGCAGTACGGATGGTTGGTTACCAATGGTTCTTGTGCCTTCAAGGATTCGTCGATTTGGGCGCACACGTTGGTGGAAGGAATGATGTTGAGTTCATTCCCGGGAACCACCTCCCCGCACGAGAGGCACTGCGCCTTGTCGCCGCTGACGAAGCATCCTTTTGTCTTGTCCGAACAGCCGCGGTATGTGCAAACCGTCCCTTCCGCAACCTCCGCTCCGCTGCGGTCTTTCAGTACTTCGTCCTTTGAACCGCAATTGGTACCGTTCGTCGCCTTTCCGGCGAGCGTGTAGACCTTTCCGGCGCGGTCCGGTTTAAGCAGCGCCTCACAACTGGCGTTCGGGTCCACTAATTCGATCCGCTTGATGGTTGGTAGGCGCGGCGGCTGAAGCGTGAGAAGGCGCGGGTTCACCGTCTGCAGAATAAGGGCCGCGGAGAACAGCAGGATGAGCCCAACGACGGCGTGCTGGATGCGCTCCTTTGCGGCGCTGACGCTTCCACCTCCGACGGAGGTCACGTATTGCACCCCGCCGATCATGATCATGACGATCGCGACCAAGCCGGAAATGCCCAGCAGGTACTTATAGACCGTGTTCACGTAGCTCCCCAAGTCCGCCACCTCTCCGATAGGTGGTTTGGAAGGATCCGGATTGGGGATCTTGTACGCCAATTGGTACGACTCGCCCGTGCAGTAGCAGTAATGGTATTTTGACGGACATTCCGTGGGCTGGTTTTCCTTGTCATAGATGAACCCGGCCGGTTTGGCATTTGGGAGAGACGGGCCTTGGCAGTTCAACTTACATACCTCCTCATTTTCAAAGCAACGCACGTTATTCGCCGGCAATTCGCTGGCTTTCTTTGAACACACGATGACCTTCTCCCCTTTGTCCTGACACGTGGTCGCGCAGACAGCCGAAGAACGCACGTCCCCGGCGCTTGTGGCGCCTGCCTTGGACGTACACCAACAATTGCAGCCCGTGGGAACCGGGTCCGCGGCAAAGGCCGGGATGGCCGTGGCCAACCAGCCGACGGCGAGCAACGCGGCGAGGAACTTGGGGAGACGCATAGGATTACGGAACGTAGCGTTTGACGACGAGATCGAGGATGTCCGAAGGAATGGCGCCCTGCACCGGCGTGCCGTTAAAGAAGAACGTGGGCGTGCCGACAATGCCCGCCGCGGCGGCCGCCTCCTCGTCTTTCTTAATACGGTCCCGGCCGCGACCCGAGATGACGCAGCGGTCAAAGGCACCGCGGTCTAAGCCAAGCTCCGTGGCGAATCGGCCGAGATTGGCGGCGGAGATGTCCGCTTGGTTCGCGAAGATCTTGTCATGGTATTCCCAGAACTTTCCTTGCTCCCGCGCGCACTCAGCGGCTTCCGCGGTGCGGCGGGCATCCGGATGCACTTCATCCAGCGGCAAGTGGCGGAATTCCACGCGAACCTGGTCCTTATACCGCAACGCCATGGCGCGGATGGCAGGACTGACCTGGCGGGAATACGGACATTCAAAGTCCGCAAACTCCACGATGGTCAGAAGCGGTTTGTCCGGTCCGATAAACGGCGCATCCGCGGAAGACACGTCAAAAGCCCCAGCGGCAGGAACGGCAGACGCCGCGCGCGATGCCGTAAACCGGTCCGCGTAGGAAAGTGAGGCAACGTCCAGGGTGCCCGTACTGATGGCGTTCATGTAATACACGACGCGCCAGGCGAATGCGGCCAATACGGCGAGTCCCAAGAATACCGTCACCGTAGTGGCGGCCCGCGCCAAGGTCCGACGGTTGTCCGGTTGTTCCGTGTCCATGCCAGTCGTCGAAACGATGGAAAAAGTATATCATGAAGGGACATGGACGCCGAACGCGCCGAATCCAAGATGCAGCGACGCGCCGGGGACCGCGAGCGCAAAGGACGCCCAAAGATGCGGGTGTCCGGACGCGGCATGAAACGCTTCGCAAAACCCGGTCGCGCGCGTTGACGGACCCCCTTTCCTCTGGTAGGGTTCCGGCGTTTCGTTCTCCCTTTTCGTATGATCAAATCCGTCCTCTCCATTGCTCAATTCGCCACGGCCGCCCTGTTGTCCGCCTCTATCCTATTGCAGGCCCGTGGCTCCGGTCTTGGCGCCTCCTTCGGCGGCGACGGCAACGTCTATCGCACCAAGCGCGGCATTGAAAAGCGCCTCTTCCAGGCATCGATCGTCCTTTCCGTCCTGTTCTTCGGCATCGCGCTGGCCAACATCCTCATCGCGTAACGCGTCCGGAACCCTGTGTTCTCCCGCTCGCGCACCCCTTCGTCCTCCTCCACGGACCTGACCATGCGTCAGGTCCTTGCGGTATCCAAGCCGCGTCGCTTCCCCTCCCTGCGCCAATGGCTGCAGTGGAGCCGCGTCGCCACGGGAGGAGAAAAGCGCGCCCTCGGCGGACTGGGCGCCGCCATGGCGGTCTGCCTTGTTGTCGTCGGTGCCCGCTTTGTCCTGACCCACCAGGTGGAGACACCTGCAGTCGGGGGTGAGTACGTAGAAGCACTGGTCGGCGAACCGCAGTTCATCAACCCGCTGTATGCGCCCGCCAATGACGTGGACGCGGACATTGCCCGGTTAGTGTACGCCGGCTTACTCCGCCGCGATGCCTCCGGTGCCCTGCAACCGGACATGGCAGAAAGCTGGAAGGTCTCCGAGGACGGCAAGGTCTACACCTTCACCCTGCGCGCAGACGCCAAGTTCCATAATGAGGAACCCCTGCTGGCAAAGGACGTCGTCTTCACCATGGATGCGCTCCGCAACCCGCTCTATCGCAGTCCGCTGTCTGGCGCGTATCAGGCCGCCGACATCACCGCCCCGGACGACCGCACGGTGATCTTCACCCTCAAAGAACCCTCCGCGGGGTTCCTTTCCACCCTCACGGTCGGCATTTTGCCCGCGGACCTATGGACGGACATCGCCCCGCGCAACGTCCCGTTGGCCAGCTACAACCTGAAACCGGTCGGCAGCGGCCCGTTTCAATTTGAAACCCTGACCAAGGATAAAAACGGCAGCGTGCGCAGTTATACGCTTTCCCGTTTTGCCGACCACGCAGGAACGGCTGCCTACCTGGAACACGTCACGTTCAAGTTCTACGGATCCCCGGACGACGCGGTTAAAGCCCTCGCCGCCCGCACGGCGGAAGGCGTTGGCTACATCCCCTCCGACCTAGAGGAAGAAGCGGGCAAGCATAGCGTCAACCTGTTACGCCCGTCTATTCCGCGGGAAACGGCTCTGTTCTTCAACCAAGATCGCCAGCCTGTATTCAAAACCAAGGCCGTTCGCCAAGCCATCGCCATGGCCATAGACCGCTCCGCCTTGGTAGAAAAAGCCCTGGACGGCCACGGGAGCCCCGTCGCGGGAGCCGTGCTGCCAGAGGCACTCGGAACGGAGCCGACGCTACCGATTCCTCCGGTCAACGTAGAGGGGGCAAACAAGCTATTGGAAGACGCCGGGTTCCCCAAGGTAGAAGGTCTCGTCTACCGGCTCTCCAAAAAGCCGACGCCCGCTACCAAAACCAAGCCGGCGGAGGACCCCGCGTCCATCCCCGCCCTGTCGGTCACCCTGACCACGGTGCAGACGCCTGAATTTGCCCGCGTCGCGGAACAGGTCGTCACCCAATTGGCCGCGATCGGCATCCAAGCGCAGGTAGAGGCGGTGACGCAGGCGGATTTGTACCGCCAGGCGATCGAACCGCGCGACTACGAGCTGTTGCTGACCGGCATCCTCTACGGCGCGGAACCGGACCCATATCCGTTCTGGCATTCGTCCCAAGCGACGTCCACGGGCCTAAACTTGTCCGGCTACGCCAACCGCAAGGCGGACGCATTACTGGAAGACGCCCGCAAGGCACTGGATCCCGCCGTCCGCGCTTCCAAGTACGCAGAGTTCCAAACGCTGGTCGCGGAAGACGTGCCGGCCGTCATCCTCTACCGACCGACCTACGCGTACGCCTTGGGTGACAAGATCCGCGGCGCGGACATCACGCGTATCGCCGCCCCGGCCGACCGCCTGAACGGCATCAAGGATTGGTACGTCAAAACCCGCAAGGCATTAAAATAGAGGCTTGAGGTATTGCCGAAATAACGTGAAACCGCTAGAGTGCGGCCACGCCATAAAGGAAGTGCAGCGAAAACCGGATTAAACGTTCTTCCCGCTAGGCGCAGGGAAAGCCGAGGCCAAGCCGTAGTTAAATACTACGGCGCGCGCCGAGGCGGGGCCCCGCAACACCGCGGGAGGACGTTTTAGACGGTTTTCCCCACGCGGATGTGGCGGAACTGGTATACGCGCAGGTCTCAGAAGCCTGTGCCCTTACGGGCTTGAGAGTTCGAGTCTCTCCATCCGCACCATAAAAACACCTACCCCCGCGGTAGGTGTTTTTATGTGCTTGGGCAAGCCAACTGCTTGGCTTGCCGGAGAGACGAGAACGCCGGAGCCATATTCCGCCACCAGGCGGAATGGCGAGGCGGTGGCCAGGCCGAGGTTTGCGACGGCAAACCGAGAGCCGAGGCCGAGTCTCTCCATCCGCACCACAAAAACACCTGGCTTGCCAGGTGTTTTTGCTAATTTAAGCCAAATAGTCCGTTCCTAGACAAAAACGCCTCTTTCTGGTACTGTATCCCCATCAAAGACGCGGCCTTTGGCCGCCGGAGCAGGGCCTTCTTGCCCCTTCGGACAAAGATCACGTATACGGCGCCGGTGCGCTCTCACCGAGCCGTTTCCACACATTTTAACGACTCCCCGCGTCCCAAGACGTGATTTTTTCCTTCGGGAATTGCGGGGAATCCCAGTTTTCGTTTCGCTATGAACGACCGCAATAAGAATTTTCAGCGCGGCCCCCGCGCGAACGTCGACCGTTTCCGCGGTCGCGTGTTTCGCGCTGCCGGCGCCGCCCAAGTAGGCACCGGCCCCGCCGTCGGTCCCACCCCCGTCGCCTCCGCCCCGATGCCCGTTGATCCTAAGGATCGCGTGCGCGTCATGGTGTTGGGTGGCTTGGAAGAAGTCGGCCGCAACTGCACCTTGATTGAATACAAGGACGACATCATCATCATCGACATGGGGCTGCAGTTCCCCGACGACGACATGCCGGGCGTGGACTACATCATCCCCAACATGTCGTACCTGAAGGGGAAGGAAAAGAACGTCCGCGGCGTGATCATCACCCACGGCCACTACGACCACATCGGTGCCATTCCGCACACGGTTCCCTTCATCGGCAACCCGACCATTTACGCCCTGCCGATGTCCGCGGGCATCATCAAGCGCCGCCAGACGGACTTTGATACTCCGCCCCTCAACGTCAAAATCTCCAAGATCGACGACGTGATTCAGTTGGGCGCCTTCAAGGTGTCGTTCTTCCACATCAACCACAGCATTCCGGACGCCGCCGGCATCGTCGTGGAAACCCCGGCCGGCCTCATCTGCCACACGGGTGACTGGAAGTTCGACTTCCACCCCACGGGCACCAGCCACGCCGACTTCCAAAAGATCGCCGCCTTGGGCATGAACAAGAACGTGATCGCCCTCATGGGCGACTCCACCAACTCCAACAAGCCTGGCCACCAGGTGTCGGAAAAGGTGATCGGTGAAGAGCTTGAACGCATCCTGGAAAAGGCCCCGGGACGCGTCATCATCGCCACGTTCGCTTCCCTGCTCGGCCGCGTGAAGCAGATCCTGGAAATTTCCGAACGCATGGGGAAAAAGGTCGCGCTGGACGGCTTCTCCATGAAGACCAACGTGGAAATCGCCAAGGAGCTCGGTTTCATCAAGATCTCCAACAGCACCTTGGTGCCGATTGAGAACATCGATGATTACCCGCCGGCCAATATGGTCGTCGTCTGCACGGGCGCCCAGGGCGAAAAGAACGCCGCGTTGAACCGCATCGCCAGCGACGAGCACCGCTCGGTGCGCGTCGTGCCGGGCGACACCGTCGTGTTCTCTTCTTCCATCATTCCGGGCAATGAAAAGTCCGTGGAACGCCTGAAGGACATTTTCTCCCGCAAGCGCGCCCGCGTCATCAACTACCAGATGATGGACGTGCACGCCGGCGGCCACGCGCAGCAAGAGGACATCAAGCTCATGCTCGCGCTGTTCAAGCCGCAGTACTACATCCCGATCGAAGGCAACCACTTCCTGCTCCGCCAAAACGCGGACGTGGCCTATTCCATGGGCTGGCACAACGCGCCGGGCGGCCCGGGCGCCGCGGCCGCCTGCGCCGTGTGGCAGCTGCACCTGCACGCGTACCCGCCGCTGCTGACGCCGCAGCGCCTCAAGTACCGCGTCGGCTTCGAGATGCTCAAGTCGCTCGACCTGCGCCACCGCGGCGTGCGCATCGTCTCCTGCCCGAGCTGCGCCCGTCAGGGCTTCAACGTCATCAAGACCGTCGAAATCGTCGAGCAGCGCCTGGCCCATATCG
>CAZTTQ010000010.1:0-34234 GCA_964616135.1 uncultured Gammaproteobacteria bacterium
GCTCACCCAGCCCCTTGGCGGCCCAGCCCAGGTGCACCTCCAGCACTTGCCCGATGTTCATGCGCGAGGGCACGCCCAGCGGGTTGAGCACGATGTCCACCGGCGTGCCGTCGGCCATGTACGGCATGTCTTCCAACGGGACGATCTTGGACACGACGCCCTTGTTGCCGTGGCGGCCGGCGACCTTGTCGCCCACCTGGATCTTGCGGAGGTTGGCCACCGCGACCTGGATGGACTTGATGACGCCCGGGTTCAGCTTGTCGCCCGCTTCGCGCGAGAAGACGGTGATACCGACGACCTTGCCGTGTTCCCCGTGCTCCAAGTAGAGGGAGGAATCGCGCACGTCGCGGGCCTTTTCGCCGAAGATGGCGCGCAGCAGCTTTTCTTCCGCGGAAAGTTCGGTTTCGCCCTTCGGGGTGATTTTCCCGACCAGGATGTCGCCGGACTTCACTTCCGCGCCGATGCGGATGACGCCTTCCGCGTCCAAGTGCTTCAACTTTTCCTCGGACACGTTCGGGATGTCGCTGGTCACCACTTCGGGTCCGAGCTTGGTGTCGCGGATGTCGATCGTGTAGTTCTCGATGTGCATCGAGGTGAAGCGGTCGTCATGCACCAGGCGTTCGGACATGATGACGGCGTCTTCGTAGTTGTAGCCTTCCCACGCCATGAACGCGACGAGCACGTTCTGGCCCAAGGCCAATTCGCCCTGGTCCACGGAGGAGGAGTCGGCCAACACGTCGCCGCGCTTCACCTTTTGCCCCGGCATCACGGACGGGCGCTGGTTGATCGTGGTCGAGTTGTTGGAACGCATGAACTTGTTCAGCTCATACGAGTACACGTTCTTCTGGCGGTCCTGCACTTCCACCTTGTTGCCGCCGACCTTGGTCACTTCCCCGTCCACTTCCGAGACGATGACGTGGCCGGAGTCGCGGGCGGCGCGGCGTTCGATGCCGGTGCCGATAATCGGCGCTTCCGGACGCACGGTCGGCACCGCCTGGCGTTGCATGTTCGTGCCCATGAGCGCGCGGGTAGCGTCGTCGTGTTCCAGGAACGGGATGAGCGCGGTGCCGATGGAAACGATCTGGTTGGACGAGACGTCCATGTAATCCACTTCGGCGGCCGTGACGATCTGCGGCTCCCCAAACTTACGGCCCGGGAGGAATTCGGACTTGAACGTGCCGTCTTCATTGAGCGGCGTGGTCGCCGGCACAGTGACGGAGCGTTCTTCTTTGAAGGCGTTGATGTATTCCACTTCGTCCGTGGCAACCGTGGTCACGGAACCGTCCTTGTTCTTTTTCTTGGCCATCTTGCGGTACGGCGTCTCAATGAAACCGTAGTCGTTGATAATGGCGAACGAGGAGAGGTGGCCGATCAACCCGATGTTCGGTCCTTCCGGGGTGGCAATCGGACAAATGCGGCCGTAGTGGGTCGGGTGCACGTCGCGGACTTCGAAGCCCGCGCGTTCACGGGACAAACCGCCCGGACCCATGGCCGACAAGCGGCGCTTGTGTTCCAGTTCCGAGAGCGGGTTGATCTGGTCCATGAACTGCGACAGCTGCGAGGACATGAAGAACTCGCGCACCGCGCCGATAACCGGGCGGGCGTTCACGAGACGGCCCGGGGACAAGACTTCGATGTCCTGGGTCGACATGCGGTCCTTGATGATGCGTTCCATGCGCGCCAAGCCGACGCGGAAGCGGCTCTGGATGAGCTCGCCCACGGCGCGGACGCGGCGGTTGCCCAGGTGATCGACGTCGTCCGGGTCTTCCTGGGAGATGTTGAGGCGGATGATCTCGCGGATGATCTGGGCCAAGTCGTCCTTGGTCACGATGCGCAATTCTTCCGGAGTGACCGCGGCTTCCGTGGTATCCAGGTTGAAACGCAAGTTGAACTTGTACCGGCCGACCTTGCCCAAGTCGTAACGGTCAAAGTTGAAGAACATGGAGTGGATCAGGCTCCGGGCGTTGTCGGCCGTCGCGCGGTCGCCGGGGCGAATGCGCTTGTAGACTTCGATAAGGCCGTCTTCTTCATTCTTGGCGGCATCCTTGGCGATGGTGGATTCCAAGTAGCGGTTCACCGGGTGCACATCCACATCCTTGAACATGGCGAGGATTTCCTCGTCCGTGTGGACGCCGAAGGCGCGCAACAAGGAGGTCACGGCGACCTTACGCTTGCGGTCGATCTTCACCCAAATGACGTTCTTGGGGTCCGTTTCAAATTCCAACCAGGCCCCGCGGTTCGGGATGATCTTGGCGCCGTAGTAGCGGCGGCCGCGGTACACTTCCGCGGTAAAGAAGGCGCCGGCGGAGCGCACCAACTGCGAAACGACGATGCGTTCCACGCCGTTGATGATGAACGTGCCGCGCGGCGTCATGAGCGGCAGGTCGCCCAAGTAGATTTCCTGTTCCTTGGTGACGTTGCTGCGCTTGTTGAAGAGCTTGGTTTTGACGCGCAACGGCGCTTCAAACGTGACGTTCTTGAGGCGCGACGTCTTTTCGTCAAACTTCGGCTCATCCAAGTAGTAGCCGTCGAATGTCAACTCCAAGTCGCGACCGATGAAGTCGCGGACCGGGTTGATTTCCGAAAAGAGTTCTTTGATGCCTTCTTCCAAGAACCACTTATAGGAACGGCGCTGGACCTCAATGAGGTCCGGCAATTCCATGGCGTCAGGAACCGCCTTGAAGAACTGGCGGTTCCGGTCAGTAACGGCTTGGCGGCGGTATTCGGGCATAAGCGACAGTGGGCCAAGAACGAAAAACGCATCCCCCGACGAAGGGGATGGTTCTTTAGTGCAATTGCGCGCTGCAGGTAAACACGAGGAACCCTGATCAGGGGTTACTTAAAAGCCTTCTGCGAAGCAGGCGGCTCATTGTTGTACCAACCCGGTGGACCATGCAGCGGAATGCGGGGTATGGGCGTCTCCCCTCCCCGAAAGGAAGGGTCGTCGATTGCCCGGGGACTCTACCAAACCTTTCGGTAGCCGTCAAGACGGAGGGCGTGCTATCCTGCGGCCATTCTCCCCTATGCGTTACGTCCCTTCCGAACGCCTGCGCGGCCCTGGCACGGACCCGGCGCTCCTCCCCCCTGGTTTCCGCCAAGAACACAGCCACGAGGCCTTCGTCGAGCGGGAAACTACGGCCTATTCCTATACCCGCCCCGTCCAGGCGGGACCGGCCGCCGGTATGCGTTTCAATATCGGCCCGCTTATCAGCGAGCATTTCACCGGGGAAGAAGAACCGGCCATGGACGCCCTCTTGGGGCCGAAACGCAACATTTGTTGGCAACCGCTCTACCGGCACGACATTCCGGAGGGATGGACGCGCCAATTCATCGTCGGCACATTCAACCGCATTGGGTTTGCGGTCGTGGAACCCTCGGGTGCTTATGATGTGGCCTGGACCCAACACGCCCGACGCCACAAGCGTCGCTGGGAGAAACAAGAGAACTGGGTTCTCCGCGACATCACACTGGACGAATTCATCAGGGCGTACTGGAAATCCCCAAAAGATCCCGTTTTGAAGTTCATGATGTCGGATTTGCTGAAGAAAAAAGTGAAGGCGCACGGTCCCCGTATCCGCCTGGTCGCCGCGGTGAAAAAGACGGAACCCGACTTCATCGGTGCCGCGTTTGCCTTTACCGACGTACCGGAGCTTTCCCTTTCCTCCCACACGATCTCCTTTGTCCGGCGGGAGGCGGAGGCGGCGTCCGCGGGCACCGGCCTTATCGACGCCTGGTTCCGTCATGCCCAGGAACGCGGCATTAAATGGCTGAACTTCGGTAATTTCTGGGCGCCGGGTTCCCCCGGCGAATGGGTCGGATTCTCCGAATTCAAATCGCAGTTCGGCGTCTTCCTGGTAGACCGCCCGCCACGACTGGTTAAACGCGTCGGCACGTGGAAGGGCCTTTGGGAACATCTGTGGTCCAAAAAACCAACCCGGTAAGGGTTGGTTTTTTGATCCGCACGGGGCTGCAAAGCATGGCCAAGAGCATGGGCGCGTCCATGGGTTTCGTCACGCAAGAGAGTCCCGGGAACCGGGGAGCGTGATGGCGGCATAGATACGACCGGCTAGTGCCTCGCCCCGCAGCCCTGTGCGGACCAAGGGGATTCCAACGTAGCAGAGAAAATACCCGGGATCAAGGGAACGCAAAAACCGTTTATCGCGAGAGAAACGGTTTTAACAAAAAACGCCCCGCAAGAGGGAGAACGAGAAGCCACAGTGACTGCCGAAGCAGTATGAGGGGTGGATGGCCAGTGGTGCGGAGAAAGCCGTAGCCTTGAACGCATCATGGACGCGTCCGCGGAGCAAGGGTCACTTGGGGTTGCCAAGCGCTTGTCCGTCCTGTTCTCGTACTCCCTTTCGGGGGCGTTTCGATTGTCCGTCACATCAGGCAACGAGAGGCGTGTTTCGTTGGCTGGTGTAAGGGCCCGACGCGAATGCGTGTAATCGCGTGTGCGTCGGGCGAGGAAATGGGAGCTACTCCCGGGTTTCGCGCCGCGAGGGCCCGTCGCGCCGGCGGTCGTACTTCGACCGGTCGCGGAAGGGGCGGGCTCGGGGCGCGCGGCCAGTGGCTTGCGCCACGACCATGCTGTTTCGGGGAATGACCTTCTCGAGACGAATCGGGGTAAACCGATCGTCTTTGGGAAGATCCTTCGTCCGCTGCGGCCGTTTGGCCATGGAATTTCTCCGTGGCCGCGCGGCGGCCGGCTAGAGGGCGATGCGGCGGTGCTTCCCGCGCGTCCGCAGGATGCGGTCGCGGGGCACGCGGCGGGGGTTCTCCCGCACGCGGTGGAAGCTCAGCACGCGGACGATGTCCACGAGACCGGTCTCTTCGTTCTTGCCGCGCACGAGGCCCTCCATGTGCTCCCGATACTTCTTACCACCCACGACAAACTCGTCGCGGGAAGAAGACGGAACGGGCTTGCGGATCGGCGTGCGGTGGGTGGAACCCTGCATTGGTTTCCTCCAGGGGATTGGTTGGCTTCCCCGCTTCAGGGCCCGCGTAGACGGGCGCTGGAGTGGGGGCCGGAACTCGCAGGTGAAAGCGAGCGAATTCCGGCGAGAGGGCTAACAGGCGGCAGGGTCCCCGAGGTACCCGAGGATGTCCCTCCAGGAGATTCCCTGGATTCTGAGGACATTTATCATTCCCCAGCTGTACGTGAACAGAGGGACGACATCCATCCTGAGCTCAGCGAGAAAGGCGTCACGGAGACGCCATTCCTCGTTCTCGCAAAGCTCCTCGAACCAGTCCGCTTCAGGAGGCTCGAAGGAGCTCACAGGAGGCATGGGTGGCCCGCGCCGATGTCTGCCACGAACGCGCGTGACTCTGTCACGCGGCGTACGCCGCTTGCGACGGCCGTACTTTGGCCTTCGTATCTTTTCCATCTCTTCTCCTGGGGAAAGATTTCCCCGCTTCAGGGCCCGCGTAGACGGGCGCTGGAGTGGGGGCCGGAACTCGCAGGTGAAAGCGAGCGAATTCCGGCAAGAAAGGGGTGGGGGCTAGGCCGCCAGGTGCCGCTCGTACTTGCGGCCCTTGTACGTGCGCTTGGAGTCCGTCTGGCGAACCCCGGTGAGGCGGCGGAACTTGGGCCGACGCACCGGCGGCGGCGTCACGTCGTGCCGCAGGACCACCTCCTCGAGGGGGTCCAGCGTCACGAGCCCGAGGACGAGGTCGTTGACCTCCTCGTTCTCGGCCATGGCTTCGATCATCTCGGCCGTGACCGGCTTCCACCCGGAGGTGAAGAAGGTCGTCGGCCGGCCGGGAGCCCGGTAGGGCGCCGGCAGCGGGGCGGGGCGGCTCAGGCGGTTCAGCCGGGCGAGGAAGCGCTCCTCCGCCTTCCGGAGGGCCTCCTTCTCCCGACGCTCCTGCCGCTCCGTGGCACGAAGCGCCGCCATCCCCGCGATCATGCCGCCACCCTTGATCAGGGCGACGGTCGAACCGATCAGACGGACATTCATGACGTCTCCTCTGGGTTGGCTCAGGAACTCCCGAGCACGTTTAGGCCGTCAGGCCAACAAAAACCCCTTTTATTCGAGAGTTTTTTGGATTTTGACAGTCTTAACCTGACAAATCCCGAACAAAAGGGGTTTTTCCAGAAGCTCTCTCTTCTCCTGGAATACGTGGGGTGGTTCTCAATGAGCGAGGGATCACTATACGCCAAAAATGACATTTTGTCAACCCATGATGGACAACGTCTTTATCTCTGGGGTCTTTTACGGGTCTAATGAGACAAGATCCATTTCGTTGACGCCCGTGCTACAATACAAACGTTTCGGACCGGCTCCGTGGTTTTTTGTGGTCCCCTTTCTCCGCTTTCCCTCCCTATGGCACGTCGGAAAAAGTCCGCTCGCTATGAAGAAGAGGCCGGATTCGGATTGAATCCGGAAACCAAGCGCGGTGTCGCCGTCGTGTTCTTGTTTATCATCGCCGCCATTCTCCTGCTTTCGTTCTTTGGGGCCGCGGGCAAGCTGGGAAACACCCTGGACGACGCCATGGCCGTCGTCTTTGGCTGGGACCGTTTCTTGGTGCCTGTTCTGTTGGTCGTGTTCTCCTTTACGGTCCTGTTTCCGGAACGCGGATGGCTCTCTGGCTGGAACCGATTCGGCCTTGCCTTGTTCCTGTTGTCGTTCAACGGCCTAATGAACCTGCTACTGCTCTTCCGTTTCCCTCCCGCCGTGGAAGACGCCACCCAAGCGGGCGGCCTCTTGGGTGAGGCGCTCGGCGGATTCCTCCCGGGCTTCCTTGGCTTTTGGGGTGCCCTGGTCGTTATTTGCGGATTGCTCTTGGCCGCCGTTCTCCTGCTATTCAACCTGTCCCTGCGTTCCCTCGTGGCCGTGCACCAACACCTGACCGGCTGGTTCGGCGAACGCGCGCACCTGAAGGAATCGGAAGACGACTGGCGCAATACGGATGAAGAAGAGGACGAGGATGAAAAAACGCGTACGGCCCCGGATCCGGAACCGGAGCCAGAAGAAGACGAGGATGAATCGGAGGAGGAAGAGGATGACGCGGCTCCGCCCATCAAAGGCAAGCCCGTTTCCCGCGGCATCATGGATCCGCCCTCGGAACAGGTATTGACCACGCGTGACAGCCGCCAAATCAACCTGTCATTAGACTTGCTGGACCACCGCAGCAGCAAAGCGGACTCGGGCAACGTGGAGCGGGCGAAAGAAATCATCCAACGCACCTTCCAGCAATTCCACATTGACGTGGAGATGGGCGATACGGCTACTGGTCCGACCGTCACCCAATACACGCTGCGTCCCGCCCAAGGCGTAAAACTCGCCCGCGTGGTCGGATTGCAAAACGACCTGGCCTTGGCGCTCGCCGCGCACCCGATCCGCATCGAAGCGCCCATTCCGGGAAAATCCCTGGTTGGCATTGAAGTACCGAACAAAACCATCGCCACCGTCGCCCTGCGCGAAATCATGGAAAGCAAGGCGTTTACCGCCCGCAAGTCCAACCTGTCCATTCCGCTCGGAAAGGACGTCATGGGCGCCTCCTGGGTGGTGGCGTTGGACAAAATGCCGCACATGCTCGTCGCCGGCGCCACCGGTTCCGGGAAATCCGTGTGTCTCAACACGCTGATCATCGGCCTTCTCTACACGAACGGCCCGGATGAGCTGAAGTTCATCATGGTGGACCCGAAGCGCGTGGAACTGTCCGTGTACGCCGGCATCCCGCACCTGCTGGTCCCGCCGATCGTAAAGAGCGAGGACGCGGTCAACGCCCTTAAGTGGACCGTGCGTGAAATGGAACGCCGCCTGGACGTGCTCGGGAAGTTCGGCGCCCGCGACATCACGTCTTACAACAACCGCGCGGAAGAAAAAATGCCGAAGATCGTGGTCGTGATCGACGAACTGGCCGACCTCATGTCGACCTCCGGCCGTGAGGTAGAAGCGACCATCGTCCGCATTGCGCAGATGGCCCGCGCGGTCGGCATCCACCTGGTCCTGGCCACGCAGCGCCCGTCGGTCGCCGTCATCACGGGTACCATCAAGGCCAACATCCCGGCCCGCATCGCGTTCTCCGTCGCCTCCCAGACCGACTCCCGCACCATTTTGGACGTCGCGGGGGCGGAAAAGCTGCTCGGCCGCGGCGACATGCTGTACTGGTCCGCGGAACTCTCCAAGCCCAAGCGCCTGCAGGGCCCGTACGTTTCGGAGGACGAAGTGACGCGCATCGTGGACGCGCTCAAGAAAGAAGGCGTCCCGGATTACAACCACGCCATCGTGGAAGCGGCTCGCAGCGCAACGGTACTCGGTGGCGGATCGGATGAAGAAGAGCCGTTGCTGGATGAAGCGGTGCAGGCCATCATTGAAGCGGGCCGCGCCTCCACTTCCCTCCTGCAGCGCCGCCTAAAGGTCGGCTACGGCCGTGCCGCGCGCATCATGGATCTGCTAGAAGAAAAATGTGTCATTGGCCCTGGCGAAGGCGCCAAGCCGCGTGAGGTATTGGTCACGTCTTGGCCGCCGGACGACGGCACGGAAGGCATCCCGACCGCCCAGGCGGACTATGAGGAAGCCGCCGCCAAGCCCAAAAAGGATTTGGATGGGGCGGAAGAAGAGGAACCTGAAGATGAGGAAGAAGAGGATGAGGAAAGCGAAGAAGAGGAAAAAGGCGCCAAGAAAGATTTTTAATCCCGCACTGTGCCGATCACCATTCGTAAATTCAACGAAGGGGAAACCTTGGGGGATGCCCTCAAGGCGGTTCGGCTTGCCATTCCGCGGACCTTGTCGGAAATGGCCGCAGCGACGCGCGTGCAAAAAAACCTCTTGGACGCCTTTGAAAAGAATGACCGGGCACGGCTGCCGGACGCCTGCTACGCCCGCCAATTCCTGAAAACCTACGTAAAGGCACTTGGAGGCGATGAGGCGTATTTTCTCCAACGCTTTGAGGAAGATTACGGGTCATGTGACGTGGCGCTGGAGGCACGCCTACCAATCCAGCGTGTCCGTACGGGATCTCGGATCACGCCTGCAGCCTTGCTGCGCAACCTAAGCCTGGCAGCAGGCGCCCTGACCGTCGTTGCCTACCTGGGCTTGCAGGTACGCGCCATTACGGCACCGCCTCCCATTACGCTGGCGGATCCGACCGACGGCGCAGTCACGCAAAACGCCATCGTCCACGTACGCGGGACCACGGACGCCAAGGCGGACGTCAAAATAAACGGGAACGGCATCCTTCTGCGCCGGGACGGCACCTTTGAAGCGGACGTCGCGCTGGAACGAGGTCTGAACGTCATCACCGTGGAAAGTGCCAAGCGCTATTCACGCCCCGCCACCCTGGAACGCCGCATCATCCTGCAACAAGACCAAAAAGCCGCGGTCCTGGGCCTCCCTACGGCCAGTACCAACTAAAAGACCGCCCATGGGCGGTCTTTTGCGTTAGTCGGCGGCTCCGGCGCTGGAAGCGGACAAGTCCAACTCGCCCGCGGCGGCTTTTTTCTCAATCTCCTTGCGGATTTCCTTCATGACCTTGGGATTCTCATGTAGGAACGCCTTGGCTTTTTCACGGCCGACGCCAAGCGCCGTTTCACCGAAACCGTAGGAATTGCCGTTCTTGCGCACCGTGCCGGAGGCGACGCCCACGTCCAGCATGTCGCCGGCGATGGAAATGCCTTCGTTGTACATGATGTCGAACTCACACGTACGGAACGGCGGGGCAACCTTGTTTTTGACGATTTTGACCTTGGTCCGGTTGCCGATGATGCGTTCCGCCTGCTTGATCTGCGCGCTACGGCGGATTTCCAGGCGGATGGACGCGTAAAATTTGAGCGCGTTGCCGCCGGTGGTGGTTTCAGGGTTACCGAACATCACGCCGATCTTCATGCGGATCTGGTTGATGAAGATGACCGTGGTCTTGGTCTTGTTGATGATGGCGGCCAGCTTGCGCAGGGCCTGGCTCATCAACCGGGCTTGGAGGCCCATGTGAGAGTCCCCCATTTCGCCTTCAATTTCCGCTTTTGGCGTCAACGCGGCCACCGAGTCGATGACGACCACGTCCACGCCGTTGGAGCGCACCAGCGTATCCACGATTTCCAAGGCCTGTTCCCCATTGTCCGGCTGGGAGATGAACAGGTCATTGATGTTCACGCCGATCTTGGTGGCGTATTCTGGGTCCAGGGCGTGTTCCGCGTCCACGTAGGCCGCGACGCCGCCCGCTTTTTGCACTTCCGCCACGATATGCTGGGCCAAGGTGGTCTTGCCGGACGATTCCGGGCCGTAGATTTCAATGATGCGGCCACGGGGCACGCCGCCTACGCCCAAGGCAAGGTCGAGTGAGAGGCACCCGGTGGTAATGGCCTCTACTTCCATGGTCTTGGCTTCTCCAAGACGCATGATGGCGCCGTCGCCAAACCGCTGCTTAATCTGCGTAATAGCGTCAATGGCGGCCTGGGCTTTTGCGTCGGCTTGCACGTCGGCAGACACTTGTTTGGGCATAACGAAAAGAATGGGGGAGGAATGCCCGAACCTCTGACGTGAGCGCGTCCGCGGTTCGTTAGCCTGATCAGCGTATCCCGCTTGGATTGGTGGCGCAAGGGTTTTTTCTATCCACACCGACATCTCATTAAAAACACCGCCCGGAGGCGGTGTTTTTTACGTCAGAACGGACGGACGTTACTTCGCGACGCGTTCGTTGTAGGACCCGTCCTCCGTGTTGATGAGGACTTCGTCCCCCGTCCCGATGAAGATCGGCACGCGGACCGTCAGCCCGTTGTCCAATTCCGCGTCCTTGGTGACGTTGCCGGAGGCACTGTCGCCCTTTACGGCCGGTTCCGTGTATTTCACCGTGTACTGGATCTTTTTGGGCAATTCCATGGTCAGCGGATTGCCCTCGTACATAATGATCAGGCATTCGATGCCCTCCTTGAGGTAGCGGATGTCGTCGCCGATGTCGTCCTTGGACAGGGACACCTGTTCATAGTTGGTGTTGTCCATGAACGTGTACAGGTGCCCGTCGTTGAACAGGTACTGCATGCGGCGGTACTGCACTTCCTCGAACTCCAAAGAGTCCGCGGACTTGAAGTTGTTTTCCACGACCTTGCCCGTGGTCAGGTTCTTCATGCGCGTACGCACGAAAGACGACCCCTTGCCCGGGGAGACGCGCTGGAAATCATTGACGATCCAGAGACCGCCGTCGTACCGGATGACGGTACCCTTCTTGATATCGTTGGGAGACATAGGCGCTTAGTTCTTGAACAAATCGGCGGCGGGAAACAGGAGAACATCCTTGATGGACGCGGTTCCGGCGCACAACATGTGCAGACGGTCCACTCCCAACGCGTTTCCGAACGTCGGATGACGGACGGATGATAGCCGTGCAAGCAAGGTTTCGTCAATGGGGAACCCCGTCTTTCCGAGGGTTTTGCGTTCTTCCTGCTCGGCCAAGAAGCGGCGGCGCTGTTCCACGGCGTCCGTCAGCTCCGTAAAGGCGTTACACAGTTCCAGGCCACCGACGTAGAGCTCAAACCGCTCCCCGTACTTCCCGTCCGGCGTCAGGCGAGACAACGCGGCCTGGTGCGCGGGATAGTCGTAGACGAAGATCGGATCCGCCCCCAGGTTCGGTTCCACCTTGGCGAGGAACAGGCGGTAGAAGAGGTCGCTTTCCGTGTCCGTCGAAGACGGGTGCAGGTTGAAGCGCTCGCAGGCGGCGCGCTGGTCTTCAACCGTCGCCGTATCTAGGTCTAAGCCGGCATATTGAAGGAACAGGTCGCGAACGCGCGCGCGTTTGAATTTCGGCAGCGCGGTTTTTCCAAACGCGACGAGGGCCGCTTGCACCAACGCTTCGGTTTCGTCCATGCCGAAGTGATAGTCCTCCCCTTGCCGGTACCACTCAAGCATCGTGAACTCCGGATTGTGCGTCCCGCCGAATTCCTCCCCGTTACGGAACACCTTGGTCAGCGTGTAAATTGCCTGGAATCCCGCGCCGAGCAATTTCTTCATGGAGAACTCCGGGCTGGTGATGAGCGCACCGCGGTGTTCGGTCCCGTTCGGTTCGGCCGCCGAAGTCTCAAACGGCGTCAGGTTGGGCGACAGGTCCGGACTTTGGACGAACAACGGCGTCTCGACCTCAAGATACCCGCGCTCCTTCAGGAAGCCGCGGATGGTGTCGTTCAGCAGGGCCCGCTCGCGGGCGATGGTCTGGACATCGCGCATAACGGGCGAAGATTAGACGAAAAACCCGCCCCTGGCAAGGGACGGGTGATTCGCTTACATCTGGACGAAGGGCAGCAGGGCCATGATGCGCGCGCGCTTGATCGCGTTCGACAGCATGCGCTGGTGCGTGGCGCAGACGCCGGAGCGCTTGCGGGGCACGATCTTGGCGAAGGAGGACAGGTAGCGGCGGAGGTAGCCGGTTTCCTTGTAGTCCAATTCGTTAATACCCTTCACGCAGAACGGGCAGTGCGGGGTCTTGGAAGCCCCCGGCTTGGATTGCTTGTTGTTCATCATAATGGATGCGGGTCACCGATCAGAACGGGATGTCTTCAATCTTGATTTCCTCGTCCGGCATGGCCGAAGGTTCATCCTTTGGCTGCAGGGCGGCAGGAGCACGCATACCAGAGCCCATGGAAGAGCCTGGCGTGGCGCGATCAAGCAAGATCACGTTGTCGGCGACGATTTCCGTGCGGTAGCGCTTCACACCGTCTTGTCCCTGCCAATCGCGCGTCTGCAAGCGTCCTTCGGCGTACACCTTCGTTCCCTTTTTTGCGTAGGAACTAATGATGTCCGCAAGTTTTCCCCACGCCACGATGTTGTGGTATTCCGCCTGTTCCTGTTTGGCGCCGGAGGCGTCGGTCCAGGAGCGGTTGGTGGCGATGGAGAAGGAGGCGACCTGCTGGCCAGACGTGGTCTGGCGCTTTTCCGGGTCGCGGACGACGTTGCCCAGCACCTGGGCACGATTGAGCGAGTACATACGGATGGCGCTACCTTAGGAGGTGAATAAGGTTAGGCCTGCTTGTCTTCCAACGCCGCATCCATCTTTTTGGTGAGCGTTTCCATGTCTCCCGTGGCGTCTTCGGCCTTGGCCGGAGCGCGGCGGGTTTCCGTCGGACGGCCTTCGTCCGTGAGCGGCGGGACGTAGGCGGCCAACTTGTACTGGCGCTTGTCGGCGCCGATCGGCATCACGGTCAGCTGGTGGCGGATCACCTCTTCCGTGAGGCGAATCTGGCGATCCAGGGCGTTGACCGCGGCGGGTTCGGCCTTGAACTGGGCCAACACGTAGACGCCGTGGTGGTTGCGTTCAATGGTGTAGGCGAGCTTCAGACGGGCCAGGTTTTCATGGCGCGTCACTTCCCCGCCGGCCTTCTTGATCATCGCGGCGACGGTTTCCATGATGCCCGTCACTTCGGCATCCGTGTAGTTCGTCGGGACGATGTAGAACAATTCGTACATCATAGGACTTCTGGCCCATCCGCTAAAAAGAATGGGCGACCATTGAAGGTCTTGGACAGATAATGATTAGCGGGCCCACCTTAGCCAAAAAGCCGGCGGGGGTCAAGGGGGCGTCCTAAGATCACAGAGATATCTCCACTCCAGCCGGCGTCCGGCTTCCGGTCGATAAAAACGCCCGCCTTTCACGAGGGAAAGGCGGGGTCGGAGAGGGGCTGGGAACCTAGCAGCCCTGGGCGGTGTACTCCCAGATCTGGAGGAACGCCTGCCGCTGCTGCCTGGTGTTCTTCCCCTGCAGCAGGGCGCAGGAGAGGTGGACGATGTCGTCCACGGCAGAGGCCTCGGCGGGGCTCTGCGGAGGCCAGGGCCAGGCGGCGTCAATGTCGATCCATCCGGCGTCGGAAGGCACCCGCCAGGACGAACCGGGGATCACCGGTTCGGAACGGTCGGGGTCCGACAGGACCGCCTTGAGCGTCGCGAGCAGGCGGCCGGCCGAGGCACGGTTGGCCGCGTCCAGCGACAGGAGGGCACCCTGCATCTCGTGGGACAGGACGGCCGCTTCGTCCGACGCGGACGGCGCCGAAGACCGGTCGAACTGGGCGCGGAGGTACAGGAGGCCGCGCAGTTCCGGCGAATACGGCTCGTCCGCCTGGCACGCCAGGCAATACGAGATGCGATCGTGGTCCGCGTCGTACCAGACCGGCACGTCCGCGGACACGTCCTCCGGGTCCACGAGGTAGACCATGTGGAGGACGGAGGGCGGCGGGCCGGGCGGGAACTGCAGGGCCTGCGAACCGTCGGGACGGACCCGAACGGCCACGACGGACGTGGGCAGCGCGGGATCGCGGTCCGCCTCCGGCACCAGACGGCGGGCTTCGACCAGGAGGCCGAGGACCGCGTCCGCGTCGTCGGGCACATGGGCCGCCACGGCGGTGGTCGGCTCGGAGCCGTCCACGCGCTCGAGTGTGGCGTTGCCGCGGCAGGACTGGACGGCCCCGCCGATGACGAGGGAGCCGGCCAGAGCGGCAAGCAGGACGTTGTCGAACATGCGTCACTTCCTTCTTTCCTTCGCGAAAGGGGGTGCGTGTTGCGGACACGCGTAGGCGAAGGGAGGCCTACTATAGGCGAAAAAAGGCCTTTCGTCAAGGGATTGGCACGGACCCTATCCAAAACGCCAGTTTTCGGCTAAGCTCCATCCGTTATGCGCTTCCTCATTCCGGGTTCCCACCCTTCCCTCTCCCTCGCCGAGTTGTTCGCCGTGGCCGGAGACAACGACTACTCCCTCTGTTCCGAGGAAGCGTTTTTGGTCGAAACGAACCGCGACCCCGCGGAATTGCAGGAACGTCTGGGCGGATTCGTCAAAACAGGCACCGTCGTCGGCGAACTTCCCCGGTACAACCAGCAGACCGCCGTCGCTGCCCTACTACCTCTCATTACGGCCGCGGCGGAAGGATCCGAGGGCAAGATTACCTTTGGTATTTCCGTTTACGAATTGGGGAACAAGGGCATGGCTGCCCAAGTAGGCCGCGACCGTCAGCGTATCGGATTGGAATTGAAAAAAGCATTGAAGGAACTGGGGCGCCCCGTCCGCTACGTGGATAGCAAGGAGCGCGACTTGTCCGCCGTTATTGTCCGTGAAAACGGAATTCTGGAAACCGGCGGCGACTGGTGCCTGATCACGGGAAGCGACCGCGTCTACATCGGTAAGACGGCCGCTACGCAGGACTACAAGGAATGGGGCCGCCGCGACTTCGGCCGCCCGGCCGCGGACGCCGTCTCCGGCATGCTGCCACCCAAGATCGCGCGCCTCATGGTGAACTTGGCGGGCGTAGAACCCACGGACGCGACCTTGCTCGACCCGTTCTGCGGCTCCGGCACCGTCCTCATGGAAGCCTCCGTCATCGGCGTTGGGAAACTGATCGGCCAGGACATTGAAACCAAAGCCGTCGCCGACACCCAGAAAAATATGGAGTGGGTCGGCGCGGAAGCGGATGTTTCCCAAGGCGACGCCCAAACCATTTCCACGCGCGTCCTGAAAGAATCCGTGGACCTTGTGGTCACCGAACCGTACCTGGGACCGCCACGCAAACAAAAGCTCACCCAGGAGGAGCTGACCAAAGCCCTGCGCGACCTGACCAAGCTCTACGACACCGCCTTCGCTTCCCTCTACAAAGTACTGAAGCCCGGCGGCCGCTGTGTCATTTCCTTCCCCGTGTTCGAAGGGGAAACCGCGCGCGTCTTCATGCCGATGAAAGCCGCATTGGAAAAGATGGGCTTCACCGTGCTGCCCATCGTGCCCGAATCCGCGCCGAGCATTTTGCGCGAACGCACCCCGAACGGCGGGTTGCTCTACCGCCGCCCGGACGCATTTGTCTCCCGCGACATCGTCGTGTTGAAGAAATAAAAAACCCGCCTCTCCGTGCGAGAGGCGGGCTTCGTGTTTACGGGACGAATTCGTCGCCGTCGGCGCGGATCCGGTACATGCCCGTCTCCCGTCCGTCACACAGCGGACGGGTCGCGCGCCAGGCGCCGAGCACGGTTCCATCCGGCTCGAGCCAGAAGTTGTCGTAGCGGAACGGGGAGGCTTCCCGGACGGACGTCGTCCGTCCGTCCGGGGAACGGCGCAGGATGTCGTACGTCCGCGGACCCGAGGGTAGGAGGAGGTTCTCCGTCTGGTAGATGACGTCCCCGTTGTCCATGACGCGGACCAGGATGGTCGTCTGTCGGGCCTGATGGCCCGAAGAAAGTTCTTCCCTCCCAATAAAGAACAGTGGGGGCGGATTGAGGTGGGCAGACTCCGGAGCCCTGTGGGAGAACCAGACGCAAACGACCGGGGTATCGTCTCCTGAGAAGCCGAGAATACTCGGTTCCACGCGCCAGAGCCGCACGCGTTCGGAAGGAACGGACAGATGGTACGCCAGCGCATCGTCGCGAAAAACGCCAACCTTGTCCCCGACGACACGCACGTCCCAACGTACACCGCGATGGAGCTTTTCAGACATCTGATTCTCCCAGGAGACCGGCGGGATACCGAGGTCGCCGGACGCACACGATCTATCACGGCCCGTTCCGTTCGTCAACGGAAACGCCCGATTTGATGAATAGAACCAGGCAGTTAAAGTAACAAGGCCTGGAGGAAGCGATGGAATTGAGTCTCCCCATCCCCGATACGTTCACCCGCACCGGTCCCCCATCGGACAGTGATGGGACGGAACGCCCCAGCGTCGACCCGTTCGACGTCGCATGGATGCTGTCCATCCTTGTCTACGCGCTGTTCCAAGCCGCCCACGCGTCGGGCAAGCTCTAACGCCCTCGGGCGTTCTTTTTTTTACGCAAAAACCGGCCGTCCTGGCCGGTTTTTGTTATACCCCGACGCGGAAATTACAGACGTCGCCGTCGCGCATCACGTATTCCTTCCCTTCGATGCGGAGTTTACCCGCGTCGCGCGCGCCGCTTTCGCCCAATTCAACGAAATCCTTCCAATTGATGATTTCCGCGCGGATGAATGCCTTCTCAAAGTCCGTGTGGATGACGCCCGCAGCTTGGGGTGCTTTGCAGCCGACCGGAATGGTCCAGGCACGCGTCTCTTTCTCCCCGGACGTGAAGTACATCATGAGGCCGAGCAATTCATACGCCTTGGAAATCAGGCGATCCAATCCGGATTGTTTCAACCCCAGCGCGTTCAGGAACTCAATTTGGTCGGCGGGGGCCATTTCCATGATTTCGCTCTCCACTTTGACGGAAAGCGGCAGGGCCAGGCGGTCCGGACCGAGCGGGCTCTTCCAATTTGGATCGGCGGCCGAAGCTTCGTCCACGTTCACGACGTACAAAATCGGCTTGGCCGTAAGCAGGTTCAGCTGCTTGAGGAAGATCTTGTCGTCGTCTTCCACTTCAACCGTGTTCGCCATTTTTCCGGCGGAGACGACGGCAAGCAGGCGCTCCAACAGTGCTTTCTCACGTTCCATTTCCTTCGTGGTACCCGCACGCATCTTGCCGATCAGGTTCGTTAGGCGCTTTTGGACGACGTCGATGTCAGCCATGGCCAATTCGATCTCAATCACCTCCACGTCGCGGATCGGGTCCACGGCGCCCTCCACGTGGTGGACGTTGGTGTCCGAAAACGCGCGGACGACGTGCACGATCATGTCCGTCTCGCGGATGTTGGTCAGGAACTTGTTGCCAAGCCCTTCCCCCTTATGGGCGCCCTTCACAATGCCGGCAATGTCCACGAACTCCATGGCGGCCGGAATGATCTTGGCAGCGCCGGACTTGTCCGCGAGCAACTTCAAGCGGAAGTCAGGCACTTCCACGATACCAACGTTGGGTTCAATCGTGCAGAACGGAAAATTCTCGCAGGGAACCTGCTTTTTGGTGAGCGTCTTGAAGAGGGTGGACTTCCCGACGTTCGGGAGGCCAACGATGCCAGCTTGAAGCATAATGCGGGGAGGATAGCGGAAATAAGACAGACTGTCGAGGGTTGACAATCAGACCGAAAAACGCTAGGGTCACGCGTCCGTTGCCCGGCACCCCGCCGGACCGGATAAAAGGAGCATAGAAGATGCGTCTCATCCTGCTCAGCGTGACCGCGCTGATCACCTTCTCCGTGGTGCCCGCCCGCGCCGAAGACTCCGCGCCGCAGAGGTCCACCCAGACCTTCCTGCAGAAGTACGGGGGCGGGACCAGGGAACCCCTCGACCCCGAGGAGAAGCAGCACTGGTTCTTCGAGGTACTGGTACGAATGGAGACCGCGCGCGACAAGATCGAGAAGGAGGCACGGGCCTTGGAGGCCGCGGCGACCGGGTCCACTCTGCGGGATCCGGTATCCCGCACGAACGGCCAAGAGCGGGTCACCGCTCTGCTCTACAAACTCAACGCGTTCATCAGTGACGCGTTCGAGGCCGGCATGTGGGTGTCCGGCTTCTCGGACAAACCCGGATACAGCAACATCCGGAGTTACCACACGCTTCTCCAGGAAAATACGCTGACCCTCGCCCAGCGCCTGGATGACCTCCAGGCCCGCTACTTCCAAGTCCGGCGGTTCGCGGCAGAAAAGACATCGCCGCCTCGCCGCCGATAAGCCTATTCCGCATCCTGACGGTGTGCCCCGCGCACCGTCGTTTTTTTTAGACCCCTCTCTTGACCGGACGCCAGAGCTGCGATATCCTGCCCCCACAAATCACACGGGCCCTTAGCTCAGCTGGTAGAGCGCTTCCATGGCATGGAAGAGGTCAAGAGTTCGATTCTCTTAGGGTCCACCAAAAACCCCGCCGAAAGGCGGGATTTTTGTTTACAACGGGCCCGTTCTCGCTAGTTGATCTAACACGGATGCGATTTCTTCAAGGGAAGAATAGCCAAAATCGCGCCCCTCCTTTCGCAAGTCCCCCCCCATAAGGAACAGGTACGTTTCTACGAGCAGATCGAATGCCTCGCCTTCCGCCGGTTCGGCCTCAACGGTGCCTGATACGACGCCGCGTAACAACGTCGCCGCCTCGGCCGTCTTCCCCGTTTGGGCCAACGCAATGGCGTCTCTTAGCAATGGGACGGTTTTTACGGACATAGGATACTTAGATAAAGGGACAAAACCCCCGCGCCGTTGACGCAGGGAGGATGCCCGGGTCGAACCGAGCTACGAATCGTCCGTGAACGGATGGCTAATGTCCCGACCACCGATGCTGGAGTCGTCTGACGTGGGTGCAAGACCACAGACGTGCCCGTGGCGACGGACACCAGGACTGTCCTTCTCGAGCCCGTAGATCGTGTCCGTAACAGCGCCACTGCTATCCACCTTCACGCGAGCACGCGTTGTTTCACCCGTTTCCGGGCTCTTGGTGAAGAAATCCTTCAACCAACCCATTTACCACCTCGTCTGCGAAGAGAAAAAGCCCCCTAGTTAAAGGCTGGACCGGGACGATTCCATTGTCAACCAAAAACCCCGCCGAAAGGCGGGATTTTTATTTTAGCGGGTCGGTTGGCCGTTCGGAACGGAAGTAGCGGCCGGCGTATCCTCAAGCGGCGCCGGGACGACCTTTGAGACGGTCCCCTTCTGCAGGCGTTCGAGGCGGGACTTTACCAGGTCGTTGTCCGGATTCAGCTCCGCGACTTTTTTCACTTGTTCCAACGCTTTGTCCGCCTTTCCCTGCTGCTCGTAGATGGAGGCCAAGAACCAGCGCGCATTGCTGTAAGACGGCGATAGTTGTACGGCGTATTCCAGCGCGGCCTGGGCGCGGGCCGCGTCATCCTTTCCGGCACGGCGCAGGTACAACATGCCCAACTGGAACGCGACGCCGACGTCCGTCTGGTTGTACTTCACGACGCTTTCCATTTTCCCGATAGCCTCGTCGAGACGACCCTGCTGGGCGTAAATGCCCGCCAGCTGGTAATGGGCCGGGGAGTAATCCTCCTTGAGCGTAATAGCCTTGTTGAATTGCTCCTCCGCTAACGCCAAATTGGCATCCATGTCTGCCTTGGCCTGCTTTTTGACCGCCTCGTCATCCGACGCGGACAATTGCTGGAACAATTGCGCGGCAGCCAAATACGTGCGGCCCAATTCGGTCGCCGGCATCGGGTTGTTCGGTTCCAGCGCGACCGCGCGTTCAAGGGACGCCGTGGCGAATTCCTTTGCCTGCGTGACACGCAGGGCGATGAGTTCACGGTACACGGACCCGCGCAACTGCCAGTTGAGCGCATTTTGCGGGGAAAGTTCGGTCGCGCGCACGGAAGCGTTCACCGCGGCAGCCGTCAGGTCTTGGATACGTTTGCGGTCTTCCGGTTTGATGGTCGCGACGTCTTTAATGGAGCCCAGCTCCTGACCGACCTTCAGGACCAGGGCCTGGGACAAATTACGATAATAGACGTCGTCGAATCGATTCACGGATGCGGCACGGTCCAAGAGGCGGATAATGCTGTTCAATTCGCCCTTTTCCCGGTCCAAAGAAACGGCCTCGGCGAAGGCGATGTCAGCCACGTACCGCTGGCCACTGATGAAAATGACCGTCACGGCGCCAACAGCGATCAAAATGAAGGCGAACGAAAGGAGGAGTCCCACGCGCGGCGACTGACCGAAACGCTTTTGGACGGGCTCTGGCATGACTTGGGAGGCGATCAGGCCTGACAAGCCGAAGAATACCGTCAACAGGGTGAGGTTCGCGCTATAAAGCGCCAGGCCGGCCAAGAGCGTGATCCACGCGGTGCCCACAATGAAGGTCTGCACCCATTCGTCTCCACGGCCGCGAAGCATGTGCCCTGCCGCCTGCACAAGCAAGGGGATCAGGAACGCCAACCACGCGAGCAGACCGACCAAGCCGAACGCGACGGGCAGCAGCAACAGGAACGAGGATGGGCGGTCAAAACGCACGTTCCAAAAAGACGTCTTGTTCAACTCCGACGGGCGCTGAGACGCATAGGTAAAACTGAACGTCCCCGGACCCGTACCGACAAAAGGTGAGGTACGGACCGTTTGGACCGCCAAATCCAAGCTGGTCTTTACGTTCGGCGTCACTTCAACCGGCACGCTCAGACGGACCGGCGAAGGAAGCCAGAACAGGAACAACAAGGCAAACGCCGTTAGGAAAAATGGCATCGTCAAGCGTCCGACATCTGGGAAATCATTGGCCCGGGCCATGACGAAGGCGAACAAGGTACCGAGACCAACCAGGAGGACCGCCCATAGCGCCCAATAGTCCACAACCGCGAGGAATACCAAGGTCAACGCGGAGACGGCAATGGTCAGCACGCGGTTTAGGACGGCCGTCTTCCCCTGGAACACCGACGAACCAGACCGATGGGCAACCCACCAGGCGTTTGCAAGGACGGTCGCCACGGTCAACAGGATTCCCAAGGAATTGACCGTCCCCACCGGATTAAACGCAGCCACGCCGATAAACGGCAAGTTCACCCCACACAAGGACAGGAACCCGACGACGCCGGCCAACAAGGCAGAAGAGAGCAAAACGGCGTAAGCGGCACCATGTCGCGTCGGTTGGTCAAAAAGATTTGCCGCCAGATAGAACAGGGCCACGTAACACAAAACCGACAAGACGCTGGTGTACTGCTGGTTCGCTCCGCCGATCCAGGACAGGTACGGGGCCTTGGAAAATACGGCGGCCGCGGCCGCGGAGCCAAGGAGTAAAAAGGGGAATACGTTGAGCACTCCACGGCGGAACGAAACCGTCCGCGACGCGTGCATGGATCCAAGCCACGCCAATGACGCCGACAGCGTCAGTAGGACCAATAAGGTCTGCTTGTTTAGTTCCAGCACGTCCGAGGTAAACGGCAGGAAGAACACCGGCGTCAGGGCAAACAGGACATACACCAGGACGCGGGCGACGCGTTCAAGCGTCAGGGGCATCCGAGTGGCATGCGGGCTCGACATAGGCGTGTGGATTGGTAAATCCCGCCCATTATAACGTTGGAACGAAAACAGCGCGAGGCATTCTCGCGCTGTTTTTTCAGGTTACGGGGTTGGCACGTCTTCTGCGGGAAGCGGTGTCGGTTCAGGAACGGGCACCCAAGTCGCCTCCGGAATCGGATCGGCAGGGGTCGGAGACGGAGGGATTGCTACCGGAAGTTCCGCCGATTCCGTCACCGGCACAGGTTCGACGGGAACCTCCGGTATGGGCGCTTCCTCGATCGGCGCAGGATCAGGCGTAGGCGCCGATACGCTGCCGGCCGCGTCTACGGGGACGGCGGGCGGCGGTTCCGTCGGCATCGTCGCCATCGTCGGCGGCTCCTGACCGATGCGATAGGCTTCCACGTACCAGTCAAAATCCACGGTGGAAGTTCCATTCGCGAATTCCCGCACGTCGAACCCGTCGTGGTCCGCCTGGGACACGTAGACGCCGTTCGCGGGGCCGCGCAAGGTCACCTGGACGCGAACCGGGGCCGTCGTGGACGTGATGTCGTTGAATTTCTGGTCCACGTCTTCAAAACGGATCGTCGCCAAACCGTTCGCGAGGCGCCCGGTCCCGGAAAGCGTGATTTTTTGCTCGCGATTCAACGTGGCAAACGTATCGACCTTTTCGTTCTGGAGACTGGTAATAATGGCCCGGTAGGCCCCTTCCGTCTTTACCGTGCCGTCTTCTTCAATACTCCAACGTTCCGCAAGGCCAGCGATACGACGCACGCTCAAGATGTCACCGCCGGCCAGGAACAATCCCCCGTCCAGACTGAGCGTCCCGGTAGAGGCGCCGACTGGGGCTTCCGAAGCCGTATTCGCGATACCGGAAGTGGCGGAAGTGACTGGCGCGACGACGGCGTCCGGTTCCCACCAGCCAAGAGAGACGAACGCGACGACCGCGCCACTTTGGCCGTTTAATGGTTCCAAGGCATACCCGACGACCGGACCGGCCTTGGTCGCCCTCATGGCATATCCGGGAGTAGAGGAGGAAGTAAGCGGGTCCCCCACGGCAATCGGCCCGTTTTCCGCATTCACCAGGGTCGGAACACGACCCTTCAGCGCGATCGGGAATTGGCCGGTCTTATTATCCCCCGCCAAGAAACCAGGTTTGGTGGAGACAATGCCGAGCAGCGTCTTTTGGTAGGCCTGGCTGGAACGCTCCACGTGTTCGTTCACCGCCGGCGAAGCGACGACGAGTTCGCCCGGGGCCAATCCTTGGGTAGACGGGAACATTTCCGCAAAGTCGTACGAGCCCGTGGACCAACCGGAAGCGTTCGTGCGCATGAAGTCGCCGCCGGGGCCCGCGGAACCGTCGTAATAGATGTACTTGTCCGTCTGGGCGGTACCGCGGTCGGACGGGTATAGCTTACCGGACAACACGAGGTCGCCCGTACCGGTCACGTAGGCCACTTCCGTATCCGTCTTATTTGTGAAGGACAGACGGTAGGCCGTTGCGTCCGTTGCGGCCAGTTTCAAGCCCATACCGACTTCTTCCGCGCTGGTCCCGTTCCAACCGGATCCGCGGAACGACAGGGTGTGGCTATTCACGCCCGTTTCTACGGCAGTCGCCGTCCCGAGGGACGAGAACGCGAATGAGTCCCCGAACATCGACATGGTGCCGTCCGTGCCGATCGCCGAGGACGCGGAATACCCCGTGGCAACGAACATGAGGATCTTTCCCTGCCCGGTTCCGGCATACGCTTCAAGCGCGCGGCCAACCACCATGCCGGGCTGCGTGGCCTTCATGGCGACACCCGGCGTAGAGGAACTGGTAAGTTCATCCCCGGCTTCAATCGGCCCGTTCTCATCATTCACCTTCACTGGCACGCGGCCGGTAAGGGCCACGGGGCGGGCCAACGGTTCATATTCCCAATCCGAAAGGTACAGACCCGGTTGCTCTGACACGACGCCGAGCAGACGGCCGTCATAGGTGCCGGCGGATTTGGTCACGGTCGTTCCACCCACGGTTGAAACGAGATCTCCTGACTCCACGCTTGGATCATCGGCCATGTACGCTTCGGCCACGTCGAACGAGGTAATCGTCAAAGTTTTGCCGTAGTAATGGGTCGCGTACACGTTCTTGAAGAAGGTCGAAGCGGAACCGATATCGGATCCGGTAGTGTAAGAAGATGTGATCGCGCATGCGGCATCAACGCAGTTTGCGACTTTCATCACATCGATCCCATCTGTGCGCTGGTAAGAGATCACGGGGAATCCGTCACCGTCAATGGCAATGGACGTATGAAAACCGGCCGTCCCGGTCGTATCGATAACCGTAATAGTCTCGTCCTGACCCGCGCAGGCCGTGTCGTTGCACTTGGCGACTTCCAGGCTCGCATCGAACGCATCGTAATAGGAGACCACCGGAAAGGTATCGGAGCCGACGGCGATGGAAGTGTAGAGGCCTTCGTCAAACGCGGCGGAGTCTATGACGGTCACAGTCTCATTCGCTCCCGTACACGCGACATCATCGCACTTGGCGACTTTAAGCGTGCCAAGGCTGTACTCATAGTACGAAATGACCGGGAACGTATCCGCGCCAATGGCAATGGAGGTGTACTTTCCGACAAATCCCGTATCAACCGTGCTGATTGTCTCATCTGCCCCCGCGCATGCCAGATCATTGCATTTTGCGACTCGCAACGAATTACTATCAAAATTGTAATAGGAAATGACCGGGTAGTGGTTTACGTCCGTGCCAATCGCGATGGAGGAATATTCGCCGACATTATCCAGGCTTCCGTCCCCATCATCAACAGTGCTCGTCGTCTCGTCACCGCCCGTGCAGGACGCGTCGTTGCAGTGCGTTACTTTTAGATGGCCAGTGACCGGATCATTGACGGACACGATGGGAAACCCGTCGTTGCCAATGGCGATGGAGGTGTAAAGAGTCCCGCCCATAAGGCCGGTATCCAAAACGCGTTCGGCATTCGTACTAGAACAATCCGCGTTCGTACATTCGACAAAGACAAGTTCGTCATTGTTGTTACCAAACGAAATGACCGGGAAACCAGCATAGGTGCCCGCGGTAGCGATAGCCATGTCAACACCGGCCGCGCCGTTGGCGCTGACAGAGACGATGCTTTCATTCGTCCCCACGCAGGCTGCGTCATTACACTTGGCAACGTACAGCTCCTGACTCACGGAGTCGGCATAGGCGATGACGGGGAGGTCGTCTGCGGGGACCGCGATAGACGTAGACACTCCGGCGTCGCCACTCCCTCCGTCATCCACAACCGTGGTCGTACGCTCGATGAACCCCGAAGCGGCATCGACGGGAGTGAAATTCCCTCCAACCGCCAGGTGGTTTTCAAACTGCACGTTCCCCGCATCCGAAAACGTCGCGAATATGACGCCGTTATCCTTTACCAAAAGATCCCCCGTGGAAGGAAGGTTCACAATCACGTTCCCTGACCCATTTCCGGAGATATCCAAATCCTGGCCGCTCGCCGCCTGGAGGTCGACGGTCGCACTTCCTGTCATGAGGGCTGCGCCCGCAATCGTCGCATTGGTCAAATCCACGCCATACTGCCATCGGCCATGGATCGAGACACCCGCGTCTCCGTCGACGGCAACATCTTGATTGTCCGCCCGGAACCCATACACTGAGGAGTTCGCGGAGACGAGATCAGCGATACTCACACTCACCCCCCAAAGTTCGTCCGCATACTTGGCACCCGTATTCTCCAAAAGGATCTCGGATCCGATGACACGGCCCTGTCCATCAGAGTCCGGAGCGACTTCCAGGTACGCCAACATTCCCTTATATTGCCCGTCCTGGGTAAGCGGCGCGCCTCCAAACAAGTCGTTCGTCCCGATGACAAATAAGCCGTTTTGGGAGACATTGCTTCCTCCGTCCGTAAAATGCACGTAATGTCCGGCCATTTGGGCTGCTGCATTATCGCTGGCAGAAGCATTTAGATCGACCTGCGTCCCCGCGAGAATTTCGTCGGCCCCCAGCCCACTTGAGGTGATGGTTGACGTATGGGCAGAGGTGGTGTCGGCCGCCGTCAGCACCTGCGTCGTGAGCCCGCCGTCCGTAAACGTGAAGAACGGCGTCCCGTTGTCTTGGACTTGGAGATCCCCCAAATTCGGCAAATTGAAGATCAGGTTCCCTACTCCGGTGGAACCAGGCTGAATAGTCAGATCCTCGCCACTTGCGGCAGTCAGATCTACCGTAACCCCGTTCAGTAGAATCCCCGTTGCGATGGACCCGCCTCCGTCACCTAGGGACAGGCCCGTGTCCCACCCATTGGCCACGTTCAGTGCCGTGGCCGTGGAAACACCCACGCCGCCCTGCGTCAACGCGCCAATGTTCAACCCGTTCACGACAATCGTTCCGGCGGTAGCGACAGACGAAAACGCATCAATACCGATGACATTAAACGTATCTGAGCCATCCCCCGTGAAGCTGGGGGTGAGGTGAAGCGCTTCCCCGTCCGCATTGTTAGATCCGAAGATAATCGCCAATCCATCCACTCCGTCCGTCTGGGACGGAACCGTGTTGTTGGAAATGGACACCATGTCCACTTGCGGCATGACCGGCATTGTAAAACGGGCATTCGTATCCGCATCGAGCGCAAAGATTAAATCCCCTGTTCCTGTGGGAGAGATGCGCAAATCCTCATTCGTGCCCGTAATGATGTCGTCCGTTGTACCGGACAATGCAAGACCGGCATCAATGGTATGTGAACCGTCCCCAATGACCACCCCCTGGTTCCAAGGCCCTCTGATCCAGATACCCGCATCTCCCTGGACGTTCCCCGCATCCGCATTTCTGATGACGGCCCCGTACGCGCTTGAAGACGTACTGACGAGATCGGTTATTTCCACCTGGAGTCCCGTCAACGTACTCACGTAATTTGCCCCGTAGTTCCCGACGTCCAAATACGCGCCCCAGACGCCGCCCGTCCCAGCCGAAACGGGAGCCGTCTGCAGATTCGCGTTGAATCCGTACAGGTTGCCGCTTCCGGCATACGAGGAAGAATAGGCGCCCGCCGTAGGCGTGGCCAAGGCCGTAAAGAGGTTGACAGACACGTCCGTATCACCGGCCCACAAGTTTGAGGCAACGGAACCGTCAATGGAGGCGCTCGCGTTATCTCCGATATTCGGCGTGACGGAGACATAGGAACCGATCATCCCTTCCCCCGCCCCCAATCCGGTCGAAGTGGCGTTCAATTCAAATCCCAGGTTCATCCCGTTCCCCGCCGCGCGATAATCAATACTTAAGACCCCCTGTCCGACCGCCGTATGATCAGCGCTAGAAGCATCGATAGTGAATCCCTGTCCCATTTCCAACGTATTTCCTAACACGTTGAGGAACGAGCTGGAATTTAATCCATCCAACATCTGCGCATTCAACGCGTATGGCGCCGCCGTCAGCAATTTGCGCGGCGTAAGCAATTCCCCGTTCACGGTTACGTCCAGGTAGACTGATGCGTCTTCCCCAAATACCGTATCCGCGATGAGAGCATACGGATCCCCCGCCCCCGAATCACCCAGGTTTTCAGAAAAAAGCCCGTCCGTCAGCGTCACGGTACGGCCCGTGGCGGATGCGCAGGTATCCGACGAGTTGCTCCACAAACAAGACCCGCCCGCCAATGAGTCGTACAGGCGGAAAATCATCGTCGCGGAGCTGGCGGTGACGGGCACGCCATTGGCATCTAACAAGCGTCCCTGATAGCTAATGACATTGTCCGGCGTTACGGCAGCAAACGCTCCGAATTGAAACGCGAGCGTGGTAAGCAACGTTAAACAGAGGGTCACCAAGAAACCCGGATGACGCAAAAAACTCCTGGATAACTTCCTCCGTTGCTCCATAAAGATTGCGGCACCAAATAGTATACTCCATCGCTGAAACAAGCGGAAATAAAAGCAAAAACACCCGTGTTTTTTCACGGGTGTTTTTTTATCCACAGCTTACACACTTACGCGTCAGGATCCACGGGGGCGTCTTTGGATTGCGCGAGTACCGCCAATGGTGACGGTGCGGGATCCGAAATGGAGACAGGTTCAGCGGGAACAGGAGGTACCGGCGCCTCCCTCTCCTCCTGGGGAGGAGAGGGAGGGGGTGAGGAGATCGATGTCGGTACCGACTCGTCTCCCTGCTTCAAAGCGACTTTTGCCGCCAATTCGGCAGGTTCCGACTTCTTGCTGTAGTCGATCGGCCGAATGACTTCCGTCTGGAAACCCGCTTTTTCAAACACGGCGTAATACTCGTTCGGCCCAAGCAGGAACGTGTAATGGCCGCGACTGTCCGTTACGGTCGTCTCAAGCAATTTATTATATTTCGGCTCAAACACGCGGGCGATAACGTTGGAAAGCGGGCGTCCAGTCGCCTGGTCATAGACAATCCCCCAGTTCACCGGCTTCTTGGGCGACGTCAGGCGGCGGATGAGCGTGTAGACCAGCAATTGCCCGCCCGCCATGGCGGCGGTAAAGACGCTTGGGCGAAGAATGAGCACGCCGACGGCGCCGAGGTTGCCAAGAACGGCCACCGCGTTCTGCACCAGACGCAGGCGGCGCATCCAACGAATACGCACGGGCGTTTCCCCACCGGCGATCGGATCAAGCGGAATATTCGCCCCGACGGACGCGGCGGAGCCCTCTACGCGGATCGGCTCGGAATGGTAAACATCCATAAACAAGCCGTCATCCTTGATCTTCCCCAAATACTTGGTAGGGAACGAGAAGCCCGGTTTCACTGCCGCCAGCCGGTACAAGCCCGGCTGGGCCAAGAAGAAATACCGGCCGCCTTTGTCTGTCACGCGACTGCCGACCAATTGGCCTTGGGCTTCGGGCTGCGCTTCATTCACGCGGTATAAGCGGACGATGGCCAAGTCGACCGGCATCTTGGTAATGGCGTTGTACACCACGCCGAAGCCTTTCCGTTTGCGGCGGGAGAAAAGAAGAACCGGCGCGGTCGTAATGTAACGCAGGTACGAAACGAGGTTGAACCCCACCGCCAACCCGGCGGTGTTTGCTGCGGCGGCGGCGATGACGGTTGGCACGGTCAAATCCGCCGCCTTTTGCGCATTCGGATCGGCCTGCAAATCCGTGATCGTCTCCAGGACGGTCGGGATGAGCGGCTGGTCCAGGCGCAGGCGCGTATCGTTCCCAACTACGTTGTTCTTGACCGTCAACTTTATGGTTTCCGTACGGTAGCCGGCTTTTTCCACCCGCAAACGGTACGTCCCGTTCGGCACGTACCAACCGTAGGTACCGGCGGAGCCCGTTACGCGCGGATTTTCCTGGCCATACGGGTCCGCGTCCCATGCCGTTTCGCCCGATGTACCCTCCAATAAGGTTACGACGGCTTGGGATAACGGGAGCTTTTGGCCGTCCTTCAACTCATAGACTGTCCCGTACCCTTGAACGCGCGACACTAAAGAGAGCGTCTGGGCTTTTCCATCCTGGTAGGTCAACCCAAGCGCCGTAGCAAAACGTCCCGCGTTCGGCGGAATGGGCAGTTGGGCCTGATAGACGACCGTACCGTCCGCCAGAACTACACGAGCCAAATTGAACGTCTGGGGGCCAACCGTGATTTGCACGCGTTCGACGGGCTTCGGCAGCTTACTTGCGACAAGTTGGACAAGGGCTTCCTTGCCCGCCAAGAAATCATATCCGTCGTCGGATGATTGCAGGCGTACCTTCCCCGATTGGACGAATACGTTCAGGTCATCCAAGCCGATCAGGTGTTCTTCCGTGGTCGGAAGAACGGCAATGCAGTCCGCGGGACACTGCAGAGTGGTTTCATCCGTATCGCACACGCCGTTTCCACAGGCGGGCATCAATCCGCAGTCCGCGGGACACGACAGGGCCGTCTCCCCCGTTTCACAGATGGCATTGCTGCAGACGGCCTGAACAGGACCACAGTCCGCGGGACACGAAATCGGGGATCCTTCCCCATTGCAGATATTATCCCCGCACGCGGCAAACTGAACCGAAGGCGTCACGGACCGGAAGGTGCCGACCGAATATTGGCCAATCGTGTCACGAACGTAGACGCCGTAATAATACGTCTGTCCGTTGGTCAACCCAGCGTGGACAAACGTCTCTCCACTTCCCTCAAAGACGACTGAACAACCGGAAACATCCGTCGGTGCGGACGGAAACCCGTTCGTGCATGCCGTCACACGTGTGGCGGCAAAGTCGTTGATGGACGGATTCGTCCATGTCAGCGTCACACGTTGGTCTCCCGCACGACCGACAAGGTCGGAAACGGAGGGCGGCGCTTCGTCCGTAATTGAAGGGGTGCCCGTAACGAACGCACCCGTCGCCAACTGGCCTGCCGCGTCACGGGCATACGCTCCGAAATAATACGTCTGGCCATTTTGCAGGCCCGTGGAGACGGACAATGTGCCGGCAGCGTCAAAAACAACGGTGCAACCGTTCAGATCGCCGGGGCTAGATGGGAGGGCGTCCGTACAGGCCAACAAACGCACGCCCGCCAAATCCGCATCCGCTGGGTTCGTCCAAGTCAGCGTCAGGCGCTGGTCTCCCGCCTGTGCGCGCAAGTTGGAGACGTTTCCGGGAGGGACGTCCGGCCCGACCGGCGTCACCGTCCCAAGAGTTCCCGAGGAGAACTGACCCGCGTTGTCCTTCGCGAATACGCCGAAGTAGGACAAGAAGTTATTCGTGAGGCCGCTGAACGCATGGGAGGTCTCCAGTGCTTCGGAGACAACGCTGCAGCCCGTCACGTCCGTAGCACTAGAAGGCGGCGCATCCGTACAGCGAAGCACACGGATCGCCTGAAGATCCGTATCCGCCGGATTTGTCCACGCCAGTGTCGCCGTTCCGTCTCCGGGCGTCAGGGCGAGACCAGAAACGTTCCCCGGAGGAAGATCTGCGCTCGTCGTAAACGTATTGTCGCTTGAAACCGCTTCGTTTGCCGAAGCGTCAGCGGACCTTACACGATAATGGTACTGCGTCCCCGGCATCAGGCCGGACAGGGACACGCTATGCGAGGAAGCGAATGACGCCTCTGAAACCGTCACGCCATATGTGATGGTTGTGCCGTATTCGACGGTGGAGTTGGCATGTTCGTTTGTCGCCCACGTCACGGATGCCGTGGTCTGCGTTACGCCGGTAGTGGCAATGGCGGAAATGACTGGAGGAGTCGCATCCGACGTCGTGAACGTAGCGTCTCCTGTCGTAGCGGTATTTCCGTAAACGTCGCGGGCAGCGATGGAAAAGTGGTACACCGTTCCTTCCGTAAGACCGGAAAGGGACCAACCGTGCGTCTGACGAAAGACGACGTCGCCTGTTTGGGAGCCATATCCCGCCGTAAGGCCATACGACACGGATGCCGTGGCGGCTTCATCGGTGGAAAAGGTAACCGTGGCGCCCGTCGCGGTCACGTTCGTCACCACAACATTGCTGATAGTAGGCGGGGTTGTCTCCGCGGGCGCGGGCGGGGGCGGAGGATTGCCACCACCGCCGCCGCCACCGCCAGCATTTCCCGTCGTGACAGTCGTAGAGACAGCGACGCTATCATCTCCGCCGATGGCGTAGGCGAATGAACCAAAATCCCCGAATGTGCCGCCGATGGTCGCGTAATACGGCCCGGCTCCGACCGGATTGACCACGCGGTGCGAACCCGTACCGGAGTCCACCGCATTCGTCCCTATGCGAATGGTGATGTAACTGCTGAGCAGGATGGCTCCTCCGTCGCCCGAGCAGATGGTTATCGTCAGTACGTCCCCAGACATGGTGACGGACGCTTGTTCGTTCCCGGCACAGGTGGCGGCCGTCGTCAGGGGAATACCTTCCACCGACACGTCCACGTCGTCCTCTGTGATGGTACTGGTATCGAATGCCGCATCGAACGTCAGAATGACCGCGTTCGCCTCCAACACGCCTGTTGGCGTCTTAAAGACAAACTCCTGGTTGCTCGCCTGCCCCGCCTGGAGCGTCTCCGGATACATGCGCGCGTTCGTAACCACCGAAGCCCGAGCAAAACCAACCGTCCAGGAAAAGACGGCAAACCACGCGGCCAAAAATCCGGCCAACAATCGACCCATAATCCCCTCCTGGCTTCATGAGGGAGCCAAATCGGCAAAGCCGACTCGACTCCCGCATCAAGTGCGGGACCCCTTGGGTCGCAGGACCCATTTCAACAAACCATACAAGGCGGCAACGCCGCCAAGGGCACTGACGAGCAACTGCCATGGGACAACCCAGAGACGGAACGAGGTGGAAATGGACGTCTCCGGCGTAAGTCCCGGCGACAGCGACAGCTCGACGGTCACGGGCCCCAAGGCAAACTGTTTCAGTTGGCCTTGTACGGCCTGGACAAACCCGTCCGGTTTTACTCCCGGCAGCACGCCGGAAAACGTCCGCGTGTTTTGTGGCATGAGGCGTAATCCGCCTCCATTTGCCAATCCGGACGCAATTTCGCGACCAAACAGGTCACGTACCCGCACCGTCCCCATGGGAATAACGTGCACATCCCCCTGGTTTTGAAGGCGATACGAGAACGTTCCCCAAAGACCGTCGCGGAGGGCGGATCCTTCGGATTTTACGTCGAGCAACGCCAGCTTCTCCAACCCAGAACCACCGACGGTGATGAACAACAGGGCGGCGATGTTCGCCTGCACGGACGAGACTCCTGCGGTCGCGACGGTATCTGCAGGCGACGCCGAGACAAGAACGGCCGCGTAATAACCGCCCGGTTTTGTACCAACGGGGACGCGGACGTCCGCGGGGATGGCAGTACGACCGTTGGCAGGAACCACGACCGTGCGCGGCACCTGGACCCACGAGGCGACACCCGCTGTGTCAGGAATGCCGAATAGGGGCCCCATTTGGTCTTCACGCGTGCCGAACGGCACCGCGCGGACATAATATGTTTCGGTCTCTGAACTCCCATTTATCGCCGTGATTTCAGCTTTCTCCGTTTCTCCCGGCTGCACCCGTATGTCTGCCGTGCCTGGCGAAATGGAAAACGCGCTCGCGCCAAGGGGCGCAAGGACGAATACGGCAGCAACCATGAGGCGGAACCAGGATCGAGAAGCCATATGGTTAGAAATTGGGCGACAAGATCAAGCGGAGCGTCTGCGCATACGACGCATTTGTCGTCTCCGTAGACATAGCCGCCTTCAAGGTCAAAAACGTCCGTTGCTCAAATGAAGCCGTATCGACATCCACGACGGGTTGGTAAGACGTTGTAAACGGCGTATCCGCCGAATCGAACGTGGAGTCCGTCACTGACGTGTCAGACGAACGGCCTCCGTATTCCTCCGAACCAGCGGTCACTGTTCCGTCTGCGACGTTGTCGATCGTATTGGCCCCGCTCCGCAACAGGCCGTCACTGGCAACCTGGACGGTATAGCCGCCGGTCACCGCCGCAGTAACGTTAAACCCGATGACGGCAGCCCGAACCGCGGAAACGCTTAATTCTTCCATGCTTACGGAGGCGCCGGAGAGTCGGTATACGTAGTCATTCGTCCCGTCGATCACGGGCATCGTCCCATTGTCTGCCCACGCGTCTACGACAAACGAACCGGCGCCCATCGACGTGATTTTGCCGATCGCCGTTACTTGGGAAGCGCCTTTATCCTGAACCAGGGCGACAAAATCGCCCGTTGTGTATCCAGCGACACTGGCAACCGAAATATTCGTCCCCAAGAGAACCGTGGCCGCCGTTTCGCTGGCCGCCACCTGGGAGACGACCTCTAAAGCGACCACCTGGTCATCCACGCCGGCACGGTACCCAGCAGATCCGCGGTAATTCGTGCTTGAGAGCCCTCCTGTCCCCGTGCCGCCAACCGTATCCCGCAAACCGTAAGAGGCAGAGGAGGATGTGTCGCTTCCCCCGGAAGAAGCCGTGTCCCAGCGAATCTGGTAATTCGTCGAGCTCATTTCCGCGCGCGCAAAACCAAACCAACCGAAAATGGCGGTGAGGCCGACAAGCAAGGCCGTCATCCTGCGCATAGCAAGAAATAATTTTGCTCATTATAGCACGATTCTCATTCGAGATGAAAAACAAAAATGGCTTAAATTAGCCAAAATATTATTGAATGTTCAAAAGCTGTGGATAGATTTGAGATATCCACAGTAAACTTTGATGAATCGAGCTTTTGATTTGTCAACAATAGACTACCCTAAAATACATAAAAAATGCTGACACGGCATGTTTATACATGAATACAAAATTGTTTCACGTGAAACGTGTTTCATATTTTCTGTGGGAAACATGTGTATATCTTTTCCGTATATGCAAATAATCCAATAAAATACTAAAAATGGTGAGACTCCGCTGTTAATAAGTATTTAATAAAAATTAAGGAACACGGTTAGATGTGTCGAAATACGCGTCCCACAACGATCTGTCGTGCTGTTTTTTGTAGCAAAAATGTAAGTTTTTCTCCAAAAACAAAAAACACCTGACTGAGCAGGTGTTTTTTGGTGGACCGATGGGGATTCGAACCCCAGACCTCTGCAATGC
>CAZTTQ010000011.1:0-29653 GCA_964616135.1 uncultured Gammaproteobacteria bacterium
CCTGGTCTCCCCCAGCCCTGCCCCCAAGCCCCCCGAGGGGGTATTTAAGTACCCAAGATCCCTATGGAAGCCCTGAAAAAGGCCGTCGCGCCGTTTGGTCGCTTGACCGCGTACTTGCGCGAATCCAAGGAAGAGCTGGAAAAGGTCTCCTGGCCCAGCCGCCAGGACACGGCGCGCTACACGGCGCTCGTCGTCGGAACCTGCGTCATCCTTGCCCTCGCTATCGCCGCCTTGGACGCCGGACTGACCACAGGCCTTGAATGGCTGGTCGCGGCCGCCCGCGCGTAATCCCATATTGGAGGACTATGGCCAAACAAATCGCCAACCAAGGCCGCCGGTGGTATGCGATCCATACCTATTCCGGGTATGAGGAAAACGTCGCCGACAACCTGAACCGCCGCGTGGACACCATGGACATGGAAGACAAGATCTTCAACGTCCTGGTTCCCAAGGAGAAAAAGGTCCGCATCAAGAACGGCAAGCGCAAGACCATGGAAGAAAAGATCTTCCCGGGCGACGTCCTGCTCGAAATGATCGCGACCGACGCCCCCTGGTACGTCGTGCGCAACACGCCCAACGTCACCGGTTCCATCGGCACGGGCACCACGCCGACTCCGGTGTCCCAGGAAGAAATGGACGCGCTCCTGAAGCGCATGCGCGTCGACGAGCCGCAGACCCAGATCGACATCGAAAAGGGCTCGGTCGTCTCCATCTCCGACGGTCCCTTCAAGAACTTTGAGGGGAAGGTCGCCGACGTGGACCGCGAGCGCGGCCAGGTCAAAGTCTTGGTCAACATGTTCGGCCGCGAAACCCCGGTGGAATTGGACTTCCTCCAGGTCAAGAAGGTGTAAGCGTCCACCCGTTCCCTTTTGCGGGGCGCGGGCCAGCCCGAGAATGCGTTCTCCGTCTGGCTCGCTCCCTGCGAGCGAATTCATTCATCATCTGGTCACCTCATCGCACACGTGCGACGGAATCCAGTATCCACATTGCTATGGCGAAGAAACTCGTCACGCAGATCAAGTTGCAGATCCAGGGCGGCGCCGCTACCCCGGCCCCTCCCGTCGGTCCGGCGCTCGGCCAGCACGGCCTGAACATCGCGGCCTTCGTGAAGCAGTTCAACGACTTCACGGCCTCCCGCCGCGGCGAAGTCGTCCCGGTCATCATCAGCGTCTACGACGACCGCTCGTTCGACTTCATCACCAAGATCGCCCCGGCCTCCGAACTCATCAAGAAGGCTATCGGCATCCCGAAGGGTTCCGGCAAGCCGTTGACGGACAAGGTCGGCAAGATCACCAAGGCGCAGCTGCGCCAGGTGGCCGAAAAGAAGCTGCCGGACTTGAACACCACGGACGTGGAAGCCGCCATGCGCATCATGGCTGGCACCGCGCGCCAGATGGGTGTTACCGTGGTGGAATAAGCTTAACGCTTAACCGCATCCCCGTATGTCCAAAGGAGGTTCCGTGATCCTGCGCATCTACTTCGCCCTCGTCGCGTTCGTAACGCTCATGATCCTGGTGTTCTCCACCGGGGATTTGCTCAACCTCGCGCTCAAGACCTGGGTCTTCCCCATGGCCGACCAGCCGAGTTACGTCTCCGTCTGCGACAAGTCCGCCCCGGGCGGCACCGTGGACTGCGACAAGATCGCCGAAAACGAACGGTTGAACAACACGATCCAGAAGCAGCAGTCGGCCGTGCGGGACATCTCCCTGCTCCTCATCGCCGCCCCGATCTTCTGGCTCCACTTCCGCGTCGTTTCCCGCGACTGGCAGGAACTGCAAAAAGAAAAAGCCTAAACAGGCCGTTAACCGTGGGAGCCCTCCGGGCGTTATCACCACTTTCCTATGAACAAGACCAAGACTGACTCCAAGCGTTTCGCCGCCGTCCGCGCGATGGTGGACAAGAAAAAGTCCTACTCCGTCGCCGAAGCCGTTGCGCTCGTGAAAAAGACCGCCTCCGCCAAGTTCGACGAAGCGGTCGAATTGCACCTCCGCCTCGGTATCGACCCGTCCAAGTCCGACCAGCAGGTGCGCGGCGTCATCGCCCTCCCGCACGGCGTGGGCGGCAAGACCAAGCGTGTTGCCGCCTTCGTGGAAGCCGCCAAGGAGGCGGAAGCCAAGGAAGCCGGCGCCGACTTGGTCGGCGGCGAGGAACTGATCGCCAAGATCGCCGGCAGCTCCGCCATTGACTTCGACGTCGCCGTGGCCACCCCGGCCATGATGCCGAAGCTGGCCAAGCTGGCGAAGCTCCTCGGTCCCAAGGGCCTCATGCCGAACCCGAAGACGGACACCGTGTCCGCCAACGTCGGCAAGATGGTCGCCGAACAGAAGGCCGGTAAGCAGAGCTTCAAGAACGACACGTTCGGCAACATCCACCAGATCGTGGGCCGCGCGTCTTTCCCGGAAGCCAAGCTGGTCGAAAACCTGAACGCCTTGATCGACCTGGTCAAGAAGCTGAAGCCGTCTTCCTCCAAGGGCATTTACGTCCTGAACGCCTCCATCAGCTGCACGATGGGTCCCGGCGTCCGCGTGGAAGTCGCCCAGCAGTAAAACGCGAACAAGGCCTTCGGGCCTTGTTTTCGTTTCCGCGCCTGCTAAGCTGTGGCCATTATGCCGGTCCTCACCCGCCCCGACATCCTGGCGCGCATCAAGAACGGCGACCTGCGCTTCTCCCCCGCCTTGGACGCTTTTCAACTCCAGCCCCATGCCGTGGACCTGCGTCTGGGCTACCGCTTTTTGATCCCCAAGAACTGGACCCTGGACGAACACGGACGACGCGCAATTTCGGTTTCGATCGACCATCCGGAGCTGATGAACGGCCAGTTTGAGGAAGTCGTCCTAAAGCCCGGCCAGTATTTTGAACTGCTCCCCAACGAATTCGTCATCGGGACGTCGTTGGAAGAAGTGGAAATGAACGCGCCTGACCTGATGGCGCTGCTGTTTCCGCGCACCAGCACCAACCGCCGCGGCATCGACCTGTCGCTCTCCGGAATTATCGACACCAACTACAAGGGCCGATTGATTTTCCCCATGAAGAACGAGGCGGGCAACCAGGTGCTGCGCATTTACCCGGGTGAACGCGTGTGCCAGGTGATTTTTGAAACGCTGTCTTCCCCACTGACGCCGGAAGAAGCGAACCTCCACGGACTGACGCATGCCAAATACAGCCACAGCGGCGAACCGGGCTACCGCCTGGACAAAGATGAAGAACGCACGGCCCTGACCGGCGGACAATTAGAAGAGCTTAAGAAAAAATTCGGCCTCTAGGGCCGAATTTCTTTTACTACAGCGCGCCGTAGTACTTGCGGACGTCTTCCGGGTAATCCTTCAACGTTTCCCGGTAGACCACGTCGCGGCCGAAGCGGACATGCGCGTCATCCACGACGTACACGTCGCGGACGCCTCCGTCCAAGAGCGCTTTCCAGCACGGTTCGCAGGCCCACCAGTGGCCGTACATGTACGTGTCGGCGCCTTCCGTGGGAATCCCCGCCTCTTTTGCCGTCTTCATCAGCATGCCTTCCGCGTGACCCTCCGCGTCATGCAAGTGACAGAGCTCGTAGCCTTCCCCGGTCTTTGAAAAGGCCAGGAGGCGCGGACAAACGTGCGGTTCACCCGGACCGCGGTTAAATCCGTTACCCGCACGCGCGACGACTTCCCCGTTTCGCACCAACACGATCCCCACTGGGAAGAGCGGGTCACCCGCCTGTTCGACGGCGGCCTGGCGCGCCGCCTGCATGAACGGATGATCTGCGGGAACATACTTAAACGCATGGCCGGGCGGCAGGTACGGGTATTTCACGTCGGGAGAAGACATAGGGATCTCTCGGCTACGCTCGAGATGACAAGATACGGTAATGCATAAGCGTCGCGGGACCGAGCGGCGTGGCGGACACGCGCTCCAATCGCACCGATCCGAGGTCTTTCACGAACGGCGTCCCTCCGCCGAACAAGATCGGCTCCACCGTCAGGAACAGTTCGTCTATCAGACCCAATTTCAAGAACTGGGAATACACGTACGCGCCGCCGCAGACGGCGAGCTGCGTTACTCCCTCCCCTTCCAGACGCGTCAATAACGCCGTTGGTTCTTCCGCGACGAATTCGACGCCGTCTACCGGCATTTCTTCCGACGGCTTGAGCGTCAGGACGATCATTCGGCGCCCTTTCAATCCCTTCCCAATGGTCTTGAACGTGTTGAGTCCCATGACTATCGTGCCGATCTCTTTCGTCTTCGACACGAAGAAAGCCTTGTCCTCCGCGCAGGTCCATTCCAACGAGTTCTGCCCTTCTGACGCCGCGATAAAGCCATCTGCGGTGGTTGCGACGATAAGCGTGGTCTTCATAGGACAATGTCCACCTTTTTCATGGGAGGAAGCGGGGTGTACTGGGACTGGAACATCTCCACCAACTCATGAACCAGGGCCGCGTCCGCGCTTAACGCGCGTTTGAAACTGTCCGGCGGCAGGCGGCACTGGATTTCCGGATGCGCCGGCACCGAGCGCGCGAGTATGTCTTCTACTTGATCAAATTGGTTCTCATACACGTGGGCGTGCGAGATAGACACGGTCAACTTCCCCACGGCTTGGCCCAGTTCCTGGGCGATCATGGCCTGCAGCAAGGCGAACCCCGCAATGTCGTTGGGGTTTCCGAGCACCATGTCGTTGCTGCGGATAATAAGATGGAGGTTCAGCTTTCCTCCAATGATGTTGGCCGTCCAAGAAAACGGGCACGGCACGTTTTTCTTTTTCGGATGGCGCAAGCCGTCGTCCGCCGGATCCCACATGAGGACGACGCCTTGGCGGGACGTCGGCTCTTCCCGCAGGTGTTCGACCAAGTCCACCAACTGGTCACGGCCGAAATGATGGCGCCAGCGGTGGCCGTACGCCGTGGACACGGTTCCGTCCGCCTCCAGGAACGAGTCCCATGCCTTGGTGAATTGCTGCAGGAACCCCGCGTGCTTGTGGCCCGCGACGAACCAGGTGGTTTCCGCGCAGAACATCTTGGGGAACATCTTCCGCACGGTCAGAAGCGGAAACCCCTTGGCGGGCTCCAGCTCAAACGTCAGGCCGGGGACGGCCTTGGTGGAAAACCCCGTCCGTTCACTGTGCACCGTCTCTCCCTCCCGATATACCCGCCGCAGCGCATCCACGTACACGCGATCGAATGTCGTCATACCGCGACACCGTACCAGACTTGGGGAACGGTGGCACGGTGGATAAGTTTTTCGCCCCGACAAGGTACACTGGCGGCACTATGGATGTCCGTTTCAAGAGAGTCGATCCGCGGGTCCCCCTGCCGGAATACAAAACCCCCGGGTCAGTCGGTTTTGACATTGCGGTCCGTGAAGGCGGCACATTGGCACCGGGAGAACGCCGGCTGTTCAAAACCGGACTGGTCTTCCAAACGCCGGAGGGATTCGGGTTATTTGTCTTTCCCCGCTCCAGCAATGCCAAGAAAGGCGTGACATTTGCAAACGCCGTTGGCGTCCTGGACCAGGATTTCTGCGGTCCGGAAGATGAACTACGCCTGGCATTGCACAACTTCGGTTCCGAACCCTATGAGATACAGCCGTACGAACGCATCGGCCAAGGCGTATTCATTCCCATCCTGAAGCCCGCGTTCGTCGAAGGTGACATGACCTCAAAGAACCGCGGCGGCTTCGGCACGACCGGCTAATTTTGCTATACTATGCCCACCAAAACGGGACGGTTCATCGTCATTGACGGTATTGCCGGCAGCGGCAAATCCACGCTTGCGGACGCGGCATCCGCGTGGGCCGAACGGTGCGGGCACAAGGTGTTTCGTTTGGGGGACGCGGAAAAGGCCACGGGGCTTCCTCCGCGGTTTGCGGACGTGGCGGACGCGGACGTGTTCTTTACGTACGAACCTTCCCGCAGCTGGGTGGGAGCCGCCATCCGCGGTGAATTGTCGCGGGAAGACCAACCATACGGAGGTATGGAAATCGCGCATGCGTTCGCCCTGGACCGGCAGATCCAGTACCGGCGCCTGATTTTACCCGCGTTGGCCGCCGGCAAGACGATCATCCAAGAACGCAGCGTGTCCTCTTCCATCGTCTACCAGCCCATCATGGCCGACGGACCCTCCTTGGAGGCGCTCCTTGCCCTTCCTGGCAACGCCCAGGCCCTGGCACACGCGCCGCACCACCTGATCCTGACACGCATCCGTCCGGAGACGTCCGTCGCCCGCCTTGCCAACCGGGACAAACACTTAACCGCATTCGGCGGCGCCCGCGGCGTGTTCGGGAACGTAGATTACCTAAAGCGCGTGGACGAACGCTTCCGCGCGGACTGGTATCGAACGCTCTGGGAAGATGCCGGCACCCAGGTCCACGAACTCGATACGGAACGCCCCTTGGAAACGGTCCGCGCCGACGCGGAGCGTCTCATCGACACCCTACTCCCCACGTGTTGAACCAACTATATAACCACCCTATGGCCCGTCTCATTTCCCTGTCCGAGCTCATCGATCGCGTGTGGGAGCAGTACCGCGGTTCCCTTGTCTCCTTCCTCTCCCTGAGCGGCTGGATCCTGATTCCGGGCTTGTTCTATATTATCGCGCTTGCGTTCTACCCAACGGTGGACACCATCGTCCTCTCGGAAACGCTTACCAACAGCCAGAGCGTCGGTGTCATCTTGTTCGCCTTCACCCGCGACGTGATCGGTCCCATCATCGCCCTGTGGACGTTCATCGCCTGCGTGCACTTCGGTACGGACCAGCTTGAACGCGGACGCGGGGACGTCCAGGCCGCCATGCGCGAAGGATGGAAAACCTTCGTGCCCGCCCTGGCTTCAACCGCCCTATTCGTCCTCCTGTTGTCCGCCTCGTTCCTGGTCACCATCGGCCCCGGCGCCATACTCACCATCCTGACAAGTGGCATTACCCAGGGCTGGGTCGTGCTCGTACGCAACCTCCTGCTGATCGTTGGTGTTCCGGCGGCCGCGTACTTCAGCATCCGTTGGTTCATTGAATACCAGTTCGCCCCGTTGATCGCCGCCTTGGGCGACAAAAAGCCCCTGGACTCCTTCAAAGCCTCCGCCACGCTTCTCAAGGGACGCTTCTGGGCCGTCGCCATCCGCTCCGTCGTGCCAAAAATCGTCTTCGTCCTGTTGGGCGGCGCCGGATTGTGGGTGCTCTCCACCGTGTCTTCGGTTGGCCTAAGCATGCTGTCCGGATTCGGCCTGCCGTTTGTGGCACGCCTTGGGTCCTTCTTGAACATCCTGTTCAGCTGGGTGCTCTACCCCATGTTCATCCTGCCGCTCATTTACCTCTGCGATGTCCAGCTCTACCGCAGCCTGAAAGAACGGGTATGAAGCTCCCTGGCGTCGCCGAGCTGATTCCGGCGGCGTGGCGCCTGTACCGGAAATCATTTCCGTTGCTGTCCGGCTACCTCGCCTGGGCCCTCGTTCCCCAAACGGCGCTCCTGGCGGCCGCGTTCTTACCGGAGGGTCCGTTGCGGGCAGGCATCGGTTACGGAGCCGGCTTTGCCGCCGTCGCCATCTCCGTTTGGGCCACCGTCGTCTGCGTGCGGCTTCTTTCCGGGCTAACAACGGGCCGCTATGAGGCCGTTGCGCAGGCAGCCACGCACGCGAATGGGCGACTATGGCCGTTTCTTGTCGCTGGGATCCTGCAGAGCTTGGTTGTGATGGGCGGATTGCTTCTTCTGATCGTCCCCGGTCTCCTCTTTGCCGTCTGGTATGGCTTTGCCCCTATCAGCGCCGCCGTGGGCGGCCAAGACGGGCTTGCCGCCCTCTCCGCCAGCCGCCGGCTGTCCTTGGGGCGTTTCCGAATCGTCGCGTGGCGCTTCTTTGCCGGACCACTCACCCTGACCGCCTGGTACGCGGTTGCCATGACCCTGGTTATCACCCCCATTGTGGTCGCCACCGGCGTGGCGCCGGAGGCACTGGCGGGAGCCGCGCCGCCCGTCTGGTTCTCCGTCCTGGACTCCCTGGGCCAAACGTTCTTCTTGACCCCGCTCTTGCTGGCTTATATGGTGCTGCTCTACCATTCCCTGAGCGCTGATGCGGCACCCCTATGATCCTCGAACCCGTCATTGGGCTGGAAATCCACCTCCAGCTCAAAACCAAGACTAAGATGTTCTGTGGCTGTTCCGCCCATGACCAGGGCGCGGCCCCGAACAGCAACATCTGCCCCGTTTGCATGGGCCACCCGGGCGTGCTTCCGGTCCCCAACGCCCAGGCCGTGCGCATGGGCATCATGTTGGGTTTGGCCTTGGGCTGCAAAATCGCCCCGGTGTCCAAGTTCGACCGCAAAAACTACTTCTACCCGGACTTGCCTAAGGCCTATCAAATTTCCCAATTTGATCTGCCCGTCGCGTACGACGGCCGCATTACCATTGAGACTCCCGGAGGCGAACAACCGTCCTTCACCATCGGCATTGTCCGCGCGCACCTGGAAGAAGACGCCGCCAAGAACGTACATGACGGCTCCGGCAAAACCCTGGTGGACTTCAACCGCGGCGGGACGCCGCTGGTAGAAACGGTCACGGGCCCGGACTTCCATTCCCCGCAAGAAGCCAAGGCGTTCTTGCAAGAAGTACGCCTCATCGCCCGCACGCTTGGCGTGTCCGACGCGGACATGGAAAAGGGCAACATGCGCTGCGACGCCAACATTTCGCTCCGCCAGCGGGACGAAGCGGGACACATCGTCGGCTTGGAGTTCAACCCAAAAACCGAAATCAAGAACCTGAACTCATTCCGCCACGTGGAGCGCGCGTTGGAGTATGAAATTCAGCGTCAAACCAAGCTCTGGAATGGCGGCACGCCGCCCGCGGTGTCCACGACGCGCGGCTGGAACGACACCAAGCAGGTCACAGAGGAACAGCGCGTCAAAGAAAGCTCCCAGGACTACCGCTACTTCCCGGAACCGGATATTCCAGCGCTCGCCCTGACGGAACTGGCGGACGACGTCCGTCGCTCCATGCCGGAACTCCCGGCCGCCAAGCGCCGCCGCCTGGTGGAAGAGTATTTCCTGAAACCGGAAGACGCCCGTCAGCTGTGTGAGGATCCGGTCTTGGCCGAATTCGCCGAACGCACCTTTGGTGAATTGGAATCCTGGCTGAACGCCCTGCCTGAATTGGACGGCGCGCAGCAGGACGCCTGGGACGCCCAGCGCAAAAAGATGGCGCGCCTGGTTTCCACCTGGATCCTGACAAAATTGCTCGGCGCCCTATCGGAACGCGGCGGCGACGTGCGGACCATGCACGTCACGCCGGAAAACTTCGCGGAACTGCTGACCCTCATTGCCACCGGCAAACTGAACGCCGGCGCCGGCCTGACCGTCCTTTCCGCCATGCTGGAAGACGGGTCCGATCCGTCCCATGTGATGGAAGAAAAGCGCCTCGGCAAAATGGACGACGTCGCCGCCTTGGCAGAAACCATCGACCGTGTGATTGCCCAGAACCCGGCCGAAACCGCCCGCTACCGCGGTGGAGACAAGAAACTTATCGCCTTCTTCATTGGCCAGGTTATGAAGGCCACGGAGGGCACGGCGGACGCCAAGGAAACGCGCAACCTGCTCGCCGTAAAGCTAGACGACATTCACGCGCAATAAGAAAACGCCCCGCACGGGGCGCTTTTCTTTATTCCAGGAATTGTTCGACTAATGTCTCCGCTTCATTCGGCTGTTTCAGCCACTGAATACGGGGGTCGCGCTTGAACCACGTCAGCTGGCGCTTGGCGTAGGCGCGCGTGTCTTTCTTCACGTCGTCGATGGCGGCGGCCAGGTTCGCCTTTCCATTCAGGAAATAGGCGATCTGACGGTAACCGATGCCCGACATCGCGATGCCGTCCGCCGGATACGTCTTGAGAAGCGCGCGGACTTCGTTCACCAGGCCATTGGCGATCATTTCATCCACGCGGTTGGAGATGCGGCGGTCCAGTTCTTCCTTTTCCACGTCCAAGCCGATTTTGAGCACGTCGTACTGCGGCTCACCCTTCACCTGCTGGGCCGAAAACGGCTTGCCCGTGACGCGGGTCACTTCCAACGCGCGCACCAGGCGGCGCTTGTTGTGGCGGTCGATCGCCTCAGCACCGACAGGGTCCACGCGCTTGAATTCGGCAAACAGGTCGTCCGCCGTGCGCGGTTCCAGTTCCGCGCGGAGGGCGGCATTCGGCGGAACGTCGGGCAACGACAGGTTGTCCACCACCGCGTCCACCCACAGGCCCGTGCCGCCGACGAGGATTGGCAGTTTGCCACGCTTCACCATGTCCTTGATGCGCGCCTCCGCGTACGTTTTGAACTGGGACACATTGAAATCCTCATCCGGCTCCGCCACGTCGATCCCCCAATGCGGCACGCCCTCCACTTCAAAACGCCGTGCCCCGCCGCCAAAGATGGAAAGAATGTTGCCCTTCATGCCTTCCAAGTCTGCTTCCAGCCATTCTCCCGCTGGTTTAGCCGTCCCGATGTCCATGCCGCGGTAGATTTGGCGGGAATCGACGGAGATCACTTCCCCATTGAACCGCTTGGCCAACGCCAAGCCGAGCCCAGTTTTTCCGGACGCGGTGGGGCCGACGATCACAAGGAGTTTGGCGCGTTCCATAGCGGACGGAACATAGCAAAACGGGAGGCGGTTGTCACTATCCCCACCCCGCTCTGACGGCTACCGAAAGAAATGGTATACTTTTGACCAAACAATGCCCATCGCCTCTATGGCCAACGGTTTGGAACAATTGAAGAATGTCCCACAGAAGCCGAACGTGCCGGAATCCAAGCGTCCCGCCCCCGCGGAGCGCGTGGCCCGCGCAGAACAGGAACGCGCGGCCGCCGCGGAGCGCGGCATGAAGGCTAAGGAAGCTGCGGATCGCCAAGCGGAACGTATTCAGGCAAAGTTGCGTGCGCTGGATTCCACTATGGAGTCCCCCGCCCCGGCTCCCGCAAAAGAGGAGAAGAAAGGATTGTTCGCCCGCGCAGGAGGCTGGCTCAAGGGGTTGTTTACCCCGTCCATTGAAGACCGCTCGGAAGCACATGCAAAAGCGGAGGCGGCCAAAAACCCGCTTGTCGCCCAGCAGATGCGTGAGGCGGGATCCGACGGCGCCATCAGCAAGGCTGAGTTCAAGAAGCTGATGGCGGAAGGCGCCGTTGCCGCCAAGGCGGAAGCCAAACGCAAGGCGGAACAGGCATTAAAGGACCGAACCGCCGCCATCGGAGAGCTTGGCATTGTCGCGCACGATGAGGCGTTCGGCAATCTCGGCAAGGAACGCGCGGCGGCAAACGCGCAGGAACAAAAAGCCGCGGAGGCACGCGCCGCCAATGCCGCGCGCGCCGAGCTCATGGCCGGATCCAAGGGCAAGGAGGCCAGGATCGCCTTGGGCCTAGCCAGCGCCCCGGAAGCTGCCCGTAGTTCCCTTTCCAAGCAGGCGGAGAAATTGACCAAAGGAGGCGACGCCGAGTTCATGGGCTACGTTGACGATGAAAATACGCCAGAGGAAGCGGCGAACTTAGTCGCCCAACACAAAGAAGCGCAGTCGGTCGCGCGGAAAGAACAAGCGAAGTCGGCCGTCCGCGGCGCCGTGGAAACCGCAAAGAACCTTGGGTCCAAAGCGGTCAACGCGGATTTCCACGCCATGGGCATGGGAACCGTAGACGCGGGCATCAACCTGGCCGCCAAAGGCGCCGGTTTAGTCGCGGAAGGCGCCAAGCGCGTCGGGAAAGCCACAAAGGAGGCGTTGCCTAAGGACACCGAGCTTGCGGAGATGGTCGCTGCCGGCGAAGACCCGGAGGACGCAAAAGCATTCCTCGCCGCCAAGCGCCGGGACGAAGCAAAGGCACGCAAGGAAAAGCCGGGCTACGCCACCGCCGCCCTCACCGGCATCATGAACGGCGCCAAGCGCGCCGCAACGCGCGAAACGGGCACCGGAGCGTATGAACTCGGCATGAACGCCGTGGACGTCAGCCTGGACGCGTTAAAGGCGACCGGACGCGGAGTAAAACGCACCGCTTCCAAAGGAGCCGAATTACTTGACCGTGGTCTTGGAGCCATAGAACAGGCGGCGGTCGGTGACGGCGGCTTGGTCGAACGCTCCGTGCAGCTCACTGGGCGCGCAGGCGAACTTGCCGCCAAGGCGGCCGATGTGGCCCTTAAGGCCGGCCCGAAGATCCTTGAGAAGGGCCTGGAGGGTAAGGCTCGTGCCGAAAAATTCGTCGGTGATGGCCTGGCTAAAGACTGGGAATCCACCAAGGCTCGCATGGCTGCGCGTTTGGAGCAGATGAAATCCAAACCCGCGGAGAAAAAGCCGTGGGAAACCATGGAAGAACCAGCTTGGGCCTCTGAACTTCGCAAAGGAGATGAGGATGTCCCGGACGAAATTACCCAAGCCGTGGCTGAAACAGCTGCAGAACGCAGCGCGGGCCCAGAAAACTTCACGGAAGTCTTTGACGACCTGAAAGACCTCGCACAAAGCGACAACCGTTCCCGCAAAGCCGCGTTCCTGGCTGAAGCGGAGCTCTTGGAAGGGATCTCTGCCAAAAACGCGGATCCGAACGAATACCTGGGTGCCATCGGCGACAAGTTCCGCGGATGGAAGCCGCAGGACGTAAAAAAGCTACTGAACCGCCTCTACGAAACCAACTTGTTGGCGAAGTAGACACAAACACCGCCCTTTACCGGGCGGTGTTTTGTATAAAAAAACGCCTTGCCGAGAGTTTGGCAAGGGCGCTATTGCATCATCCGCCGCGGCTGGCCGACAGGGCTGTCGACCGTACGCGAGGTGCCAGGGGTCTGGTTCACGCTCTGGATGAGAGCGGACCATCGGCGGATGTCCTGCGTCAGGCGGTCCAGACGCTGGACATCTTCTGCAGCCGGCTCAGTTCCCTCCGGCGGGCGGAGGACACGGGCAGCAGCAGCATCCAGTTCCTTCCGCGCGGGCAGGAGGCTGGTCAGAGCCATCTGGCAGACCGGTTCCCGTGGCAGTCGGAGCGCGTACTCCTCCGCCAGCAGGTACTGCTCTCCCGCAGCGCTCTCCGCGTGGACCGCCCATTCACACAGCCGGGACATCGTCTCCCGGCGGAAGGTGTTTAGGGTGACTGGTGTGAAGCGCCGGAGGACCCAGAGGGATCCGCGGAGGAGCAGCTCCTCCCACCAGAACGAGAACGCGTCGGGCGTCCGCGCGTTCTTGACGGAGAGAGCGAAGGCGAGCATGGCGTCCAGGGTTTCCTGGAGCCGCATGCGGCGCCGTTCGAACTCCGGACGGATGTCGTCCGGAAGGTACAGATCCGCGCTAAAGTCCGTGAGGGCCTTCAAGGCCCGGGCGACGTCGTTCCGTACCTTGAGGATCAGATAGGGCCGGCGGCGGCGCAGGACGCGGCGCAAGACCGTGTAGACGACCAGGGTGACAAACGCCACCCCAGCCATGGCGAGCACGAAGCCTAGAATCGAGGATTTCGGCATGCATTCTCCAGGGGAAAGAGCGGGTGTTGCGGACCAGTCCACAACGTCCGAACCTACCCCATTTTTGCTAGATTGTCAAGAAAAAGACCGCCTCCCTAAGGAAGACGGCCGGGTGCCGAATGGCGTTTCGACGTGTGTTCAAAGGCTTCCAGCACCTTCACTCCCTTGGAAGTCAGTCGATACAGGGGCTCCGTGGCCCCCGGAGGGAAAACCGCTTCGACTTCCCCTGTCTTCTCCGTCAACCACTTGAAGGTGGCGCGCAGCGTGGGGATATGCAGCTTCCCCGCTGCAACTTCCTCCAAATCCTCGGCCGACGAGAGTCCCCGCCGTCCCAGGATTAAGAGAAGGGTCCGACGGTTTTGCCGCATCCGTTGGTCCCAACGGATCATCATGCCGCCGAAGAACGCCAGGGCGAGGATCCAAATGAATCGGTCCTTCATCGCCAGCGCTCCGTGCGGACACGTTCCCCGCCCTGCCGCGACAGTTTGTGAAGCGGTTGCGGGGATTCGGCCCCAAGCAGTTCCACGTCGCCGTTTCGAATGAGGCGTTGCAGCTCCTGGTAGAGCAGCGGGTCGACGTGACCGTCCTCCCCTACCGTCAGCTCCTTCGGAAGGAACCACCGGTCGGCGGACAATAAACGCTGGACGACCTTCCACTGGGCAGCGGTACGACGCGCGCGACGGCGCGCGAGCCAGATGCCGCCGGCGACCACGCCGGCAACGAAGCCGAGCGACAGACAGATTTCCCACGCGACATTCATGTGACCTCCGGGACAAAGAGCGAGGGTCCTTTCTCCCACAAAAACGGCCTGCCGTCAACCATCTACGCATCCGTGCGTGACAGGCCTTCCGACGATTGACAAAAAGGTCCCGTCAGGACATGCTCCCCACGGAGGATGAACCCATGACAAGCCGTGTCCTTGAACTTGGCCGAGAAACCCAACACGCCCCATCCCACGACGAGTGGCGCAGGCGGACCCACGACGAACTGTCGCCGCCGATCGACGTCACGACGGGCAAGGAATGCCTGCTGCCCGGGCACATGAAAGACATGTTGCCCTGCCTGCTGGCCACGCGCGACACGAACCACGAAGTCCTGGAGCGCCTCTTGGGCCTGGACGAGCAGGACGCGCGGCGCGTCAAGTGGAACCTGGTTCTACTGGACCTGCAGCGTCGGCACGACCAGCCGTGCGCCATTCTCCGGTGGGACCAAACTCACACCCAGGACGCGCAGTCCCGGACGCGCGTCCAGGTCGTGGTCGCGTACGGGTTCGTCTCCCTGACCCCAGCGTGCCACACGGCCCTGTTCGCCCACATCCAAACCTTCCACGCCACCAACCGGTTGTCGTTGGAGCTGGAGACGGCGTATGAGGAAGCCGGCGTGTCGGACGCCCAGATCGAGCTCCTGTGCGCGCGGGCTGTCGACGACATCCGGCAGCAGGCACGGGAACGGCGCGCCTCCATCGAACGGGAAGTCCGCGTCCGTCTGAACATCCCCAAGCCCTAACCCCTCCCTCGTGAGGCGGTTTTTTATTTCTTCTTGAATTTCAACGAAACGGAATTGATGCAGAAGCGCTTCCCCGTCGTCTCTTTAGGACCATCATCGAACACATGGCCCAAGTGCCCGCCGCAATTGGCGCAGGTAACTTCCGTCCGGCGCATGCCCATCGTGTCGTCCGGCGTGAACACAACGGCACCCGGCTTGGCCTGGTCAAAGGATGGCCAGCCGCAGTGGGAATCAAACTTGGTCTTGGAATCGAACAACTCCGCCCCGCAGGCGGCGCAGACGTATTCCCCTTTTTCATTCACATCCAATAATTCGCCCGTAAACGGCCGCTCCGTCCCTTTTTCTCGTAGTACGTGGAATTGCTCCGGAGTGAGGGTTTTCTTCCATTCCGCGTCCGTCATGGCTTTGGGGTCGGTCATATGAAAACGAGTATAACAAAAAACCCGCCGGTTAGGCGGGATTGTTTACTACTGTAGGTATTGCCCCTGGCGACACAGGTGTTTCCTGTTTTTTGAAAAGTGTTAGGGAAGCAGCCCCTAGCACAACTATAGTACCTACAACCAAGGAAATTGTTTGTAAAAAATGTGGCCATTTTGCAGATTCCACAATACCGTTTTGAGCAAAGGCGCCGCAATCAGCTTTTGCTTGCTCATAGTTTCCATCCTGCAAAATAACCTGTCTCCAAACATTGAAAGTTCCTCTGGTCTGTCTCATTTGTTTCATCCAGAACTGCTCCAATACATGGATAGCTGTGAGACCAAGCACCAAGGACGCGATTAGCAGGAACCAGCCGATAATTAATACTGCCCAAATATTCTCAACTAGAGGAAATTTTGCAGTATCAAACTTTCCTAAGAGTGCTCCAGCCCCTGTAATACTCAAGATTGTGGAAGCAATAGTCATCTCCACTTCAATAAATTTATTGCTATAGAAATTTTCTCGAGCTTGGGTATACTCCAAGGTCTTGTAGAGAATGTCGTACTCAAACTTTGCCTTCTCTTTTGGTGGGTAGGTCACGTTCTTTCGATCTACAACTCCTGGAGTGTTCTTAGGCATAAGGCTCTAGAGGCAGTATATCACTTCGGCATACTGCCTTGCTCCGTGGCTTTCGCGACGAAGTCGGCCTGGGAAATCACCACGTCTTCTTCTTGGCCGAAGACGTTTACTTTGAAGTCTCCGCCTTCCACTTCCTTGGCCCCGATGACGACGGTCCAGGGAATCTTGGACATGGCGGCGTTGCGGATTTTCTTGCCGAGCTTTTCGGACGAATCATCCACGGACGCGCGCAGGCCCGCGGCGACAAGCTTCGCCTGCAGGTCCTTGGCGAACGGGACGAAGTCGTCGGATACGGTGGCCAAACGGATCTGTTCCGGAGAGAGCCACAGCGGGAACGCGCCCGCGTAGTGTTCGATCAAGACGCTCATGAAGCGCTCGATCGAACCCATGATGGCGCAGTGGATCATCAGGATCGGTTCTTTTTCGCCCTTTTCGTTGATGCACGTCAGGCCGAAGTTGCGCGGCTGGTTGAAGTCGAGCTGGATGGTCGCGACCTGCCAGGTGCGGCCCAGGGAGTCCTTGGCCATGAAGTCGATCTTGGGGCCGTAGAAGGCGGCTTCGCCGGGGCCGTCGATCCATTCGACCTTGTGGTCGTCCAGGATTTCCTTGAGCGCGGCTTCCGCCTTGTCCCAGTCGGCGGCGTCGCCCATGTATTTTTCCGGCTGCTTGGGATCGCGGCGGGAGAGGCGCGGCACCAGGTTGAAACCGAACGTCTTGTAGAACGTGGCGATCACGTCCCAGACCTTTTCCGCTTCCTCGCGGACCTGGCTCATGCGCAAGAAGACGTGCGCGTCGTCCTGGGTGATGGACAAGACGCGCTGGAGGCCGGAGAGTTCCCCGCTCTGCTCGTCGCGGTACACCATGGTCGTCTCGCAGTAGCGCTGCGGCATGTCGCGGTAGCTGTGCGGTTCGGAGTCGAAGATCTGCGCGTGGTGCGGGCAGTTCATCGGCTTCATGGCGAACGTGTGGCCCTCGCGCGTTTCGATCTTGAACAGGTCCGCGGCGTATTTCGCCCAGTGGCCGGACGTCTCGTACAGGTCCTTCTTGGTGATGTGCGGGATGGTGACCTTCTGGTAGCCATGCTTGCGGCGCAGGCTCCAGACGTAGTCGTTCAACAACTCGCGCACCAGCGTGCCCTTGGGGGTCCACAGCGGCAGGCCCGGGCCGACCAGTTCGGAGAACGTGAAGAGGCCTAGTTCCTTGCCCAGCTTGCGGTGGTCGCGCTTCTTCGCCTCTTCCAGCATGAAGAGGTGCGCATCCAAGTCTTCCTTGGTGGCGAAGCAGTAGCCGTACACGCGCTGGAGCTGCGGGTTCTTGTCGTCACCGCGCCAATAGGCGCCGGCCAACTTGGCCAGCTTGAACGCGCCGATTTCCTTGGCGTTCGCCACGTGCGGGCCGCGGCAGAGGTCCACGAAGGCACCCGTGTGGTACACGGAGGCGGAGTCCGCACCCGCGATGTCGCCCGCTTCTTCCGGACGGATGGCGGTCGTTCCCTTTTCCTTGAGTGCCGTCAGTAACTGAACTTTGAAGTCCTGGTTCTTCTCCTTGAAGAAGGCGATGGCGGCATCAATGGGCATTTCTTCCCGGCGGAAGGCGTCGCCGCGCTTGATAATCTCGCGCATCTTGTTTTCGATCTTCACGAAGTCGTCCTCTGTGATGGCGGGCGTGGTCAGGATGTCATAGTAGAAGCCATCTTCCACGACCGGGCCGACGCCGAACTTGGCGCCCGGATAGAGTTCGCTTACAGCGGCCGCCAGGACGTGCGCGGCGGAGTGGCGCATTGCGTGCAATTGGTCGTTCATATGTTTCAACAAAAAAGAACCCAAACGAATGAGTTCTCGGGACCCCGTAAGGGGCGGTTCCACCCGACTTGCCGTCCGCCGTTGAATCCGGCGGGGCCGCTTCTTTTCGCGTGGAAAGCTTCCACGCAAGCCGCTCGAGGGGTGGTACCGGTTCCGCGCGTTCCCTTGGCTTTCAGTCGCGGCCAAAGGTTCCTGTAAACGCGGATGGAAGCGGCGTGTCCCCTGTCATTGCGATGGGAACAGCATAGAACCGGGGGCAAATGGGGTCAAGCGGACAAAAAAAGACCGGCCGGAGGCCAGGTCAGCGAATGGGAAACGTCACGGAGAATGCCCGGCCGTGCTCGAGACGAACCGTCGGGAGCGAATACCGCTCCGTCAGCACGCGGCACAGGACCTCTCCCCCCTTCAACAGGGCGTCCTTTGCCTCAGGCGTCAGATCCTGTTCATACCGCACGGCCCAGTGGACGAAACCGGAGGCGCCTTTGCGCGCCTCCTCCACTGCCTTCGCCAGAATATCCTTGCATACGCGCCGCATGTCCGGCGCGTGCGAGAACGGATCCTCCGATTGGCCTGCCTCCACGTCGAGTTTCCGACACCAAATGTCCGCCTTCCCCTCCAACGAACGGACGGAATTCGCCAGGGCCATCACCTGGCAGCCGAAGGTGGTTGAGTGCTCCGTGAACTTGGTGCCTGGCGGTATCTCACCGTGCCGATTGCCAATACCCATGAAACACCTCGCGCGAACGCTGTCGCGGACAGGACCTTACCCATCCGCGTCCGGAAGGTCAAGGCAAAAAAAGACCGGCCAGAGGCCAGGTCAGAGGAAACGGCGGCGAACGAAGATCTCGTAGTGGTCTTCCACCCGTTCGACAGTTGGCCGATAGCCGGCATGCTCCAGGGCGTCGTAGCCGGAGATGGCTTCCGTTGTCACGAGCCAGGAGCGCTCGATCCGCGCGGGCGCTGGGTCCGTGTGGCGATCCGGTATTCGAAAGTCGTACGCGTTTACGACGGCCAAGGACACCGTGCGTTTCGCATCCGAGAAGGACGCCGTACGGGCACGGGCGCGCCGGAGCAGGAACGCGCCCATATCGATGGTCAACGTCGGGGGCGGCGGCGGGCGTGGGAATGAGTCGACTTCTTCTTCGTCGTCGTCTTGGAATGCGGCAGTACGGCGGGACATGACACCTCCTGTTGGTCGGAACCGAGGGAGACGATAGCCTTCACCGACGGGTGCCGTCAAGAAAAAACCGCGGCCCTCAGGAGGGCGCGCGGTGGCACGTAGATGACCGTCAGCCGAACGTGCGGCGGCGCGACAGGAGAAAGTACTCCCCGATGCCGCGGCTCAGGACGAACAGCTCCACTTCGGAATGGGAGAGGATGCGGAGGAGTTCCTGAAGGACCGGATCCACGATCCATTCCGTTCGGAAGTGCTCCGGGTACCGCGACTCCTGGTCGTCGGGTATCCGGTAGTCAGCATTCGCCAGCATGGCGACCTCATGCTGGGCGTCCTTTGGGTGGTCGCGGATCCAGGACGTGGACTTGATGAGGAGGTGGGCCAAGTGGCCCGCATCCCCATGGCGAAGCACGAACGGCTTGCATTCCGGCGGGACCGGTTCCGGGGGCGTGTGCTGGTTCCCCGGCTCTCCCTGCGCGACAGCGGTCATGCGGCATCTCCCTCGCGTCCTCCAGTGACGCGTCTGGCAGACTACGCCCGTGCCACGGACGCGTCAAGAAAAAAACGCGCCGTCGCCCAGGGTGGGAGACGGCGCGGAGAGCTGCGCGACTTCGGTTCAGACGAGGTGTACACGCAGGACGACGACGCGGGGCGAACCCCGACGGCTGCGGTCCAGGAATTCCACCCGCGGAACGATCGCCTCGATCACGGCGACGAGACGCCGCTGTTCAGGGACGAGCCAGGCGGGATCGAACCGGTCGCACGACGGGTCGTAGTCCGCTTCCTCGGGGATGGTGAAATCCTCCCCTTCGCGGAACTGCCACCCGTCGGAGTGATCCTTGGGGCCGCCGGTGGTGGCCGAAGCCCTCACCAGAAGGTTGGCCAAGCGGCCGAGAATCGCCTGGGTCCGCCTGATGCGCCGAGCCGTCTCTTTCAAGCGCTCGAGGCGCGTAGGGCCGTCGGCGGACGCCTCACGGTTCGGCAGGGCGCGCGGATGGCGGCGTTCACGGATCCACCACCACGGCGTACGTCAGGACCGGGAGGTCCGACACGAGGCAGATGCGCAGGTTCATGCGATGGTCGGCAAACATGCGCCACAGCGTGAGCAGCCATCCACCGTCCAAGTCGGCCAACGGATTGATCCGCTCGGGACGACAGGCGACCAAGCGCGCGGGGAGCCCGATCTTCGGCCCCTCGGAAACCCGCGTGACCTCAAACCCGTGTTCCCCCTTCTTGATGCGCTCCTGAGCGGCACTCAGGAGTATCTTTGCCTCCACGTCGTGGTTGAACGTCCGTGGAGCGTCGGCTTCTGCAGTCACCATCGATGCGGTTCCTTTCCGTCCGCGGCATGCGGACCGGGCGGGAATACTACCCGCTTTCCAGGCATTTGTCAATCGACGCCCTCAAAAAAACGCGCCGTCTCCCCGAGCGGGAAGACGGCGGCAGATCAGGTCAGGACGGCGAGCTCATAGGAGAGCGGCAGGTCCTTGGAGCGAACGACCTCGACGTACAGGCCGCGCTTCGCGAAGTACTGTATGACCTCGCGCTCCGGCCCCGCGTCGAGCACGAACGGAGAGAGCGTCTCCGGACGTTCGGACTCGACCCACTTCCGCAGGCGCCCGACCCGGGCAACCGGCATGGGCGCGAGCAGGATCCGCGCGCGGAACGACGGACGCTCGCGCAGGGCCACGCGGACCAAGTCGAACAGGATCTCGCGGGCTCCCTCCTTGCATCCGGACGGAACAAGGAACGGCGGCGAGACCCGGGCGGGTCGGTCGTCAGAGAGAGCACGGGACACGGAAACACCTCCGGAACGGCCGGCCGCGGATCTGCGGTCGGGGCCCAAACGTAGCGGTTTTTTGACCGTGTGTCAATGCAAAAGCCCCCGGGCGGGGGCTTACGGCGCAATTTCTACGGTGATGTGGTCCTTCAAGCGCGGGACGCGGCGAATGAACGCCGGGGTGAATTTCACCTCCACCTCCGTGGCGACGCCTTCATCCTTGAGGGTCTTTTTCACCTCATCCGCCGTCATCCCGGCAAAGCGGGCGGCATCCAGTGCCGCGGCGGACGCGGACGGAATGGCACGGCCGTCCAGATACACGCGGACGTTGGCTTTTTCTTCTTTCAAGTTCACTTTTTCCACCGTGGTCTGCAATCCAGCCGCGTTCACTTCCGCAAAGCGCTTCCCTGCCGGCAACGCCTGGAACAGGGCACGTGAGGCAAGATCCTGCACGCCGGCCTTGTCGTAGAAGGCGCCCACGACGCGCAATGACAACGTTAGGTCGAACGATCCGGCCTGGGTGCCGGGCTCCACGCTGGATTTTTGACTCACGACGTCGATGGAATAGGATTCGCCGCCCAGTTCGGCGCCCGCCTGGGAGCGCAACTGGGCCTTGGCGCCGCCCTCCAGGCGCGCACGGAGCTCCGTGGCCGCGCGGTCAATATCCGCTTGGCCGATGGCCGCCACGCGGCTAGAGCCGCCGCTGAAGCCTTTTTCACTGGTGGCATACACCAGTTTTTGCTTTTCCGGATACAGGCCCGGAATGGTGAACTTGGTGGGGGCCATGTCGCCCTCCTTGCCCGGCTTGTCCGCGTAGACGGGCGCCGTGACGGTCCCGCGCGCGGGCACGTTCACCTGCTTGTCGATGCGGAAGAGCGTGCCGTCCGGAGCCAAGAGGCGCGTGGTGCGCACCAACGTTTGGTCCGCCCCCGTGTCATTGTGAAGTGTGACGGTCCCGCGCGCCGTGCCAATGACTTCTTGCAAGCCGTCGCCGGCGGGCAGATAGGTTTGCGTATCCGTGACAATGGCGGATAAGACGCGGCCGCGGATTTCATTATCGCGCGTCGGCGTTTTAACCACGTCCAATAAGAATTCGGTCTTCACCGTTTCGGACGACGGCGTAATGCGGATGACCGCCTCCACCGTGGAAACGTACACGACCGTCATGAGCAAGACCAAGGCGAGCAAGACGAAGGACACCGCGATGCGGCGGTACAACCGCAACGAAGGGCCACCGTCCACGGAAAACGACTTCGGTTCCGACCGCTTGGGCGACATATTGGCCCAAGTATAGCAAAACTATGCCGGTTGTTCCACCTGCACGTTTTGCCGGCCGACGACGGCCGCGATTTGGTCCAAGATGTCGGGAGCCACGGACACGTGGTATTCGGTTTCCACGCGGCGCAGACGGCCGCCCGCTTCCACCAGGAAGCACACGCGTTCCGTCCCCAAATTGGTTTGGAAAATTTCCCGCAGGCGTTCCACGGTTTCCTGGCTGGGGCGGCCGCGGAGAGCGATAGAAAGGCCGCCTTTGTGGATCATGGCGGGGTGGGCAGGCTCCGATTTCGCCTCCTCCCCCCTATTCCCCTCCTCGGGTCGAGGAGGGGATGTCTTCCCTGGTGCAACCGCCTTCTGTGATGAGTCGCCAAAACTGAACACGGGGCGGGCGGGACGCATCGGAGCCGGCGTGGAAGAAGCGTCCGGCGAGGACATGGCGCCGGCGGACGGCGCCCACTGCCCGTTGCGCAGCATCTGTTCCACGGAACGTTCTTCCCCCTCTGCCACCGTGATGAAGCTGTTCGCCAGGATCTTCACGTCCAACGCGCGTTCGGGCTGGCCTTCTTCGTCCTCTCCCCCGCCCCCGCCGCGGCGTTCGGGCACGCGTTTGCTCATCTTGCCGGAGACCAACAGGATTTTGTCCGGCGCGACGACGGTCTTGTACTCGGCCCAGGTTTTGGGGAACGCGATGACTTCCACCTTTCCCTTCAGGTCCTGCAGGCCGATGAAGGCCATGAGTTCGCCTTTTTTGGTGGGAATTTCTTTGACGAACGTGACGAGCCCGCCGCACTTGATAAAGGCGCCGTCCGGAGCGTCGGCCGCCGCGCCGCACGGAACGAGGTACGGCGACAGGAGCTTTTCTGTTTCCGCGTACGGATGGGATGAAACGTACAGCCCGAGCAGTTCCTTTTCCCATGCCAGCTTTTCCGCGTTCCCCGCCGGCGGACACGGTTTGAGCGCCAGGTGCGCGACGTTGGATGAAGGGGCTAAGGAGAACAGGCTCACTTGGTTCTGCGCTTTTTCCTGCTGGGCCGACTTGTTGAACAGCAGGATGCGGTCCAGGTTTTCCAGCAGCTGTTTGCGTTCGCCGAAGCGGTCCATGGCGCCGGCCTTCACCAGGGATTCCAACGACTTCTTATTGAACGCCTTGTGCGGCATGCGCGACGCGAAATCCGACAGGTCCTTGAACGGCCCGTGTTCCTTGCGCTCCGACACGATGCTTTGGATCGCCTCTTCCCCCAGGTTCTTGATGGCCATGAGACCGAAGCGGATGGCCGTGTCCGAAACGCACGTGAAGGTCGGGTACGACTCGTTCACGTCCGGCGGCAGGACGTCGATGCCCATGCGCAAACATTCCTGCACGGACGACGCGATCATTTCCAAGTCCGCCGATTCCGCCGTCATGACGGCCGTCATGTATTCCGACGGATAGTTCGCCTTCAGGTACGCGGTTTCATACGCGACCATGCCGTAGCTGGCCGCGTGGGCCTTGTTGAACCCGTAGGCGGCGAACGGTTCAATGAGCTTCCACAGTTCCTGCGCCGTCTTTTCGGTCATGCCGTTTGCCAGGAACCCCTTGTGGAGCTTTTCCTTTTGCGCGGCCATTTCCTCCGGGATCTTTTTGCCCATGGCCTTGCGCAGCTTGTCCGCCTCCAACCAGCTGTAGCCCGCCAACTTGATCGAAATCAACATGACGTCGTCCTGGTAGACGATGACGCCGTAGGACGCGTCGAGGATGTCCTTCAACCGCGGGTCCAAGAAACTGATCTTGGACGGGTCGTTCTTGCGGCGGATGTATTCCGGAATGGAATCAATTGGGCCCGGGCGGTACAGGGCCACCATGACCATGATGTCTTCGATGCGTTCCGGCTTCAGTTCCATCAAGTACTTGGTCATGCCGTCCCCGTTCAGCTGGAACGTGCCCATGGTGTGGCCCTTGGCCAACAGCTCGAACGTTTTCTTGTCGTCCACCGGCACGCGTTCGATGTTGATGCTCACCCCCTTAATGCGCTTGATGAGCTGCACCGCGTCCCCAAGGATCGACAGGTTACGGATGCCGAGGAAGTCCATTTTAAGCAGGCCCGCGCTTTCCACGGACTTCATTTCATATTGCGTGATCACCTTGCCTTCCTTGGTATCGATCTGCAGCGGCGTGAAGTCCGTCAGCGGCGACGGCGCAATGACCGTGCCGGCGGCGTGGACGGAGACGTGGCGCGCGCACCCTTCAATCTGGCGGGCGGTGTCGATAAGCCGGCGGACGTTCGGGTCCGTGTCGTACATCTTTTTCAAGTCCGGCGTCTCGGCCAGCGCGCGCTCCAGCGTCATGGGAAACCCCTGGGCGCCCATCGGCACCATTTTGGACACTTTGTCGGCAAACTCCACGGGGAACCCGAGCGCGCGGGCGACGTCGCGCACACTGCCGCGGGCCATCATGGTCCCGAACGTGCAGATCTGGGCGACTTTTTCCTTTCCGTACTTTTCCGTGACGTACTTGATCACCTCGTCACGCCGGTTGTCCGCGAAGTCGCCGTCGACGTCCGGCGCGGACGGACGTTCCGGGTTCAGGAAACGTTCGAACGGGAGGCGGTAGCGCAGCGGGTCCACGGACGAAATGCCGATGGCGAACCCGACGAGCGAGCCGGCGGCGGAGCCGCGCGTGGTGGTGACGATGCCGTTGCGGCGCGCCCACTCAATATAGTCGGACACGATCAGGAAGTACGGCGCGAAGCCCTTTTTGTCGATGACGAACAGCTCATAGTCGATGCGGTCGCGCACTTCCTGGGTGACTTCCTTGATCTTGCCCACGATTTCCGCGTAGGCGCGGTCACGGAGCACGTCCAAGAACGTCTTCCCTTCCGGAATCTTGAAGTCGGCGAAGTTCCAGGCGCCCAATTTCAATTCCACCTTGCAACGGTCCGCGATGCGGCGGGTGTTTTCCAATGCCTCCGGCACGTCCTTGAACCGTTCTTCCATGTACGCCGGCGAGACGAAGGACGCGTCGTATTCGTACTGCTGCATGCGCTCAAAATCCTCCAGCGTCTTGCCGCCTTTGATGCAGTTCAAGATCTTCCAGGCTTCCACGTCCGTCGGTTGGAGGTAGAACGCGTTCTTGGTGGCGACGACGCCCACGCCGAATTCCTTGCCCAGCTCGATCAGCTGCACGTTGATCGCCTCCTGTTCCGGAATTTCCGGACGGTCCACCAATTCCAAGAAGAAGTTGTCCTTGCCGAAAATGTCGACGTACTCGGCCAGGAGTTTTTTCGCCTCGTCCCGGTTGCCGTTTTTCAGCTGTTCCTCAATTTCGCCCAAGAAGCCGCCCGACAGCGCGATAAGCCCCTTGGAAAACTTCCGCAGAATCTCGCGGTCCACGCGCGGCTTGTAATAAAAGCCTTCTAGGAACCCGATGGAGGAAATCTGGAGGAGGTTTTTGTAGCCTTCGTTCGTCTCAGCCAGCAGCACCAGGCGGTTGGGTTTGGTGTCGATGCGGTGGCGCTTTTGGTGGCGGCCGTCCTTGGCGACGTACGCGTCCAGCCCGAGGATGGGCTTCAACTCCGCCTCCAGGGCCTTTTGGTAGAACTCAATCGCCCCGTACATGGCGCCGTTGTCCGTGAGGGCCATGGCGTCCATGTCCATCTTTTTGGCCTGCTTAATCAAGCTCTTCACGCGCGGAAGAGCTTCAAGCAGCGAATAATGGCTGTGCACGTGTAAGTGCACGAAGCGTTGGGCCATACCACGGCGAAAACCTTGGTGAGAATACCATCCGCGGAAGGCTTCCGCCAGCCGGGTTCCTGCACAGGAAATGCACAGGTGATCGCTTGACGAAATGGCGTATTCATGGTCGAATATTCCTCCACGAAGGAGACCTCCCGATGTTGCTCCTCATCTTCAAGGTCCTGTGTTCCCTCCTGATCGTTGGCACCTTAATCTACTCGTTCCTGCGTGAACGGAGAGACCGGCAAGACGAAATAGTGTTACTCGTCCTGTCGGACAAGCGGACGCATAGCGAGACCGAGATCATCGTCCAGCTCGTTGATTTCCACGAACTGCGAGGGAGCCGGCCCATACCTGTCCGCCCCATCCTTGAACGCCTTGAACGGGCAAAGCGCATTCGCCGCGTCCGACCCCGCCGACGACGCGACCCTCTCCCCCGTTACCAGATCGACTTGCTCGGGATGGCCCAGATCGGCATCCACGTCTAACGTCCCCATCGGGGTCGTTTTTTTGTACAAAAAACACCCGCCTCCTCAGGTCGAGGGGCGGGCGTGGCGGCGGGCGGAATCCCGGCGCATGTGGCGGCGGCGCAGCGGGTCAGTGACCCACCGCTTGAACGAGGGCGAAAACCACCCACCGATGGCTGCTGCCAAGTTCGGCAGTTCCCGCAGGCGGGCGACGATCGGATCACCCATTCCCCCGTCGAACATGACCGGGATAACCCGGGCACCCGGGAACAGGCGGCTGCAGAAGAACCGCATGCGGTCCTGGCGCGCATATTCGCAGAACACCGTCAGGTTCGACGCGCGGTCCAGGCGACGTTCCAGCGCGCGGAGGTTGCCGAGCAGGTCCGCTCCTTCCGTGACCACTTGGAAAGTGATCCGGTCCCGGTACGACGGGCGGACCATTGTCTCCGCCAGCCGCTTCATCTCGCCGGCCTCCGTTTTGTCCGGCTGGGCCGGATCCGTCGCTCCACCGACGAGGTAGACGTCGACCGGTGCGTCGGCCGTCTCCGCCCATGCCAGGACGCACCGCAGGTAGCGGGCGTAGTTCTCGTCCGCAAAGACGTCCTTTGGGACACCGTAGCCGTTCACGTAAAAGACCTGTCTCATGGCCTCCTCCTGGCGCCAGTCAACGCGAAAACGGCCGTTCTGTCAACGCAAAACGCCCCCGGAGGGGCGTTTTGGCGGTTAGTCCATCAGATCCTCGTCCATCGCCACTTTGGGCGACCGGCGGACGGGAGCGGCTTTACGGGCTTTGACTTCTTCCCGTTTTTCCATGGCGTATTCCACGACACGGCGGCCGGCGTCAATGAGTGGACCGGCCAACGACGTCATGCTTTCGAACCGGTGGCGCACCGCCGTAATGGCGGATTCCATGAGGGACATCTTTTGCTGCACGGTTTCCAGTGTATCGTTGACGTTGCGCAGCACGTTGCCGACTTGCCAAATAAGCCAGAACAGCGCGGCGGAAAGCCACAGCACGCAAAACGCGAGCACGACGAAGAGAATGTCTAACGGGGTGAGTGGGGGCATATCCTCCTGATAGCCTGACCTTATGCGCGCATGGTAGCACCAAATTGGCTTTCAAGCACGCCGCGCAACTTCCCGAGTTCGGTTTCCACCTCTTCCGCGGACAACGTGCGCTCCGCGTGGCGGAAGGCTAGGTGGATGGCGAGCGACTTCTTGCCGGCGCCGACGCCTTCTCCGCGATAGGTGTCGAAGAGCTCCACGGATTCAAGCAAACCGGAGGCGGCACGCAACGCGGCAACCAACGGCCCGTATTCCGTCCGGTCCGCGACGACGAACGCAAGGTCACGCTTCACTTCCTGGAAGGCGGGCAACGCGCGGTACGCCAACTGCGAAGAGCAGAGCGGCGCCAACGCTTCAAAATCCAGTTCGACCAGGAAGGTCGGCTGTTCCAACCCGAACGCCTTGGCGGTTTCCGCGCTCACCTGCCCCACCATGCCAATGTGGCCGTGGTTGCCGGCCCAAACGGACGCGGAGCGGTTGCGGTGCCAACGGGCGTCGTCCGTGCCGGAGGCGAGGCGCTCCAAGCGCCAGGTGCGGACGCCCAATTCGCGCATCAGGCGTTCCAAGGCGCCCTTGGCGCGCAGGAATCCTTCTTTTCCGTCCACGCCGACCGTGGCAAGCAGCAGGCGCAGGCGCGCTTCCGGAATGTCGGCGCCGCGCGGGCGGTGGATGGGAGCGAGTTCAAACAGGTCCGCCTGCGGGAACCGGCGCTGGTTGCTTTCCACGACGCCCAACATGGTCGGGATGAGCGACGGACGGAGATATTCCTGTTCCACGGACAACGGATTGGCGATTTTGACCGCGGCGTCCGGGTCCATGCCGTAGCGCTGCAATTCCTTCGCCGAGACGAAGGAGTAGTTGTACGTTTCGGCAAAGCCCATGCCGCGAAGCACGTCCTTTGCGCGGCGCTCCCAGCGGAGCGTCGGGTCCGCCTTGGCGGCGGACAGGGCGCCGACCGGCAGCACGGAGGCGATGTTGGCGTAGCCGTATACGCGCGCGATTTCCTCGACGAAATCCCGGCTGTGTTCAATGTCGTTGTCGCGCCAGGAAGGCACGGTGACGCTGAATTCCTTGCCGTTCTTGGCAAGGGCGAACCCGAGGCGTTTCAGGATAGCTACCATGTCCTTGGCTGGCAGATCCGCACCCATCAGGGCCGCGGCTTTCTTGGGGTCGAAGGAGAAGACGGGAGCCTGGTAGGGCTTGCCTTCAAACCGGAACGGAGCGGACGCCACGCGGGCGCCGGCGACCTTTTTCAATAATTCGACGGCGCGGGCCAACGCGGCGTGCGTCGCCTGCGCGGAGAGGCCTTTTTCAAACGCAAGGGAGGCATCCGTCTGCAGGTTGAGCGCGCGGGCCGTGCGGCGGATGGACACCTTGTGGAAGGTGGCCGATTCCAAGACGACGCGCGTCGTCGCTTCCGACGTGCCGCTGTGTTCCCCGCCCATGACGCCGGCGACCGCGACGGGTTTGTCCGCGTCGGCAATGACCAGCATGTCGGCGGTGAGCTTGTTTTCCTTGCCGTCCAGGGTCTTCAACGTCTCCCCGGCCTTGGCGCGGCGCACGACCACGGCGTTGCCGGCGAGTTTGTCCGCGTCAAAGGCGTGGAGCGGATGCCCAAGCTCAAGCAGGACGTAGTTGGTCACGTCCACGACGTTGTTGATCGGCTTGTGGCCGGCCAGCATGAGGCGCTTTTGCAGCCACCACGGGGACGGACCGACTTTTACGCCGTCCAGCAACACCGCTTCGTACTTGGGGCACAATTCCGCGTCTTCCACGCGCACCGAAAGCGCCGGAAGATTCCCTTCGACCTTCAACGCCTTGGGCTTCCAGGAGAATTTCCCGCCGACGGCCGTGAACCCTTCGCGCGCCTGGCCGACGATCCCCAAACAATCAGGACGGTTGGAGGTCACTTCGATATCCAAGATGAAATCATCCAGGCCGAGGGCTTCGGACACGGGAGTGCCCGGTTCCGCCTTGGTCAGTTTCGTCAGGTCCCAGATTTCATGGTCGCCCTGCGGAAGCAGGTCGAATCCCAATTCCACCGCGGCGCAAATCATGCCGTGGCTTTTGACCCCACGGATTTCGCTTTCGACCAATTCGACCGGTTCCCCTTCCCCGTGCCAGCGCACGCGGGCGCCCGGAAGCGCCACGGCCACACGTTGCTTTTTCTTGAGGTTCACGCCGCCGCAGACGATTTTCACCACGGCCGTGCCGATGTTCACGTCGGCAATGCGCAGTTTGTCCGCGTTCGGGTGCTTTTCCACGGAGTCGACGAAGCCGACCACGATGCGCTTCAAGCCGTCACGCAAATCATGCATGCGTTCCACGCTGTTGCCGGCGGCCGTGTGGCGCTTGGCAAATTCCTCCACCGTGAGGTCGTGCTTCAGGTACT
>CAZTTQ010000012.1:0-25185 GCA_964616135.1 uncultured Gammaproteobacteria bacterium
CTGCGCATTTATTCGGGACAGGACGCCGTGTTCGCTGTTATTCGAGACTTCGGCGCGTGGGCAACGCGTCGAGGATCTAAGGTGCGGTGGTGACGGGGTATTCCACTGCACTTAGGCGTCCCGGTTCGACCCGAAGACAAGCCCGTCGGAACCCAACCCAGGTTCCGGCAGGCATGCCCATGACATCCATCCGGTGACCGAACCTGTTCTTACGGGTTCGGGTGCCGAGAAAACGTTTGGACCGGGGAAAGGCATCTGCCGATCCCGCCCCGAATCGACAAGGGGTTCCATGAAGGACGGTCCCCGTTCCACGCTCTACCCGATCCGCACCAGCTTTCGCGGATCGGGGTTTGACTGAGCCGACGAGTCATGGTGATTCGGAGGTTCTGAGAATGACAACGGGCCCGACGCGGCTCAAGGAGAAGACCATGGGCTGCGATCGGATTTGTGAGGTGGCGTTCGATGGGGAGATCCGGGCGGCGCCGGAAGTCATGGCGCGGATGGCCCGTGCGTCCGGCGACTTCGGCTTCGGCCAGTTCCCGACGCGCTCTCCCGAGGAGCGCCTGGAATTCATCCTCGACTTTTTCGAAAGCGTCGAGGGGCCGGCCCGCGTGGCGTTCCGATGTCTGTCCTGCGTCTGCGGCGACAACATCGAGGCGGTTCGCGACGAGGCGGGCGGGCCGGTGATCGTGCACTTCGATCCCGAGCACCCCGTTTACCGGGGCATGGAGGCCGCCCTTGCCGCCGGCCGTTGGCCGAACGTCAAGAAGGCCGGGATCGTCTGAACACATGGGGCATCTGCGTGGGATGGCCCATGGTAAGGCAAGGGGGGATGGTTACGAGAGGTAGTCCAGTCCCCCCTGCGCGAGCATCCGAGGTGAACTCCCACCTAACGTCGCGAAGGATGCACACGAAGCCAAGAGATCCGACCTGAGAAAGGAATCAGGAAGGACCCTGGCGAACCGGAACCATGCCCGGTGCGGCGCATGGGATCTGCGGCCACGGCAAAACAGTGGTCTGGAAAAACCGCCAGCGGCCAAGGACAAACCGGGCCGAACAGGGTGCATGCGTACCAAGGATGTTCCGGCAGGCGCTCTCGACCTGTCGGATAGGGGGACGATGTCCCAAAGCCGGGTTGGTGCACGAAAGCCAACTCGGAACCTTCCTGGTTCGGTATGTGAGGCATGGTGCAGCCGGCATAACGCCGGCGCCAAGGAGCTGGCTGGACGGATCGTCCGGTGAAGCTTCAAAGCAGCCACGTTTTTCGAGGCTCTTCCCGACCGGCAATCTCTCGCCGATCGGGAATTCGATTGAACCGACGAGTCATGGTGATTCGGAGGTTCTGAGAATGAAATCGCGGGCTTTCGCCACGCGTCCGCTCACCCGGCGGCCTGTGCGCCTCCGGCGCGAAGGGGAAAACATGGCCGTCTCCGTGCACGGTTCGGCGTTCGTCTCGCGCCAGTCGACGGACGGGGAGGACTGGGAGACGTTCTGTTCGGGAGGCATCCACTTTTCCGCGTACGAGGACGTTTTCTCGGGCGGAAAGTGGCGGCTCTCGCGCGAGAAGCGTCTCTGTGACGGGGCCTGCAAGCCGGCCGGCATCGAAACCGTCGCCGCGATCTTCCGCAAGGAGATGGCGAAGGCGGCGGGTCTGCCGGTCGAGGTGCAGGAGGGTTTCGAGACGGTCCTTGCCCGTCCGGCGCCCGCGGCCCGGGTCTTCGAGACCTGGTACGCGAAGCGCGGCGGCAAGGGCACGGCGGCGTGCCTGGGCGACGTCCACGTCCGGTCCTCCTGGGACTGCGACTCGGCCGTCGCCCACCGGTACGTGGGGGTGAAGTTCTCCCACGGGCCCTGCGACGGTTCGTGCCGGCCCCGGTGCGAACGGCTGTCCGCCGCCTAACCTCTTTCCCGGTCTTGAATTCTTCCAGACCGGCGTTCGACTGAACCGACGAGTCATGGTGATTCGGAGGTTCTGAGAATGGAAAGCGCCGTCCAGGCGCGAGGAGAACGGATGAATCTGGAGAAGTTCGGTTCGACGCGCCGGCGGTTCTCGCTGGCGCAGGCGATCTGCGAGATGGTGGACGCCAGGGAAGAGACGCCGGCCGTCTGGCCCGCGTGGCTCCCGATCCGTTCGGCCTTTCCGGAGCCCACGGAGCAGTGCTGGGTCGTCTGGGAGGTGGACTGGGGAGGCCAGATCGCGGCCTCGTGCCCGTTGAGCGTCATCCTCCGTTCGGTCGGTGGCGATCTCGCGCGCGCCCACGAAACCGTGTGCCGGATGATGCACGAGGTCCGCGCGCACGCGTTCTCCGACGGCTGGTCGTTCTACGGTGTGACGCTGCGGCCCGAGGAGCGCCGGTTCGAGGAGATCGTGCCGGGATCCGTCCCGAGGCCCGAGGAGCGCTACTCGATGGGGTCCAAAAACGGCCTTGCCGGATGGACGGTCCACGGGTATCTCTCGGGCGGCATGGGCGGCGGCGCGCTCATCGACAGTGACCTCTGGTTGCACGAACACGTCCTGGTCCAGGGCGTCGACGTCGTGAACCGGTTTCGCACGCTGGTCGGCCTGCCGGCGCTCGCGGGCCTCGACATGGTCTGGGTGAGCGAAGAGGACCGGTGGCACGCCGAGTTCTGCCGCGCGATCTTTTACTCCTAACCTCTTTCCCGGTCTTGCGGATTCTCGCGAGACCGGCGTTCGACTGAACCGACGAGTCATGGTGATTCGGAGGTTCTGAGAATGAAATCGCGGGCCTTTGCCCTGCGTCCGCTCGCCAGGCGGTCCGTGCGCTTAAGGCGCGAAGGGGAAAACATGGGTAACTGCATCTCGCTTTGTCGGGACGTGGAATGCCAGGACGAACAGGACGGTTACGTGCACGTCTGCCGCATGAACCTCGCGGACGTGCAGCAGATGTGGTACGCGAACAATCTTGCGTCCAACGTCCGTGAACGGGCGACGACGCGCGTTCCGAAGGCTGGGCACTTCATGGGCATGCTCACCCGAGGCGTCACCGCGCAGGATCTGCGTGCCGCGATGGAGGAAAGCCGGAAGGACACGGAGAAAGAGGCGGCAGATCACGGGCTGTCCCCGGAGATTCCGCTGACGGAGTTCGACGCCACACTCCTGAAGTGGATCAAGGAGTATCCGGACGAGATCTTTTTCCTGGACGAGGATGATTGAATTCCCTTTCCCGGTCTTGCGGATTCTCGCGAGACCGGCGTTCGACTGAACCGACGAGTCATGGTGATTCGAAGGTTCTGAGAATGTGGAGTTCCCATGGATCTGGCCGTGTATGTTCGCGTACGTCTTGAAAGGTCCGGCGTCCCGTTCACGTCCGAGGACGTGACGAGGATCGTCGGGAAGGTGGAAGGGCGCACGCCCGCGCCGCGCGACCCCCGGTCGTTCGCTTACGTATGCGTCCGGAACTTCGTCGGATCCAAGATCCGCGCGAAGGAGGCCGCCGACCGTATGGCGAAGGCGGACGCCGAACGGCAGGCGGATGCCGCGCGGCAGGCGGAGATGGCCGCGGCAACGTCCGCGCGGTTTCTCCGGGCCAAGGCCTTGTTTTGGTCCGTTGCGTCCGTCGCGCTGACGATGACCAAGGCCACGACGGGCGAGGCCCAGGTGCGCCTCGTCTACCTCAGCTATTTCGAGGGGTGGGACGAGGACGCGCTCGCCGAGGCGTTTCCTGGTATCAACCAGGACCTGCGTCATCAGATGCGCCATCGGGGTCGGGAGTTGGTTCTGCGTTGCGCGACGGGTGATCTCACCTGGGCTCTGACCGAGCTGACGATCGCGCAGGCGAGGGACTTGGCAAAGACCGTTCAACGGTCCGTAGTCCCTTAACCTCTTTCCTGGTCTGTGAATTCTTCCAGACCGGCGTTCGACTGAACCGCCGACATGGGGTCGGAGGTTCTGAGAATCGGAGGCTTCCTTGACGAAGCGAGATGGGGATAGGACGCTCGACTTGATCGAGGAAATTGAGCGTGGAGTTCTCGATCGTCGGCCGGAGGCGCAGACGCAGCCTCCGCACCGGATTTCGGGGACGCGGGTCCTCGACCCGCGGTTCGACGACATTCCGCGGCACGGGGCGGATCGGCCGCCCAAACCCTCGAAGCAGGAGGATGCGGCGGCGCGGGAGGCCCGACTGGCCAAGTCCCGTCAGACGCCTGACGGCCACTTCTGCTGCAGCGCCTGCGGTGGCGAGGTGGTCCGCCCGCCCGAGGTGTCCGCGTCCGCATGGGCGCAGCGCCGCCGCTGCGACGCGTGCGTGGCCGCCAACCGGCAGCCGCCGGAAGGGATGCGCCACTGCCGGAAGTGCGGCAAGCTCTACAAGCTGCGCGGATGCGAGCGGTTCTGCCGTCCGCACCTCCCGCCGTAGCCGCCCGTTCTGCCCGCCCGCCCTGAATTCCTCTCTGGAATGACGGGCGGCGGGCGTTTCTTTTTGCTATACTCCACGCATGTCTCCCCGGTCCGTCCTCCTCATCTCGCCCAATGATCCGGAAGCCGTAGCGATCTACCGCATCGCGAAAGCGTTGGGTTTGCCCGTGATCCGTTCGGCCCAACCGCACGGCGCCACGTTAGAGGAAGAACCGGACATCATTCCGCTCTTGAAAGAGGGCGGATGGAAACGCGTCATCGTGGTAGAAATGCCCGGACCGAAGATGGAAGAAAAAATCCGCAAGCTCGGCGTAAAGCTGGTCATCATCGACCACCACCGCTATTCCAACCTGGACCGAGCGCACGACGCAAAAGGGAAGCTCCTGCTGTCGTCCATGGAGCAATTTCTGGCGCTCTTCAAACTGACGCCGGCCAAACTGCGCGCGCTTGGGTTTGAACCGCGTCTCATCCGCGGGATTGCGCTGATGGACCGCGGGTTCGTCTGGGCACTGATGGACGCGGGTTATGCCAAGGCGGAAATCCGCAAGGTCACGGATTATCAGATGGAACTCATGGGGAGCGTGCGGGACTTAAGCGGGGAAGCGGAAAAGCGAAAGATCGTGGAAGCGGCGTGGAAGAAGCGAAAAAAGTGGAACGGCTTCCTGGTGGTGGAGGACGGCCATGACGTCGGTATCCGCGCCGGTATCTCGTTTCTCATCGCGCTCAATATTGGGAAACCGACGCCGGTTCTCATGGCAGAGAAAAAGCGGGGACTGCTCTACGTGCAGGAATCGGACCACGCGGTCCGTCTCTTTAAGGAGTTCGGCGGGTTCACTTTTGGCCTGGACCGCTGCTGGGGCTATAAAAACGGCAAAGGAGTGAAAAAGGTCACCCTGGCTACGATCAAGAAGGCGGTCCAATCCTGGTCCTAAAATACGGCTCTGTTCAGCCGTATTTTGCTTTTATATCCAAATAATTTAGCTTATTTAAGCTAAATTATCGTTTATTCTGTTTCACGTTGTCCATTAACTATTGACAATAGTTGTTTTTTGGATTATACTAGTTCCTCACGATGCCATTGTGCTCGTCGAGCCCCGGCATGCCGCTGGGAGAGAAGGGACACAATGAATCGCGCCGACGCCAACGCCGTGCTCCTGCTGGCCCAGCGGGACGGCAGTCACCCTCGCCTGGCCGAGGCCCTCGCGGTCCTCGGCCTCCCCGACACGCTCTTCGACCGCCTGATGAGGGCGGCGAGGAAGGTCGAGCGCCGCCGGCCGCGGTGCGAGGTCTCCACCCCGTCGGGCCACGGGGTGAGAACGAAGTAGGCAAGGCCCCGCCGCGTCGTTACGCGTGCCTCACCCTAGAAGAGGCTTTCTGGGGGTTCGATCGAGTTTTCCTCCCGACTTGTCGTGGGGAGGAGGGCTCCGAGAACCGGAAGGTTCGGGAGAGCAGGAGGCATGCTGCCTCCGCTCAAGCGCGGCCACGGGCTGCGCGAGGAGAAACACATGACGACGTTCTTCGAGCGCATCACCCGCCAGGCCCGCGCCACCGCGGAGCGCGCCATCGACCGGCGCAACCCGCTCCGCCTTCACCTGATCGAGGCGCAGGTCACGGCAGCGCTGAACCAGGCCCGCGCGGACGAGCGGGAGCGCCAGGCACGCGTGCGGGCCGAGCGGGCGGCGGCCATGGCCCGCGCCAACGCGGCCCCCGCGGCCCCGATCCGGCAGCAGTGCACGGTGGTCCGCCGCGGCCTGCCGGTGCAGATCGTCGGCGCCCCCGTCCGCCGGGAGTTCATCCCGCCGGCCAGGCACATCAACGAGACCTTCGTCTCGGCGTAGCCGCCCCAGGCCCTTCGGCGTCTCGAGACGTCCGCCGAAGCCATGCCGCCACCGACGTCTCACGGACGGTCCAGATTCTTGGACCGTCTTTCGTTTTGTATCCGGCTCCGTTACTATTTCGCCATACCAACGTATAAGGATATGCCGAAGGAATGGAAGAAAAACAAACCGCCCGCTTCCGTCTCTTCCGAACCGGTAGAACCGTTCGGGTCGGAATTGCTGGCCGCGGAAGTGAACGCGGACGCGCCCCAGGTCGACCTGCACGGCATGCGTGAGGACGAGGCGCGCGGGGAAGTGGAACGGTTCGTCAACGCCCAATTCGTTGCCGGCAATCGTTTCGCACGCGTGATTCACGGCAAGGGCGGCGGGCATTTGCGCCGGGAGACGCACGTGATCCTTGCGGTCTATAAGGCGCGTGGCGTCGTGGCGAATTATCGTGACGCCCTGCATGCCGTCGGTGGCGTGACCGTGTTCGCCCTCCATCCCAACGAGTGATACACTTGCTAAAGATTTTACCAATCGTTCTGTATGTTCCCCACGTGGAAAGACAACAAGCCGTTCTCGCTCGCCCTGCTGGTGCTGTGCGCCTTTTTGACCGTGTTCGTATGGGCCAAGACGGACAAGACGGTTCGTGAGACGCGTGAAATCGGCAAGCCGGTGCCGTATGAACATTCCATCACGGTGGATGCCCAGGCCAAGGTGACGGGCGTGCCTAACATCGCCACGGTGAACTACGGAGTGGAGACCAAGCTTCCTAAGCTGGCGGACGCGCAAAAGAAAAACACGGAAACGGCTAATGCCCTGCTGGCCAAGGTGCAGGCGGCCGGCGTCGCTCCGGAGGACATCCAGACGTCCAGCTACAATTCCTACCAGGAAACCGTTTGGAATCCTACCAAGCAGACCAGCGATCCCGGCAACTGGATCGTCTCCCAGCAAATGACCGTCAAAGTGCGCGATGTCTCCAAGCTTTCCGGCTTGCTGGAGACGCTCGGCCAGAACGGCGCCACCAACGTTTCCGGTCCCAACTTCGCCTTGGATGACCAGGAAAATTTGAAAACGGAAGCCCGTGAAAAAGCCCTGGCCCAGATTGATAAGAAGGCCAAGGCCTTGGCGGACCGCCTTGGCGTCCGTCTGGAACGCGTCATCGGCTACAGCGAATACGCGCAGGATCCCGGCTACCCAATGTATGCCTATGATGCCCGTGCGGGCATGGGCGGAGGTGGCGTTGCGGCCCCGGCCGTCTCTCCTGGTACGGTGGACCTCACGTTGAACGTGACCGTCACCTACAAATTGGTCGAATAAGATCGAACCCCCGCGTCCATGACGGACCGGGGGCTTCGCGTTAACCCACGCGCATATGTCGCGTCTTCCTCCCTCCCGTTCCGCGGTCGAAACCGAATTTCTCGAAGAAGCGCTGACCCGCGCGTGTGCGGAGCCGCGCATCATAGCCCGGGCGGAGCGCGCGTTGTCCGCCGCCGTCCACGCGGAGCCGATCATTGCCCAAAGCCTCAAGACGCCGCAGTCCCTGCCGTACCACGCGGAAGGCCCGTTCATGGAGGCGCATCTGCGTTCCATGCTGTTGGCGCTTTACGCCGTGGAAGACGGCACGTTGGATCTGCGCGCGGTGGAGGAGTTTGCCCGGCACAAGTCGTTTCGCGGGGAAATAGAAGAACTCCAGGACACCCTGCGGGAACGCGCGGCGTTTTTTGAGGCATTTGTCGTATGCCATGATGCCGCCAAATGGGTGTCCGCCAGCTGTGAGGGAGAAGAGGGAAGCGCCGGTCTCCGCCTGGGGTTCTTTGTTCCGCCGCGCGCCGCGTGGGAAGACGCCGGTGCCGCCAGCCGTGCCCGCGTGCGCACCTTGTACGCGGATTTGTACCAGGCGTTCGCCAAGGACCGAGCGGGTGAGGATCCGGCGGAGACGCAGGCTGCATTTTTTGACGCGTACGGCATCCGCGTCCATTTCCGCGGGCACGACCGCATGGTCCATGCGCCCGTCTATCGCTCCCTGCTGTCGCGTACGTGCGCGCGTTTGCGCCTAACAGAAGAAGACGCGCACGTGTTGGAATACGTGATCGCCCACCACCTGCAGCCGTTGTCCGACTTCGACGGCGTGCGCCCGGAACGCATCGGCCGCTACGTCGCGTTGGCAAACAAGGCGGGAGTGGACGGGGATGACTTTATCGACTTGCTCCAAGCGGCAATGTTCTTGGATTACGTCGCCGGATCCGCCCTACGCCGCTCCGCCCAGGACCGGGCGCGCCATGTCGCTGACCCCGTCATCTGGTTCCTTGAGTCCGAGCACGCGTACGCGCCGTATCGCCGTCCAGAAGCCGCCAAACGGCGCGCGGAGCGCAAGAAGCAGGAACGCAACGCCGTGTTCCGTGACGCCGGCTTGGATGGGTTGTCCTTGTTGGACGTGCTTGAAATGCCCGCCGGTCCCAAATTCGGCGCCCTGTTGTCCCGCATCCACGCCGCCATAGAGGGGGAAGGGACGATGCCGGTGTTGCCGGCCCGCGCGGCCATGGAATTGGAGCGCCGGGTGGCTGCGCTGGAGGAACGGTTCGGCAGGGAGCGCGAGTAATGGTATCCTCCAGGCGTATGATCGCCTTGCTTTCTGGTTCCGTCGTCCACCGCGGGGAGGGATATATCTTGTTGCGCACGGGGGACATCGGCTACCGCGTCCTCATGCCCGACGCGGTTTCCCGAGCGTTGCCGGAGCGCGCCACCGTGTATATCCATGAGGTTGTCCGTGAGGATTCCCGCGAGTTGTTCGGGTTTCCCGCTGTGGAGCACCTGGAGTTATTTTGGCGCCTCATCGGCATTTCGGGCATCGGTCCCAAGGGCGCGCAAAAAATCATCTTTGCCGGCCCGTTCGAACGGGTAAAACAAAGCTTGGCGCTCGGCGACCTTGCGTTTTTGACGGCGGTCCCCGGCATTGGCAAGAAGACGGCGCAAAAGATCATCTTGGAATTGAAAGGCATCTTGGCGGAAGAAGAAACGCCCGTTGCCGTGGCGGACGAAGAGGCCCTGCAGGCGTTGCTCGGCCTGGGCTACGTCAAAAAAGAAGCGCAGGAAGCCTTGGAGCACGTCGAAGGCGTCAGTACAGAAGCCCGCGTGCGCGGCGCGCTTAAGCTGCTTGCCCGCCGATAATATGCTGCGATCCATTCCTACGCCGGAAGCCTGGGAGGAAGCCCTGGCGCAGGTTCCGCTCCCGCGCTCCGGGGCGTTTTTGCAGTCCAAAGAATGGGGCGCGTTCCAAACGGCCGCCGGACGCGTGGTCAAACGGTATGCGTTTGAAGACGGAGGCCGCCTGGCCGTCGCCCAAGGTCTCGAATTCCCCATGCCGTTCGGCATGTCCTACCTGTCGTTTCCGCGCGGTCCCGTCGGAGACAGTTCGGCGGCCGTAGACTTGGTGGCCGCCGCGGGGAAACAAGCGGACGCGTGTTTTGTTCGATTTGAACCAGTTGCTGCCGGCGCTCCAACCGGCGCGCGCAAGGTGGTGGACCTGCAGCCGGCGGACACGCTCATCATGGACTTGGCGCAGCCGGCAGACGTCCGTTTGGCCGCCATGCACCACAAGACCCGCTACAACCTGCGCCTGGCGGAACGCAAAGGAGTGGAAATCGCCATGGCCGGTTCCTTGGACGACGTTTGGTTCCTGTTTGAACAGACGGCCAAGCGCGGCGGGTTCTCCCTCCACGCCAAGCCGTATTACGCGGCCATGTTGGAGACGTTGGCGGAAGGCCCGTGTCGCGCGTTCTTGGCCATGGCGCTTCATGAGGGCAAACCGGTGGCGGCGAACATCATGGTGGACCACGCCGGCACGCGGACGTATCTCCACGGCGCGTCTGGGGACGCCTCGCGCGAACTGATGGCGCCGTATCTGCTCCATTGGCGCCTCCTCGAGGATGCGGCTGCCCGCGGCATGACCGCGTACGATTGGTGGGGCGTCGCTCCGGACGGCGCGGAGAACCATCCGTGGGCCGGCGTGACGCGCTTCAAGCTGGGTTTCGGCGGGGAACGGGTCTCGTATCCCGGCACGTATGATGCGGTGTTGAAACCAGGCGCGTACGCGGCCTATTCGGCCCTGCGCCACCTGCGGCGCATGATCTAGGACGACAAGAAAACACCCTCCGGCGGGAGGGTGTTTTCTGGTGCGCCCGACACGATTCGAACGTGTGGCCTCTTCCTTCGGAGGGAAGCGCTCTATCCAGCTGAGCTACGGGCGCGTGAGCCCATAGATCTTAGGCGAAAATGACCTTTCGGTCAATCCTTCTTTATTCCTCCACGACGCCTTTTTCACGGGCGGCGGGGTCGTCGGTCAGATCCGTCGTGAGCAGGTCCAATCCACGCGACAAACGTTCCTGTGTGGCGGCATCGGTTGCTTCGGCAGACGTGGCGTTCAGCAGTTTGAAGAATGAGCCGGCGTCCGTCTTTTTGGGCGTAATGGACAGGTCGAACGTCGCGAGGACGTTCTTGGACGTGCGTGGCAGGGTGGGGACGGTCCAGGTGACCGTCCGCGTGGCCGTATCGAAGGCGACGGTACCGACAGAAGCCGTCGTCTTCCCGGTCCACGAGACGTCGGCGGGGAGTACGGCGGACAACGTCACGTCCGTCAGGTCATGGAGCGTATTCACGAGCGGCCAGTACGCGCGGTAGGTGGTGGTCTGACCGACCTTGGGAGGCAAGGGACCGCTGCCAACCTTCGCGCCCGCCGGGTCAAAGAAGCGGGCGGCGGCGTCCACCGAGAATTCCGTGTTCACGCCGACCTTGATAGGCGACGTTTCCATGGAGCGGTTGCCTGTCACAGAGCCGACTTTTGCGTACGTCCCCGTCAGTTTCAGTGTGAACGTGTCCGCGACTTTGGAAGGATCCAGGCTACCGACCAAGGGAAGGGAGACGTCGAACGTTCCCGTACCGTTTGGAGCAATTTTGGCGAGAAGCGATTCGGACGGACTGCTCCAACTGACGGTGTTACCCGTTCGTGTGCCGGTTTTGCCGATATCTGCCACATTCCAGTCGATCGGAAGCGGTTTTCCGTTGTGTGCCACGGCGGCCAAGGAAAGCTTCAGGCCCTCCACGGCGTCCGGGCTGGTGTTGGCGTAGCTGACGGAGGCACGGAGCGTACGGCCGAGGTCTGCCGTTTGGTCGCGGGACGTGCCGTTGACGACCAGGGTCAGGGAAATCGTGCCTTGGAGGACGTCCGTCTTTGCTTCCGCCATGTCTTGGCGGAGGACGACGGTTCCGTCCAAGAAGGCGACGTCGGCGCGCACGGTTTGTTCGCCAAGCGCCGAAGAGGTGTAGCGTCCTTTGATGGTTACCGCCCGGAGCTCGCCCGGGGCGAGCGTCGCCCAGATCCAAAAGGACTGGTCCGAGGCCGCGGGCTTTGGGTCTGCGGAGGAGACGTTGAATCCCGCGGGGAAGAACACGTTCGCGCGCACGTTTTCCGCGGCCGCCGCCCCCGTGTTTTTTACGTTAAGGACGTAGGTGACTTCATCGCCCGAAACGGCCTTTTCCGGGCCGGAAACGGACGCGTCCAGCACGGATCCGTCCATGCGGACGGAAACGGTCTTAATGTCTTGGAATTCGGAGCTGAAGTTGGCGGGCTTGTAGTCAAAGACGGCTTGGAGAGCCTGCGGGACCGTCGTAGGGGAACCCTCGGGCGGCAACGCTTCCGATCGGAAGATGCCGGTGACGACGATGGAACCGTCCGAATCCGGATTGAGGGTTCCCAGTTCCCACGTGCCGCCTTCTTGGGCCGCCGGGGGTTGGAGGGAAGTAACGTCAAAACTGGGCGGGACGCGCAACGTCATGCCGAGCGACGCGATGGGGACGTTGCCGTGGTTCGCATACTGGAAGGTATAAGAAACGGGTGCGCCCGCTTGGACTTCCGTCGGACCGTTTACGGTGACATCCAGGATGTCACCGCTTTGGAACCAACCGGAATTCCAAAGGAAAAAACCGGCCCAGGAAGCACCGGACAAGAGGACGAACGCGATCAATAACCGTACGAGGAATCGGGTGAACTTGGAGCCTTCGCGTCGGTCCAGGCGCGTCAGGTCCGGCATGGACCCGTCCGTGTCCTCATAGATCGCGCGCAGTTCATTGTGCATGCGCTTGAGCTCTTCCTTTTTGGCGGAAGGCGGGTGATGGGTGCGTTTTTCATGCGACATATTACGGTCATTGTACAAGCTTGGGCCTGAAACGGAAAACCGCCCAGGAGGGCGGTTTTCTTAGGGGCGTTCCTGTTCATACAATCCGCCAAAGAAGCCGTCGCGTTCATTGGTGAATTGCAACGATGATTGGTCCGCGGAGGTCCAGAGCGGCTTGAGGATATCGGGCGTCTCCACCCGTACTCGGGTGGTGCGGTCTTTGACGCCGCTTTGCTTTTGTACGAGCAGGGTGTAGCGCGCCGTGTCCGGGCGGTTCAGCAATTCTTTGAAGAATGCCGTGGTTTTGCTGGACGCTGGCGGCGTCACTTTAAATGGCAGGCGGTAGGTAAAGGTAACGGTAGACGTGGCTCCTGGCTTGGTCTGCACCCAGTTGCCGAACACGGTTTTTCCCTGTTCCTCATGGATGTCCGTGCCGCTTTCCATGTCCTGTGCCTCGGTCTGCGCGGCATAGACCAGTTCGTCGTCGATCCTCCAGCCCTCCTCCGGCGGTTCAAATAAGTTGGCAGGGGGAGGGGTGAATCCGGAGGCAGACAACAGTTGGCTGCCTTTAGGCACGTACAAGCGGAGGTAATCCACGTTGTTTGCGCCAGAGAATAGGTCGTCCGGGGAGCCGGTGTGCGTGCGGGTTACCGTGACCGTGTTCGTGGCGGTGCCGTCGGAGGCGACGTTCACCAGCATGTCCACGGCTTGTTTGATCACACCGTCGGTTTTGCCGCCGCCGAGGTTGGTGTCCACGACCATGAGGTAGTCGCCTTCGGTCCAACGCAGGCCGCCGTCCCATCCCAGGGACACGATCGTCTTCTCCGCGTTTTCGTCGGAGAAATACACTTGGATGTCGCGGCGTTCCAGACCTTGGTTCACGTGTTCCAGCAAGGCGAGGAAATCCGCGCCGGCCATGGTCTTGGCGCGGGAAAGCACTTCTCCTGCCAGGTCGCCAATGAACTGTTTCGGCTTGTTTTCTTCTTTGTCGTATTCAAGTTCCACGATCTTCTGCGCCTCACCGACGAAATTGGTGCCGGTAATGGTGCGGCCGTAGTCCGGCATGTCGATCCCCCCAAGCATGGAGAGGAGATCGGACACGTAGGCGGCGTTGATCGCGACGACGCCGTCGACCGTGCCACCGCCGGAAGCCTCGTAGAACTGCATGATCTGGCGGGCGGACGTTGGGAAGTCCGGGAACCAGTTGGCGTCTTGGAATTCCCAGCGGGCAGAGAGCAGGCGCAACGGGTCGGGCGCGACCAGGAAGTCCGTGAAGGTCCCGCGCATGTCATACGTGCCGCCGCCCGGCACATTCATACTGACCAGTTCGCCGTCTCGCACGGTCAGCTCGGCAAAGCTGCCCATGAAGCCGCCGGTAGGACGCATTTCCGTGTCATTTTGGAAGACGGCCAGATATTGCCGCGTCCCATTGCCGCCCAGGATGTCGACTAGGGCGTCGGAGACGGCCAGGAATTGGCGGAGTCCTTGTTCTGCCGCCGGGACGCGTCCTTTCAGGGAAAGGAACGAGTCACGGACGTTCTCCGGCACGTCCTTTGCGTCTACGCGGTCTACTCGCGCGCGGGCGTCTTCTAGGAACGGGAGGGCGGAACGCGCATAGTCCTCAATGAGGCGTAAACGGTCCGTGGCGGCAGAAGAACTCTTGCCGGCGGCCAGGATACCGTCCGCCAGGCGGGCGCCGGCACGGGAAATGGATTCTCCGGCACCGACCAGTTCCATTCCAGCGCGGGCGGAGGCGCCTGCCGGGAGGGCACTGACCAAGAAAGTCACCGTCCCGCCCAAGTCGTCCACGGCGCGGCGGGCGGCCCCGAAGCGTTCCGCGGCGCGATCAAAAGACGTCCGTGCTCCACCGGCATTTTGGGCCGCGACAGCTCCGGCCCCGGCTTTCAGGTCGCCTAAGGCGGCGTAACTGGCCGCTTCCGCGTCGGCCTTGGATGTCTGAAGATCACCGACGACCGTCATGGCTTGGAGCGGCAGCACGGAGACGAACGAGAGGAGGATAAACGCGCCGATGGCCCGTGGCATGGCGCCGGCCCAGGCGAACTGGAACGACGGCAGGCGTGGCAGGATTCGGTCCCAGAACGGAACGGACGGCGTCGCGAAGGCGGCGACGGCCGTTTCTTCCTCCTCCGTTTCCACCACCATGCGGTTGAATTCAAACCGGGCGATCGGGCTCTCGTCTTCTTCATCCTCTTCTGCCTCTGGGAGATCCAAGTTGATGGCAATCGGCTGGAATGCGGGTGCGGCGACAGGGCGTTCCGGTACTAAAGACGCGACGTTGAGCGGCACGGCAGCCGGGAATGCGGGGAGCAGGGTCGGCGATGTCTTGGGCGCGCGGCGGCGGAATACCGGGGCGAAGGCGCGGCGCGGCGCGTAGAGCGCGGCTTCTTCCGCAAGTTGTTCGCCCAAGTCCTCCGGATCCAAGGCGAGGAAATTCGGCAACGGGCGCGCGGCGGAAACCGTCTGGAACGCGCGCAAAAAGTCCGGTGCCGGGATGGGGGTCGAATCCTCAAGGATGGACGGAGCTTTTCCTAGGTCCAAGATGAACGGAGAAAGTGAACCCGCGTACCCGACGCGTACGTCCGTGGCGGGAGAAACGGGGAGGTTCAGGCCTTCAAAACGCAAAGAGACGGGGACGGAACGGTCAAACCCGCCAGGAGACTCCAACCGGCGCAAGGACGCGCGCAAAGCCTCCCCGGCGGTTTTGCCGGTGATGGAGGCCTTGAGGCGCAGCGCCTTTTTGGATTGGGCGGGGCGTTCCATAGCGTTGGTTAACGGAGGACGTTTCGATAGACGGTGGCGGTTGCTTCTGCGGCGCGGTCCCACGAGAAACGTTTGACGTTCTTTTGGCCCCGGGCGATCAGCGTCGTGCGCAGGGACTGGTCCGTGACCAGCGTCTCCATGGCCGTCGCCAGGGCGTTTTCGTCCATTGGGTCAACGTACACGGCGGCGTCCCCGAGTACTTCCGGCAAGGAGCCGGCGTTGGAGCTTACCACCGGTACTCCGGCGGCCATGGCTTCCAAGGGCGGCAGGCCGAAGCCTTCCAAGCGCGAGGGAAATACGTAGCCGATGGCGTCGCGATAGAGCGCGGACAACTGCGCGTCCGCCGGATCATCTATCCAGACCACCCGTTCGCCCAAGGCACGCGCGTCCGCGGAATCTTTGAGCCGACGGCGGAAGGCGTCCATGCGTCCCGCCAGTACGAGGTGCACGCCCGGCTGGGCCGCGGCGGCCAGGCGGAAGGCGCGGAGCAAACCGTCCACGTTTTTGTGCGGGTACGCGTTGCCGACGTAGAGCAGGTACGGCCGCGGACACGGGACGGCGTCCGTTCCGGCGGGCAGAGGCGTCACGCCTTCCAAAATCACCGTGATTTTGGAGGCCGGGATCTTTGGGAACCGGCGCAGAATGGCCTGCTTGGTGTGTTCGGACACGGCAATGATCTGTCGGGACGCGTGGACGGCGTGGGACAGGACCAGGCGGAACGCAGCGTACTTGATCCAGAAGGAAAGCGGGTTGCGCGTACTGGCCTTGGACGACGCGGGCTCGTCCAACAGGATCAAGTCATGGATGGTGACGACGAACGGCGTCTTCAGGAACAGCGGCACGTTCCAGTGCGGGAAGTGGATCAGGTCGAACTTCCTCTGGTCCAACAAACGGGGCAAAAGGACTTGTTCCTTCCAGCCGTACCAAGGGATGTCTGTCGTGAATCGGCGGGCCCCTGGCAGACTTCCGGCGTTCTCCGGCTTGAGGAAAAACACGTACGAACCCTCCGTGTCGGCAGCGTGAAGACGGGAGGCGATTTGCTCCACATACCGCCCGAGGCCGCCTCCCCCCGTAGCGGGTCCGAACATGCGTGCGTCGAAACCGATCTTCATATGGCTCAGTATAACAGAAAAACGGGCTATCGTCGCCCGTTTTCCTTAGGAAAAAGCAGCTGTGGATAACCTGTGGTTACCGAAGGAACGTTTGGCGAAGCGCGGCAGCCGCCGTGGACCAGGAATAGGCGGCAGCGCGGACAGGTCCTTGGGTGGAAAGGGCGTGGCGAAGCGCGGGGTCCGCGTGCAGCTGTTCCAGGGCGGAAGCGATCTCTTCCGGATCATGCGGATTTACCAGAATCGCGGCATTTCCCGTCAGTTCCGGCAGGGAAGAAGACGCGCTGGCGATGACCGGCGTTCCACAGGCCATCGCTTCCAATACCGGTAAGCCGAATCCCTCGTGGAAGCTCGGCCAGAGCAGCACGTCCGCCATGCGGTACAGCGCGGCGCGGTGTTCCGCGTCCACGTAGCCGATCCGTTTCACCCAGGGAAGCGGTTTAAGCAACGGTCCCCAACCGGTACCTCCGGCAAGCACCAGGGACAAGTCGTCGTCGGTGCGTGCGCGATAGGCAGTCATCGCGGCCAGGATTCCGTCGATATTTTTTCGCGGTTCGAGCGTGCCTAGGTACAGCGCGTAACGGCGGGGGAGACGGTATTTGGAGCGGACCCCGGAATCCGTCGGGGCTGGGCGCGGGACGAATTCATTCCCGCGTCCGTGCGGAATCACGGTGACGCGGTCCGCGGACAATCCGGGGAATGCTGCCAGCAGGTCGCTCTGGGCATGGCGGGAAGGAACGACGATGGTTTTTGCGCCGCGGGCCAATGCCTCCGGGCGGGCGGCCCGGTGCCAGGCGCGCATCTTCCAGGAGTACCACTCCGGATGGCGGAACCAGGAAACGTCATGCATGGTGAGTGCGTACGGCAAGTTCGGGGACACACGCCCCACGCACAAGTTCGGCAGCCAAGCCATGTCAAAACGCCCACCGGCCAATACGTCCAGATACGGACGTCCCGTGAACGTTTCGGCCAGGCTCAACAGGCGGTTGGGGAGCGCCACGTGCTTCACGGACACGTGCGGCGGCAGCGTGCCAAGGCGGTCCGCGGGAAGTGTCCGGCGGCCGGTGGTCAGCAACACGTATCCATTGCCATCCTTGGACGAAAAAAGAGCGCGGAGGGTCCGAACCGTGCATTCCCCCACCCCCGTCAGGCGCGGCGCCGTCAGATGCCGCGCATCCACCAGGATCCGCATATCACGAGGCCGTTTTCTTCTGCCGCGCTTCTTCCACAATGCGTTTCATCCCGTCTTCAAACCGCGCGCGCGAGAACGTTTCCGCATGCGTTTTGATGGCCGCGGGGTCAAAAGCCGCTTCGTCAAAATGAAGCAGGAGGTGTCCCACGGTTTCCCAGTTCTGCTGGTCGAAAAGCAGGCCTGTTTTGCCGGGGATGACGGTTTCTCCGGCGCCGCCTTTTCCATAAGCAACCACCGGGCGCCCGGCTGCCATGCTCTCCACGGCCGTGATGCCGAAGTCTTCCTCTTGCGGGTGGATGAACGCCTTGGCGCCGGCATACAGCGCTGGCATATCCCCATCTTTTACGTAGCCCAAGAACTCCACCGTCGGTCCGGCGGCCTTCTTCAATTCGGCTTCCATGGGGCCCGTGCCGAAAATCTTGAGTGGCAATCCCAGGCGGGAACACGCTTCCACAATCAGGTCGAAGCGCTTGTAGGCCACCAAACGGCCGCCCGCCAAGAAGTATTCCTTCGGTCCGGGGGCGATGGAAAACCGTTGTGTGTCCACGGGCGGATACAGCAAGACGCTGTCACGGCCGTAGTAGGCCTTGATGCGTTCCTGCACCGTCTTGGAGTTAGCGACAAACACGTCCGGACGCTCCGCGGCGTGGCGATCCCAAATGCGCAAATAAGAAAGCAGCGGGGGAAGCAGCGCTTTTACAAACCCAGGCGCGCGCAATTCCTGCACGTAGCTGTGCGTGTTGAGCCACAGGTAACGCGTCGGCGTGTGGCAGTAGCACACGTGGACGGTCCCAGGGCGTGTCAGGACTCCCTTGCTGAAGGCGGAGGCGTTGCTGACGACCACGTCAAAGCCGGAGAGGTCGTAGGACTCCGTGGCGGTCGGCATGAGGCCGACGTACCACTGGTACTTGGCCCGCATGAGCGGCGCGCGTTGGAGGAACGACGTGCGGACGTCCTTGCCTTTCAGGTGGGGGAACTTCCGGTCGTCAAAAAACAGCGCGTAGGTGGGCGCTTTGGGCCAGATCGACTGGAGGGCGGAAAGAACCTGCTCCGCGCCCCCGTTCTGGGACAGATGGTCATGGACAATGGCCAGGTTCATGCGGGGGACACCTTACCGAAAACCGCCCGGATATTCAATCGGCCGTTCATTGACGTTTTCGGCCTGTTTTGTTAGGTTTTTCCCTTCGATCCGCCGCGGGAATGGTCCTGGCCGGTTTCGAAGGAAGAGGAGAGGGCTGTGCCGCGCCCCAAACCGTATATCGGCGTTACCGGTTTCATGTCCCAGGAGGAGACCGATGCCGTGCTGGACGTCGTCCCCAAGAAGCCGTCCCACCTGCTGATGGTCGGCGTGCTCGCCAGCGCCAAGACCTTGGAGGTTCCGCCCATCCCCGTCCGCCGGCCGGAGCGGTATCCGCCCAGGGAGCGTATCCAGCGGATCTTCTCGCCTGATCCGCGGGCACTGAACCTGGTCCACTACGCGACGGACCGCCGCGAACGGGCGGGGGAGGAACTGCATGCGCTGTCGGGCGTCGTGGGCACGGTCGGATTCCAGGCGAACGTACGCTGGCCCGACATCACCCCGGGCCTCGCGGCCGCGTGCCTCCGCAAGCGGACCGTTCTCCAGATTGGGGCGCGGGCGATGGCGGCTCTCGGTTTCCGCCCCGGGGTGATCGTCGGGCGGTTCGAGAAATACGCGCCGTATTTCACGGACGTCCTGCTCGATCCGAGCGGGGGAGAAGGGCTCATGCTCGACCTGGACCGGGCGTCCACCTTCGTGGAGGAGTTCGCGACCCAATATCCCACTCTAGGGATCGGCGTCGCGGGCGGCCTGTGCAAGGAGACGCTTCCGTCCGTCCAGGGACTGCTGCGCCGGTATCCGTTCCTCTCGATCGACGCCGAGGGGCGGCTGCGCGACGTGGACGATCACCTCGATCTCGAGGCAGCCAAGGCGTACGTCCGTTGTGCCTACGAGATCTTCTCCTGAAACGCAAACCCCCGTTGATCCGACTGGATCCACGGGGGTGTTTTTATCGCTATGAGGCACCACGGCGTGCCAGCACGACGAACGGGGTTTTGAGCAGGATGGACAGGTCGAGGAGCGGAGACCAGTGCTCAATGTAGCGCATGTCCAGCCGGACTTCTTCTTCAAACTCCAGGTCCGCGCGGCCGCTGATCTGCGCCAAGCCCGTAATGCCGGGTTTGATCGTCAGGACTTTGCGCTGGTGCGGTTTGTACTTGGCCACTTCCTCCGGCAAGTGCGGACGGGGTCCGACCAACGACATGTGGCCGAACAGGACCAGGTAGAACTCCGGAATTTCGTCCAAGCTGTACTTGCGGAGGAACTTCCCGACGCGCGTAATGCGCGGGTCGTCTTTGATTTTCACCAACGGACCGTCGGCGCGGAGGTTTTTGTCCGCCAGCTCGTTGTAGCGCTCAAAATGCCGCCCAGGCTGCATGGTGCGGAACTTGAAGTAGGGAAACGGCTTGGCGCTTTGGCCAACGCGTTCGGCCTTTTTTCCGCCCGGCAAATGGGAGAAGAACACGCCTCCGCGGCTTTCCAAGACGATGGCGAGCGCGATGAGGATCTGGAGCGGCAGCGACAGGAGGATGAGCACCAGTGAACCGATGATGTCGAACGCGCGCTTATAGATGGCACCCCAGCCATCCAAGGGGGTTTTGCGCACTTCAATCACCGGAATGCCGGCGTAGGTGTGCACCACGGACTTGCCGACGGCGGAGGAAAAGAAGTCCGCGCTGTACGTGAAGCCCAAGTGTTCCGTCTCCGTGAACGCAAGCAGGTCCAGCGACGTTTCCCGCGGCGCCTCCGGGTCCGCGAGCCAGATTTCATCCACTCCGTCTAACCGTTTCAGTTTACGGATGCCGTCCGCGGCCGTCTTGGTAAACGCCGGGTAGGTAGAAACGACGCGCAGGCCCATGGCCGGATGCTTGGCAAAGGTGTCCGCGAGGATATGGGCCGTATGTGTGTCGCCAATGACCGCCAAGCGGTGCTCACCCACGCCGAAGCGCAGCAAGAGGCGTTGCAACCCGCGTACCAGCAGGCGCCCGCCGCCGACGAAGGCGATGGACAACAGCCAGGCCGCGACCGCGATAAAGCGGGATTCAAAGAACGTGCGGGAGAAGAACAGGATGGCGAATACGCTGGCCATGGCGGCGGAACAGGCAAAACCGACGCGCCCTAATTCGGAAAATAGCGAACGGCGGCGCGTGGCGTACAAACCGGACGCGGCGAACACCAGCAGCCAAAAGAGTGCGACGGGAGCGACAACGGCCAGGTAGCGCTCAAACGTTAGATCGAACACGACTGGGCGCAAACTGGTGAAAAACGGATGGAAGCGCAAAAAATACGCCGCGGTCGCCGCCAGGGTGACGGCGAAGAAATCCACGGGGACTAAGAGCGACGTGAAAAATAATTCCACCTTTTTCATAGCCGGATACTTGCCATGATAGCAAAAGCCCCCGCATGAAGCGAGGGCGTTTGCTGTCCACGGAGCCGCCTGTAAGCCGAATTCTGTCTGCCCTGACATCACATCGGGGGAGACGGCCATCTCTCTGGTCCGTACGTTGCCGTACGGCTCTAGCGAACTACCAAAACTTGTTCTTGCACCGGAAGGGGTTTGCCACGCCGCCACGTCGCCGTGGAGCGAAACGCATAGCGGCTTGCGCCACACTGCGTTACTTTTCACTTTTCACCAGGGCTTGCGCCCCGGCTAGTATTGTCTCTGTGGTACTTTCCCTAAGCTTGGGATCCGGGATCGAAGCGTGAATTGCTCCAACGCCTCGCGCCCTGATCTTGATACTCGGTCGCCGTTAGCGACCTTCCACCCCGCTTGCGCGGAGCGCACGCCACCTTGCGATGGCGCGGGTGTTCGGACTTTCCTCGCGCCTTCTTGCGAAGACACGCGGCCGTCCGACGGTCCGAGGACCCGCAGAACATAGCACCATTTGGCCCGAATGTCAATGAAAAAAGCCCTATTCCATAGGAAAAGGGCTAGGAAATCAGGCGAATGTGCGGCAGCCTCACTTGGAGGCCCTGTTCGATCGTGCGGGAACTCTGCCCCATGCTGGGATTGAAGCGGCCGTATCGTTCCCGATAGGTCACTTCGCCGAGACGCGCGCGCAAATCGTCGCGGGCGGCATGGTACGTGGCAAGCAGGCTCGGAAGCCCTTGGGACACGCAGAGGCGGTCCAGGACCGTCAGGATCTTGTCGCTCGGTCCCCGCCAGACAAGGCGTCCGTCTTGTTCCGCCGTCCGGTAGGCGGTGACGATCGTCTGGGAAAGCCGGGCGGCTTCTCCGGAGTCTTTTACGTGGTCGCCAACCCACTTGGGGACGGCGGCCAGGTGTTCGTCACGGATGCCGCTAATGGCAAACAGGCTGCGGGCCAGGTCTTCCGGCTGTACCTGGCCACGGACCAGGGCCGCGATGAGACCCTGGGTTTGGATCACGAGAAACGGCGGGTGCACGGCGGGCCTCCGGGGGAAAGGAACGTCCTGCATGGGTACCAAACCGGGGCGGGGGCGGTCAAGGAAAAAGAAAAAACCGGCTCGTCCGCGCGGGGCGGGGAGCCGGTGAGGGGTGTCATCCGTAGGGAATCAGGCCGTGATGCAAGAGGATCTCTTCCCATCTGCGGACCAGGTGCGAGGGGCGCCCGATCTTCTTCCATCGGCCCTGTTCGAGCGGGTATGCCATGGGGGCGCAAGACTCCGCGTTCGGGTCGATGATGAGTTGAAAGTAGGACAGTCGCCTCATGTTCGGAGAAACTGTCAAAGAACCATCGGCAGCGCGATTGGTGTGGACCAATCCAATCTGCCGCAGGACCGTGATGAGAGGGTCGGACAGGCCGGAGATACATTTGGCACTGAACGCACGGTAAAACGCCAGGGCCGTCTCCGGAGTCATGTGGCAGGCAAAACGCACCCGCCGGGGATTCCACGGCTCTACGTCGAACTCGTGTCCTGCAGGCGGAAGCACGTCGCCGTACGGGTTCCAGTCATACCCATGTTCGGTCACGAACGGTTGCAGGTATCGACTGCGGGCTGGATGGCGCAACGTTCGTAGTACCTTGGCCTCGATCTGCCGAATGCGTTCGCGCGTAACCTCGAAATCCTGCCCGACCTCTTCCAGGGTATGGTCGGACGGGTGGCCGATACCGAAGCGCATCCGGATGACTTTCTCCTCACGTGGCGTGAGGGTGGCCAGTACCCGCCGAACCTGTATTGCAAGATGATAGTCGCGAGTTTCCGCGTACGGGGAATGGTATCCGCTGAGCAAAGATTCCTCCGTTTGCTCATTCGTCCCCGCCAGCTCCACGTGGTCCGCTTCCGGGTCCAAGATGGGGTCGGGATCATCCGGATGGGCCAGCTCCGTCAGGTCGTCGGGTGCGTTACTGGAGCCTGGCAACCAGTCGTTCTCCGCATCTTCTTCCCCGACGGCGGGTCCGGGAGGGAAGACGGGGACGTGCGTCCAATTGAGGATGGAGAGCGCACGGTGGATGGCCTCGGGCGTGAGCGGGGTTCGTTGGGAAAATGCATCCAGGAGCTCGTCGTCCGGATGGGTGGAACCCAATCGGAGCTGGAGAGTCGTTCGTTCGACCTGCTCCTGGAATGTCGGGGCGGGACGCTGGCACCACTCCTCCTGTGCGTTGGCAAAACCGCAAGCCGTCTGAAGCGCAAGGAAGCGCTCCAACGAACCGTCGGTCTTCGCGTCATGGCGCACGAGGGCATCCAGGACATAGGCACTCAAAAAGTGCAGGAAGAATGCCGTCTTCCGCCAACTGCTCCCGGCGCTGGCAGCGACGGTTTCAATGAGGAAGTACAAGGAGCCGTGGTACAGGCGTTGGATAGCCTCCGGTTCCTTTGCTGTCGCACGCGCAAACAGGTCGGCGCGGGCGTCTCCCTCGGGGAGTGGGCCTCCGGGGATGAGTTTCCGGATGGCTGGAATGGCGCGGACGCGCCAGGGATACTCCGGGGAGAAGTCTGCCTCCACTTCGTCGCTTATCATGAGGTGAAACCTCGGTTGGGAAGGTTCTTTACCCGCCTAATGCGGGACGCTCGAACCTACCCTGAATAAAGCTGTTTGTCAATACAAAAACCGCCGTTTCATTTGGAAACGGCGGTTTTATGGTTTACAACGCGACCCCGATTTTCTGCCGGACAATTTTCATCTTTGCCTCCGCTTCGGCCTGGGCCTTTTTGGCCCCGTCTTCCAAGACCTTGAGCAACGTCGCTTCGTCCTTGGAGAACGCGAGGATCTTAGCCTGCAGGGGAGCGAGCCAGGCGTTTACGGCGTCGGCCAGGTTCTGCTTGAACGCGCCGTAGCTTTGGCCTGCGTGCGCCGCTTCAATCTCTGCCACGGTCTTGCCGGTGACCAAGGAGAAAATCATGAGCAGGTTGGCGAGTGCCGGGCGTTCCGCGCCACCCTTCACTTCGGTACCCGAATCGGTGACGGCCGCCTTGATCTTTTTCTCCACCGTCGCCGGGTCGTCCATGAGCGAGATGTAGTTTTTGGGGCTGGACGCGGACTTCGACATTTTCTTTTCCGGGTTGTCCAGGCCCATGACGCGCGCGCCATCCTTGCGGATCATCGGCTCCGGGACAATGAACGTCTGGCCGAACTGCTTGTTGAAGCGTTCCGCCAAGTCGCGGGCCAATTCCACATGCTGCTTTTGGTCGGCACCGACCGGCACCAGCAGGGAGTCGTACAGCAGGATGTCCGCGGCCATCAGCACCGGGTAGTCGAACAAGCCGACGGAGACGCTCTCCACTTTGTCCGCGCTTTTGTCCTTGTATTGCGTCATGCGTTCCAGTTCGCCCATGCGCGCGACACAGTTCAAAATCCAGCCGAGCTCCGTGTGCTGGGATACTAAGGACTGGGGGAAAATAGTGGTCCGCTTGGGATCAATCCCGGCGGCCAAATAGACGGCCGTGGCGAACAGCGTGTTGCGGCGCAGTTCGTCCGGACGCTGCGGGACGGTGATGGCGTGGTAGTTCGGCACGAACATGAAGAGTTCATTGCCGTCCTGGAGCCGGACCATCGGTTCAATGGCGCCAAAGTAGTTGCCGATGTGGAGAAGGCCGGTCGGCTGCAGGCCAGTGAGAACACGTTTCATATTGGCCTATCCTAGCGGTTTTTAAGGTAAACGCAAACCCCGCCTTTGCGGGGCGGGGAAATACGCTGCTTAGACTTCCATGATGACCGGCAGGATCATCGGACGGCGTTCGGTGCGCTTGAACAGGTACGCGCCGACTTCGTCACGGAGGCGGTTCTTGAGTTCCGCCGTGTCCGTGTCCATTTTGGGTTCCTTGGCCATCACGTCGATGACCAGCTTCTTGGTCCCGTCCATCAAGGCGCTGTGTTCCTTGAGGAAGATGAAGCCACGGGACGTCAGGTCCGGCGTGCCGACCAATTGGCCGGTTTTCTTATCCATTTGGACCACGACCACGACCATGCCGTCGGCGGCAAGCGCCTGGCGGTCGCGCAACACGACTTGCGAGACGTCGCCGACGCCGAGACCGTCCACGAACACGTATTCGGCGTTGATTTTCTCCGAGGTCAGGCGGCCGCCGCCCTTCCAGAACTCCATCACCTGGCCGTTGTCAGCCACGAAGACGTTGTTGTCATGCAACCCCATGGAGTAGGCGACTTCTGCGTTCTGACGAAGCAAGAAGTGGTTGCCTTCAATCGGGATGTAGTACTGCGGCTTAAGCAAGGCAAGA
>CAZTTQ010000013.1:0-24914 GCA_964616135.1 uncultured Gammaproteobacteria bacterium
GCGGCTGCCCATTCATGTCCGGCGGCTGCGGAATACCCATCACGGCCAAAATGGTCGGGGCGACGTCCGCCAGCATACCGACCGGCGGCATAAGCGACAGGTCGCCGTTCGGGACTTCCCCCGCTACGCTGGTTTTTCCCTCAAACTGACGACCGATAATGAGGAACGGTACCGGGTTGGTGGCGTGTTCCTTATCCATTTCACCCGTGCGCAGGTTCAGCAATTCCTCCGCGTTGCCGTGGTCCGCGGTCAAAAACAGCACGCCGCCCGCGTCCAACGTCGCCTGTACCAACCGGCCGACGCATGCGTCCACCGCCTCGTTCGCCTTGATGGACGCCGGCAGGTTGCCCGTGTGCGCCACCATGTCCGGGTTCGCCAGGTTCATGGCAATGAAGTCGAACCCCTTCCCTTCTATTTCCTTTACGACGCGGTCCACGACCAACGAGGCGCTCATTTCCGGCACTTGGTCGTAGGAAGCGACCTTTGGGGACGGAATGATGACGCGTTCTTCTCCCGGAAACGGGTTTTCCTTAGTACCGTTCAGGAAGAACGTCACGTGGGCGTATTTTTCGGTCTCGGCGATGTGAAGTTGTTTCAATCCGGCGTCGGACAGTACTTCCGCCAGGCAATGCTCGATGGCTTCCGGCGGGAACGCGACGTCCACGGGCAGGCCCGCCTCGTATTCGGCCATGGTGACGAACGCCATGTTCTTGAGCGGCGCGCGCGTGAAACCGTCGAACTTCGGCAGGACGAACGCCTTGCACAGTTCGCGCATGCGGTCGGGACGGAAATTGAAGAAGATGACGGCGTCGCCGTCTTTTACTTGGCCGACGGGCTTCCCTCCCGCGGTGATGACCGTCGGGACGAATTCCTCGTCGTACACTTCCTTGGTGTAGGAGGCCTTGATGGCCGCGAGTGGGTCCTCCGCCGTTTCCCCCTTCCCGTTCACCATGGCGTCGTAGGCTTTTTCCACGCGGTCCCAACGGTTGTCGCGGTCCATGGCGAAGTAGCGCCCAGACAAAGACGCGATGCGGCCGAGGGCGAGCGTTTTCATTTTGGCGGCAAGCGTCGTGACGAAATCGATCCCGGCATTATAAATCGTGTCGCGGCCGTCCAAGACGGCGTGCACGGCGACGTCGGTGACCTTGAGGCGCTTGGCGGTTTCCAAGAGCGCATGACAATGCTCGTCCATGGAGTGGACGCGGCCCGCGCTCACCATGCCGATCAGGTGCAGGGTGCCTTTATTCTTTTTTGCATGGGCGGCCGCTTTGGCGAACGCCGGGTTCTCATAAAAAGAACCGGCCGCGATGTCGCGGTTGATGCGCGGGAACGTCTGGTAGTACACGCGGCCCGCACCGATGGAGAGGTGGCCGACCTCCGAATTGCCCATCTCACCCCACGAAAGGCCGACCTCTTCCCCGGACGCGCGGAGCGTCATGGCCGGGTACTTGCGCACCAGGTCCCGGAACACGGGCATGTTCGCCCGCGTAATGGCGTTCCCCGGACTGTCCGGCGCCACGCCGAAGCCGTCTAAAATCAACAAAACGCACGGTTTTGGAAAGGCGGGAATAGCCATAAACGATGGGGGTAGTGTAGCCGAACGGAGCGCTTCGGGCAACGCAAAACGCGCCCGAACGGGCGCGTTTCTGCCGACTTACTTCACCATCGGCATGACGACCGGGCCGTCCTGCTTCTGGTCCAAGATTTCCTTGGCGAGCGGCACCATCACGTAGTTGGAGAACCACGGCTGGTCCGCGGGCTTCTGGAGCACCGGGAACTGGAGCGCGGGGACGTTCACTTCCGAGGAAGACCCGTCGCCCGACGGCAGCCAGGAGCGCATCAAGACGACGGACGGTGTGCCCAGGTCCACAGTCACGACCTTGGCGTTCGGATCCGCGTAACCACCCCAGACGCCGCCCTTCTCCGCGACGGAGATGAGGCGGGCAACATCACGCTCCACCGCGTATTCGGACGCGCGGAACGCATTGGCGGACAGGCCCCACAAATTGTCCACGCGGTTCGCGCGAACATTCACCCCGACCGTAAGGCCGACGGCGTTTCCCGCTTCGTCAAAGACCGGCGAGCCACCGACGAGCAGCGGATACACCACCTGGACGGATTCAGGCACGTAAAAATTGGCCTGGTCCGCGGACGCCTTATACGCCGCGCGCCAATCGTCCTGCACACGCGGGGCACCGTAATCCGTCAGCGGGACACCGTGTTCTTTCAGGAACGCGTTCGCCGCGGCAATGACGGCACCGTCCTCCGGCACCTCGTCCGCCTTCAACCGATACTGGGCAAAACACGCTTCGTCCTTGCACGCAGCATCCGGACGCGGCCACTGCGTGTAGTTAGCATTCAATGAAACCGAACCGTTCAGGAGGTCAACGAACAACTGGTACCCGAACGGGGTTTCCTGTGACAAAGAGAAGGTCTGCAATTTCAGTCCCTTGAGGCTGCCCAAGTCAAACAGGCCGCGGACCGACGGGATCAGGTTGGACACGAGCGTGTCCGCGGAAATCGGATGCGATTCGCGCTTATACACGGGAAGCGTTTCTTCCTTCACGTCGAATGCGTCCCCCTTGTACGCGTACTGGTAACGCACCGGGTTCCAAATCATCATCTTCGCATCCGGCGCCGGGACGATGGACGACAAGGCGGACACGCCGCCTCCGCCGCCCATGCCTGAAGGCGCGCCGGCACCGAGGCCATTGCCATTCGCTAAGTCCGCCAACGAACCGAACGCCTCCCCCGCGTCCCGCGCCACGGTGACGGCGGGAATGGTCGGCGTCGCCAGGTTGCGGGATAGCACCAACGCAAGCGCCGCTAGCGCGACCGCGCCCGTCGCGAACGCTGGCACGCGGATCGCGCTTAAGACACGTTGAAAGACCGGGAGACGGACCGGCGTGGCTACCAACCGCGCGCGCAATTCACGTGCGAACTTCTGGTCCACGGTGACGTCCGGGCGCGACGCGGCCAACTGCACCAACAATGGGCGCAGGACCGCCTCATGGGCGCGCAAACCCGGGTCAATCGCGTACAGCTCCGCGAGAATGGTTTGGACGTTAGGCATAGGGGGAGCGAATAACGGGTAAGGCGAGCAACAAGACGAGTAAGGCGTCCGGGGCGCGTTTGCGCAGGGTCGCGACGGCGCGGGAGAACGCCATTTTGGAGGCGGCTTCCGATTTGCCGGTCACGGCGGCGATTTCCGCGTAAGACAATTCGTCCCAGACGCGCAGCAGGACGATTTCCCGTTGCGCCGCAGGCAGGTCCTTCATGAGGTCCTGGACCCTGGCCAGGCGGGCACGGGCGTCCGTGTCCGCGGGAATGTCTTCCCCCGAAGCGAGCGTATCCCACACGTCCTCCAGGTCCGCGTCCGGCTTGCGGCGGCGGTAGTGGTCCGTCAGCGCGTTGCGGGCAATCGCATACAACCAGGTGGTGAACCCGGCCTTCCCCGCGTCAAACGAGGAAATCTTTTCCAACGCCTTTACAAAGACTCCGGCGGTAATGTCTTCAGCCGTTTCTTTGTGGTGCGTGCGGAAATAAACGTAGCGATACACCCGATCAAGATAAGCGTCATACAGCGAGGCAAACGCGCGGCGGTTGCCCGCTTGGGCGTCGCGGATCAATTGGAGTTCGGCCTGGTCCACAGGGGAAACGTAAGGCGAATGAATGGTCCTTACCTCGTATCATACGCGGAAACCGCCAAAAGGTAACAAAAAAACCTCCCCGCACTAGCGCTGTGCGTTGAGGTAGCGGATGACAGCGTCCTGCAGGTCGGCAAGGGCCTGGGCTTGGCCGCCCGGGGCGAACGAGTTGTCCACCCAGGCCCAGTACTCCATGAAGGTCGCTGTGCGTTCGGCGTCCTGGGCCTTGCGGAGCGCGTCCGTCGGTGCGGCGTCGCCCGGCTTATCCTTCGCCAGGATCTTGATCGGCACCACGTTCGACAGCGCCTTCGTGAAGTCTTTGAGCCCGTGTTCCGTCGCGGCAATGATGCCGAGGCCGGAACCGAGCACGCGGCGCACCTCGCGCACGGACACGCCGTAGAGGTTGCCGCCATAGTCCACGAACTCGACGAGCTTCCCTTCCCGGCGCAGGCGCAGGATGCGCGCGCGGGTAGTGAACTCGTAGACGACGTCTTCCGTTGGGTCGTTCGGACGGCGCGCCCGGGACGTCAGTGTCCGCAGGTAGCGGATCGGACAGGCACGGTCGTGCCAAATATTGACTAGACCGACGGACAGGGCCGTCTTGCCCGCCTTGGTGTCACCAACCAAGACGATGAGCGCGTTGGTTAGAGACGACAAGTCGTTCGTTCGTTCATCCATGGGGACCTCCGAGGGAACGGACCCCGCCTGTATAGGCGAAAACGGCCGGAACGTCAATCGAAAACCGGCGCCTATTGGGTGCCGGTTTCATTTCTTACTTCCCCACAGCTTGCAGCTCTTCTTCAATTTCCATTAGGCGGTTGTACTTGGCCAGGCGTTCAGAGCGCGAGAGTGAGCCGGTCTTGATGTATTCCGCGTTCACGGCAACCGCCAGGTCGGCGATGGTCGTGTCCGGCGTTTCGCCGCTGCGGTGGGACACAGAGACGCGGTAACCGTTTTGCTGGGCCAACTGAATGGCCGCGACGGTTTCCGAGAGCGAACCGATCTGGTTCACCTTGATGAGAATCGCGTTGCCGACGCCTCGTTCGATCCCCTCGCGTAGACGTTCCACGTTCGTGACGAACAAGTCATCACCGACCAGGGCCACTTTGTCACCCAACTGGGCCGTGAGCTTTTCCCAGCCCTCCCAGTCATCCTCCGCCAAGCCGTCTTCCAAGGAAACGATGGGGTACTTTTTGAGCCACTGCTTCCACATCTCGATCATCTGGTCGGACGTTTTCTTTACGCCATCCACTTTCAGTTCGTATTTCTTGCTTTTGGCGTTGTAGATTTCCGACACGGCCGGGTCCATGGCCAGCATAACGTCCTTCCCTGCCGTGTACGACGTAAGGGAAATGGCTTTCATGACCAATTTGAACGCATCTTCATTCTTTGGGAGCGGGACAGAGTAGCCGCCTTCATCTCCCACGGTGGTGGTGAATCCCTTCTTTTTCAGAAGGCCGCCGAGGGCATGGAAGATTTCCGCACCGCAACGTACGCGTTCACGGAACGTCTTTTGCTGCGGGACGACCATGAACTCCTGGAAGTCCAGGATCCAGCCGGAATGCGCGCCGCCGTTTAAGATGTTCATCGTCGGCGTCGGCAACTTGTACTGGGTGAACGGGATTTCAAACGCCTGGCGCAGGTAGCGGTAGAGCGGCATCTTCTTGGACTTGGCCGCCGCATGAGCGACCGCGAGCGATACGCCAAGGATGGCGTTCGCTCCCAGTTTTGACTTATTGGGCGTGCCGTCCAGTTCAATCATGCGGGCGTCGATGTCCCGCTGCTTGGTTGCGTCCATGCCGAGGAGCGCCGCGGCAATGAGGCTATTCACATTCTTAACCGCCTTCAACACACCCTTACCGCCGTAGCGCTTGTGGTCCCCGTCGCGCAATTCCAACGCCTCATGGACGCCGGTGGAGGCGCCGGACGGGACAGAGGCGCTAGCCACCGTCCCGTCAGACAGCATCACAGTGACGTCCACCGTGGGGTTGCCGCGGGAATCCAGGATCTCATGCGCGTGGATGCGTTCAATGGTGTGGGACATAAAGAAAATGGGCGCCTAGGCGCCCATTGTATCACTTTCGCCCGTTACGCTTTCAGCGCTTCCACTCCCGGAAGCTTCTTCCCCGCCAAGAATTCCAGCATGGCTCCCCCACCGGTGGATAGCAAGGTAAACGCGTCGGCGATGCCCAGTTCTTCCACCATGGGCACCGTGTCTCCGCCGCCGACGACCGTCACTACTTTTCCCGTTCGGGCGGAGATGCCGCGGGCTAGGCGCTCGGACGCGTCGCGGAAACCACCTTCCCCGTAACCAAACGGCCCGTTCCAGACAATCGTCTTGGCTGTCTTGAACGCGGCTAGCGCTGCGGCGACGGAGTCCGGACCAACGTCGACGACGCGTTCGTTCGGCAAAATGGCGTCCACGGACGTCACGTGCGTCTTAGCGCCGCGGCGCAAGGACTTCGCCACCAACACGTCGGTCGGTAGCTGGATTTTTCCTTCGCCTTTTTTTAACAGTTTACGAGCCGCTTCCACGCCGGCCAAATCATAGACCGATGCACCGACCTCCAAGCCTTGGGCCTTCAAGAACGCCGTCGCCAACGCGCCACCGACAAAAATGGCGTCCGCCTTTGGCAACAGACGTTCCATGACGGGAATTTTGTCCGCCATCTTGAGGCCGCCCATCGCCAAAACGAACGGGCGGGCGGGTTTGTCCACCACGGACGACAACACCTGTATTTCCTTGGCCATCAGTGGGCCGGCATACGACGGGAGTTCGGACGTAATGGCGTCCACGGACGCGTGTGCGCGATGGGACACGCCGAATCCGTCGTTCACGTACAGGTCGGCCAAGGCGGCCAACCCGCGCGCGAGCGACGGGCTGTTTTCCTCTTCCCTCGGGTCAAAGCGGACGTTTTCCAACAACAGCACGTCCCCGTCATTCATACGGGCAACGGCGCGTTCCACGTCAGGACCGACGATGCCGCGGGCCACGGCAACCTTCATGCCGAGCAATTCGGACAAGCGCTTGGCGACCGGGCGCACGGAATACGCGGACACGCGCTTCCCGGCCGGACGACCCAAGTGGGTCACGACGATCGTGCGGGCGCCGTGCTGGCGCAGCCATTCGATGCCGACGGCCGCGCGGGCAATGCGGCCATAATTGCCTTCCACGGCGCGACCGGCGCGCACGGGCACGTTGCCGTCGATGCGGACCAGGACGCGTTTGCCGGCCAATCCTTCTGGTTTGAGGGTGCGCAATCGCATATTAGTCGTGGCGGAAAAATGTCCGGGTGCCGCGCAGCCAGAAACGTGCCGCGTATGAGAATGGCAATATCGACAAGAAATACATCAGATCCGCCGCCTTGCGGCAAGCGTACCCCAAAAATCCGGTGATGCGCATGAATCCGAGGTCGGCGACTGCCCACGCGCCTCCCACAGGGACGACGGCATTCCACTTGGCCGGCGGCACGTACAGCACCGTCGGCTTGCGCTCCAACGTACGGGTCATGTTTTCCGCAAGCGTCGCCGCTTCCTTTGCCGCGGCTTGTGCCAACGCAGGCACGCGGACCTTGGTGGTCGGATGCGTCAAAAACGCGGCGTCACCGAGCGCCCAGGCGTGGGGCAGGTCCTTTACCGCGAACGTGGCATCCGCCAGGACGAACCCTTTTTCGTCCACGGGGAATCCCCATTCTTTCACAAACGCACGCGGTTTCATCCCGCCCGCCCAAATGGTCACAGACGAGATGACGTGCCCTTCTTCCGTCACGACGCCATCCGCGCGGATCTCCTTCACTCGCTGGGCGGTTTTGACCGTCACGCCCAAATGTTCCAAGCGGCGCAGACACAAGGCGCGCATCTGCGGACCGAACATGCCGAGGATTTCCTTCCCCGCCTCTACCAGGGTTACGCGAAAGCGGTTGGCGGGGATTTTTCCCTCGCTCACCATGTTGCGCAGGTAATGGGTCAATTCGCCCGCGGCTTCCACCCCGTTCGGCCCACCGCCGACAATGACGACGTCCAAAGACGGGAGTCGGCCGTCACGAAGCGCCTTGAACGAGGCGGATAAGCGATTGCGGATGCGGAGGGCATCCGACAATGTCTTCATCGACCATGCGTGTTCATGGACGCCAGGTACGTTGAACCCGTTGGTCTCCCCGCCCACGGCCAACACCACGTCGTCAAACGGAAGGTCCGGCTTCCCTTCCAACTTCACCGCGCGCGTTTCCCAGTCCACGCCTAAAATGCGCGCCTGGATGAATTTCAACCGCCCGTCCTTGCGATGCAAGAAGGGGTTGTCCGCATAAGCCATAGCCGCGCCGTCGCGCATCTGGCGGATCGCCTCCTGTTCGCCCGACTCCAAACACCCCATCGCCACCTCATAGAGGAGCGGGGTGTACGTATGTTCGTCGTTGGCGTCCACCAACGTCACTTCTGCCGCCCCCAGGCGGGCGCGGCGCTTCAACAGTTCCAAACCCGTGCGCAAACCGGCAAAACCGGCGCCCAGGATGACGATGCGATGCGGCGGAGGAAGGGGCATAGGGACCGAAACCGGCCGAAAACGGGAATTACAGCGAGCCGACGTGTTCCACCATGTCCATCAGGCGGACGGAATAGCCCCACTCGTTGTCGTACCACGCGAGGACTTTTACCAGATCCCCGTCCACGACGCGAGTCATCTCCAGGTCTACGACGGACGACAGCGACGTGCCGATGAAGTCGGAAGACACCAGCGGCACTTCAGATACACCGAGAATTCCCTTCCAACGGGCGCTCTTGGCGGCGCGCTTGAACACGGCGTTCACTTCTTCCGGCGTCGTTTTCTTTTTCAGGACGAAGGTGAAATCGGACAAGGAAACGTCCAATGTCGGCACGCGGATGGCCAGGCCGTCAAACTTGCCTTTCAATTCTGGCATCGCTTCCGCGACCGCCTTGGCGGCGCCCGTGGAAGTAGGAACGATGTTCACCAGGGCCGACCGCGCGCGGCGCAGGTCCGGGTGGAGCTTGGGCGGCAGGCTGTCCACGATATTCTGCTCCGCCGTGACGGAATGGACCGTGGTCATCATCGCCTTGGCGATGCCGAAGGTCTCCTGCATGATCTGGGCGACCGGCGCGATGGAGTTGGTGGTGCACGACGCGTTGTTCACCACGTTCTGGGTTTTCTTTGCCTGGCGGTGGTTCACGCCCATGAGGAACGTCGGCACTTCTTTTGCCGGGGCCGAGATAACCACCTTGCGCGCGCCGGCTTCCAAGTGCTTGGAGGCGCCCGCCATGTCCGTAAAGCGGCCGGTGCTTTCAATGACCACGTCGATACCCAGTTCTTTCCACGGCAGTTTGGCCGGATCCATTTCCGCGACGACCTTGATCACCTTGCCGTCGATCACCAAATTCTGCCCGTCCGCGACGACGTCATGTCCCCAGGTGCGGAAGGTCGAGTCGTATTTGAGCAGGTGGGCCAAGATTTTGGGTTCCGTCAGGTCGTTCACCGCGACGAACTCCACGTCCGGGCGGTCAAAACCGGCCTTGAACACGGTGCGGCCGATGCGGCCGAATCCATTGATGGCAACGCGCAGCATAAGGCTTGGGGTGTGGATGAATTCCATCGTCAATCCCGGCGATTGTAGCATTAAGCAAAAACCGGGGGAACCCGGTTTTGTGCCTTAGCCGATCATGAACCGCGCGAAGCGGCCGATCTGCATGTTTTCGCCGATGGTGGCGATTTTTTCCTTGAGCAGCTGTTCCACCGTCTTCTCGTCGTCCTTCACGAAGGGTTGCTCCATGAGGCAGACTTCGGAGAAGTACTTGTTCAGCTTGCCGTCGACGATCTTTTCGACGATGTCGGCCGGCTTGCCCTGGACTTCTTCCTTGAACATGGCGCGCTGCTTTTCCACGACTTCCGGCGGAACCTGGTCCCGGCGGACGTAGAGCGGGTCGGCGGCGGCGACGTGCATGGCGACGTCCTTCAGCAGTTCCGTGAACCCCTCGTTCTTGGCGACGAAGTCGGTTTCGCAGAAGATTTCCACCAGCGCGCCGATCTTGCCACTGGAATGGATGTAGGAGTACACGCGACCTTCCTTAGTCACGCGGTCGCCTTTCTTTTCGGCCTTGGCCTGGCCGTTCTTTTTCAAGAACTCGACGGCGGCGTTCATGTCGCCGTTCGTGGCCTCCAAGGCCTTCTTCGCGTCCATCATCCCGGCGCCGGTCATTTCACGGAGCTGGGCGACGGACTGGGCAGTGATTGCCATAGGGGATTCTCCTCCTCAAGTGAATTACGCCTTGGCGGCGGCGACGGGGGCCGGGGCGGAAACGGGCTTGGCCATGGCGGCCTTGCGTTCCAATGCGGCGGCGGCCGCCAGCACGTTGCCTTCCTTGATCGCTTCCGCGGCCAGGTTGGCGAACAGGCTGATGGACTTCACGGAGTCGTCGTTGCCCGGGACGACGAAGTCGACCGGGGCCGGGTTCACGTTGCTGTCGCAGAGGGCGACAACCTTCACGCCGACGGACTTCGCCTCTTCGATGGCTGTCTTTTCATGGCGCACATCGAAGGCGAGGATGGCCTCCGGCACGGCTTCCAGGTTGGCGATACCGCCGAGCTTCTCCGTCATTTCGACGATCTTGCGGCCGATGACCACCTGTTCCTTCTTGGTGTACTTGCGCAGTTCGCCCTTGGCTTGCTGGTCCTTGAGGGACTGCAGTTCCTTGATGGAGCGGCGGATCTGCGGGTAGTTGGTCAACGTGCCGCCGAGCCAGCGGCCCGTGACGTACGGCATGTTGCAGGATTCGGCGGCCAACTTCACCGGGTCCTGGGCCTGGGCCTTGGTCCCGACGAACAGCACCTTGCCGCCGCGGGCGGCGATGCCCTTCATGTATTCGAGGGCGGCCGGCAGGGTCTGCAACGTCTTTTCCAAGTCGATGACATGGATGTCATTGCGGACACCGTGGAGGTACGGGGCCATTTTGGGGTGCCAGTGGGAAGCCACGTGGCCGAAATGCGCGCCGGCGGCGAGCATGTCCTTGATGGACGGCTTGGTCATAGAAGTGTTTTCTCCTTTTAGCTGCGGCAGCGCAAGGGACCGGCCCGGGGATGTCCTTGCCAATGGGCCGGACGGCGGGAGGAGCGGTATCGCGTTTCTCTGCCTGAGTAGGATTAGGAACTACGCGCGGAAGTATAGGGAAAACGCGGGTTTTGGTCAAGAACAGCCCAATCGGATTGACAAAACCTGTTTTTTCTCCTCTAAATAGCCATCTTCCGGCCCCCATATGGGTCTTCCCGGAAGAGAAAGGCACATCCCCCTGCGTCACGCGATCCTCGTCATCCTGGCTGTTCTTTTCCCCCTCGTTTCCTCCGCCGCCCCGAAGGGCGCGGCCGCCGACGCCGTCCGGGAGACGTACCCGTCGCCCCCGGACTGCCACGACGTCCCGCCCACGACGGACACGAAGCCGGAGATCGCCGAGCCGATGCTCGACGCCCGCGCGGTCCTGCACGCCTCCGTGGCACTCATAGCTTCCCCATCGCCGGAGCAGCGCCTGACGGGCTACAAGCTCCTCACGGGCCTGTTCTGGGAAAACTGGGGGCTCACCGACCGCTGGCTCGACCGGTACCTGCCGGAGGTCCAGTGCGGTGAGCTCTGGAGCCACGCCCGCCGCCACCTGGTCGAAGACGCGCTCCTCGCCCCGGAACCGCTCGTGCGCAAGAACCGCGCCGCGGCACGGAAGTCGATGGTCCTCCTCGGCGTCCCGGAAGCGAAGGACGCCGCGCTCGCCGCGCTCAAGGAAGCGAAGACGTCCGACGAGCGCGTCGCGCTCGTCTACCTCCGCCTCCTCTCCCTCGTCGGCCAACGGCCGTGGAAGGAGCCCTCCACGAAGCTCGACCGTGCCGGACTCGTGGACGTGGACTTCGTGGATCAGACGTCGATCGCGACGCTCTCCCAAACGATCCCCTCTGACGATCCGGCGCACCGCGCCATCGCCTACTACCGCCGTCTCCTCGACACGTACGGACTCCTCTACGTCGAGGGGGACAGCAAAGTCGTCGAAGCGCGCGACGCACGGGAAGGATCCTTCTTCCGCCGGCCGCTCGGCGGCTTCTGACACAAACCCCCGCTATTCCCTTCTCTTGGGAACGGCGGGGGATTTTTCTTATTCTTCGGATGGCTCTTCTGATTCCTGCACCGGCGCGTCTTCCTCTTCTTCTTGTTGCGCAGCCTCTTCTTCTGACTCCGGACCATCCCCGCGCAGGTCCGGGTCAACGGCGTCCTCTTCTTCCGATGTCTGGTCCGACGTATCCCCCTCTTCCTCCGGATGCGAGAGATCTTCTTCCTCGAACTCCTGGTAGTCCGACGACTGGATCCCTCCTACCTCGCTTCCGACGCGATATCCCTCTTCGCGCAGATCCTCATAGAGTCCGCCGATTTTTTGGGCGGCACCGGCGCAGATGGGCGGCACTTCCCCGCCCAATTCGACGATGGCCGCGCAAGTCACGTCGGCAAATTCGATCAGGAGGTCTTTTTGGGCGTACATTTCTTCCGTCCACGCCTCAATTCCCGCCTGGTCGAACGTGTCGGGTCCGATCCCCAGTCCTTCCATCAAGGCCAACCCGATGACGGACGAATCGAATCCGGGGATCAGGTCCTCATTCGAACCCGCTTCTCCCAAGTCGGACACGACGCGCGCCTCTCCGTCAGGCGCCGTTTCGATCTTGCGCACCAGACGCTGTTCCAGCCCCTCGTTTTCGACGCCGACCGATTGCATACGCTGCAGGGCGACGGCCGCGTCCGTCTTGGTCGCGCGGCTGCTCTGCGAAACGTTTTTCGCGTCCGTTTCCACCATCTGTTCCACGCGTTTTTGCAAGCGCTCGTCCAAATCCGTCTCCTCGTCGGCACCGATAATCTGCAACCGCTGCATCGCGTTTAGCAATTCGGCGATGGACGCGTTCGGGTCAGCGAGCGCGGTGCGGGCTTGGTCCGCCACGACGGTCTTTGCCGCTTCCAAGCATCCCTGCCCCTGTTCCTCCAAGCCAAGCATCTGGGCGGTCTGCGCGGCCGCGAGATATTCCGGCAAGGACAGGTTCCGGTCCTTGCAACGCGTCTCGTAAAACCCACTGAACACTTCCGCCCGCGCGGAGGCGACGAACGAGGCGGAGGCGAGGGACCGGTCAAGCACGCGCGCCGCAAACTGCTCCACGGCCGTCGGGCTCTTGGCGTTTTTGGCACTGGACGCGGCGGCGCGGACCACGTCCCGCTTACCGTACGGCAGGCGGCCCGCCTCTGCGAGCGCCGCCGCTCCTTCCAAGACGGACTGGCGCGAGGGCGAGGCTAATGCCGCCCGCGCAAACGCCAGGCGGTCCGGCGCGTCCACGACCACGGCGTAGGTCCCGCCCCCGCGGATAAGCGCCGGCAGGGATCCTTCCGTTTCCGCCGAACGCGGAACCAGCACAGGGACCGCAGCGCCAGTAGCGGACACCGCCAACACCTGGCTCTTGCCCGTCGCGCGAACCGTCCCCGTCCCCGCCCGTTTTGGCGCGTCCGCGTTGCGGACGGAAGCGTCCCCGTAGACGAACGTGACCAACACCGGTTGGCGGAACGCCACCGACGCCGGGGAGATGCTCACGCCTGCGGCCACGCCAAATTCAGGGACAAGCGGCGCGACGGTCAGCGAAGCGTCCTTCTCCAAGGCGCCTGGGGGGATTTCCAGGACCGTGCGGACGCCGCGGAGGTCTTCTACCTGGAACACGCCGCCCGTTTCCGCATTCACTTCAAACACGCGGCCGTGCGGCCCGTCCATGCGAGTGACAAGCGCGGGCACGACGGATTCCCAAGGAAACGTCCCTTCCCACATCCGGAACGCCCCAAGTCCGGCTCCACAGGCGGCAACGACGGCGGCTACCACAAGCACGATGCGCGCAGAAGTCTTCATAGAGATATATTTACCAGGCATTGTAGCGCAAAACGAGCCGTGTCATGCTGCCCGCATATGCACATGCCTCGCCTGCGCCTTTTGGCCCCGTTCGCGCTTATCCTGCCGTTCTTCTCCCCCACGCCCGCCCTTGCCGGAGAATGTTGGAGCGAACCCTACCGCGAGGCATCCGGCTCTGCCACGGTGAAGTCTGCCGTGTTCATGCGCACGGGTCCCTGCCAAGAGGGCACGACGGTGCTGGCGACGGCACCCGCAACTGCCACGGTGACCGTGTTGGCGGAAGACCACGAGTGGTACTTGATCCGCCTCCAAAGCGGCGCCACCGGCTGGGTGTGGAATTCCTTTTTGACGTTGGGTCCTGTCACGCTCACGGATTCCGACCGCACCTCCGTGGAGGCCAAGTTCCCCGTGACCGGATCCGCAGCCACGCCCGCGCCAACTCCGACCGCGGCGCCCACGCCGGCCCCCGTCATGTCCGGCTCGCTCACCACACGCATGAAGGGACGCATCCTTCTCCAGGTCCAAAGCCACGGAGAGGCGTGGTACGTGGATCCGGTGTCCGCCGCGCGCTATTACCTTAAGGACGGCCCGACCGCCTATGAGGCGCTGCGTAAATTCGGCCTGGGCGTGACGGAAGCGGACTACGCCACGCTCCAGTCCCCGTCTTCCGCCGCGGCCAAGCGCCTGGCGGGACGCATCGTCTTGCGCGTACAGGCGCACGGCGAAGCGTATTACGTCCATCCGGATACGCGGGAGCTCCATTACTTGAAAGACGGTCCCGCTGCCTACAGCGTGATGCGTTTCCTAAGTCTCGGCATCACCACGGCCGACTTGGAGACGATCCCCGCCAAAGAGATCGCCCTCCCCGCCGTCTCCCCAGCGCCCGGCACGGAGACCCCGATCGTTGCCCCCGTGAGTTCCGTCACGCCGACCGCGCTTACCGTCAGCCCCGCACAATATCTGCCGCTCCCAGACGCGATCGACGTCCTGGAATTGAACCGGTACTGGTTGGATAAGGTGAACGCCCTGCGCGCGGAAAAAGGCCTGCGCCAACTGGTCTTGGACCAACGCTGGTTAGACACGTCTGCCGAATGGTCGGCGGTGGCCGCGGACCGCGGCGCCATCAGCCACACGCGTGACGACGGGAAAACCATGCACCAATGGATCGACGCCAAAGGCCTTCCGTTCACCGTGCGGTACGGCGCGGACGGATGGAAGACGAACTACTTCACCGAGAACATTTCCTGGGGCCACGTCGGTTCTTCCATGGACAGTGCCGAACGGGCGCTGGACGACACCCTGGCCATGTACCTCAAAGAAGGCCCGACCGGCGCGCATTACAAGACCGTCTACCACGCGGACTGGAACAGCGTGGGCGCCGGCTTCGCCTTCGTCCCGGACGGCAACGGCTACGCGTTCTACCAAACCTTCCACTACGGCAGCCTGAAAAACGCCGGCGAGTAAAAACAAAACCCGCCCACACGGGCGGGTTTTTGTTAGCGGATGAACATCGCGTCTCCAAAGGAGTAGAAGCGGTATTCCTGTTTCACTGCCTCTTGGTACGCCACCATCACATGTTCCCGTCCTGCAAAGGCGGAGACCAGAACAAGCAGCGTAGACTTAGGTAGGTGGAAGTTGGTGATCAGCGCGTCGATCACATGGAACGTGAATCCAGGCGTGATGAACAGGTTCACGTCGCCGGTGAATCCGGCTTCCGGCAACGAGCCAGTTTCTTTTGCGGCGCCTTCCAAGGCACGCACTGTCGTCGTGCCCACGGCGATCACGCGGCGACCCTCCTTTTTTGCCGCAGTGATGTGCGCGACGGTCTCTGGTTCGATAGAAACCCATTCGGCATGCATCTCGTGTTCTTCCAGCGTCTCCGTTTTCATCGGACGGAACGTGCCGATGCCGACGTGCAGCACCACGGTTTCCACCTGGACGCCTTTCGCCTTGATGCGGTCCAGCAATTCGGTCGTGAAGTGGAACCCGGCGGTCGGCGCCGCGACGGAACCCACGTGCTCCGCGTACGCCGTCTGGTAGTTGTCCATCGCCTCGGGCGTTTCGTCCACGTACGGCGGAATGGGCACGCGGCCATACGTCTCCGCGAAGTCCAGTACTTCGTCCACACTTTGGCCGAAGGAAAGTACGACGCTGCCGTCCGGGCGCTTTTCGACCACGCGCGGATTCATGCCTTCGCCCATTTCAATGAAGTTCCCCTCATGGAGCAATTTGCCCGGACGGACCAAGGTGAGCCAAACGGAGGACCCTTCCAACGCGCCCTGGAGCGGACGGACCAGGAACACTTCGAACTGCTTGGCGAAGCGCTTGCCGCGCAAGCGGGCCTTGAAGACGCGGGTCGTGTTGAGCACCAGGACGTCGCCGGCCTTCAGCTCCGACTCGATATCCAGGAACTTCTTGTGCTCGATGGCGCCCGTCTTGCGGTCCAACGCCAACAACCGCGACTGGTCGCGGGGTTCCACGGACTTCTGCGCGATGCGCTCCGGGGGCAGGACGTAATCGAAGTCGGAAACGGGCGTAGGCATAACGGGACGAGGATAGCCGAAAAACCGATCCGTGTCCACCATTGACAGGTCCCCGTAACGGAGGTATGGTGCGGCGTCCCCAACAGCACAGGAGGAAGCGATGGAGGACATCAGCACACGTGCGGCCCGGCTGCTGGCCGCGTTCGAACAGGGATTCTTCCACGGCACCGAGGTCGAATTCGAACTCATCGCCGTGGAGGGTCCGACGCTCTCCCCCGCCGAACAGGACCTGCTCCGCGCCCTGGGCGACGCGCTCCAGGCCCCACTCGCGTCCATCGCGCGGGTCGGCAAGACGGCGAAGGCGCCCTCCGGCTGGCACCTCTTCGCCCCCTTCGACGAGATGATGCGGGCCCTTCCCGTCCATCATTTCGCCATCTCCTAACGGGTTTCCCCCGTTTTTTTGTTTCCCCGGCCTCCATTGACATCCCCAAGAGCCTCTGCTACAGTTCGCCCCGTTATCACCCATCTTATGAAGACCGCCATCCACCCCGAATACATTGAAAAGGCGAAGATTTCCTGCGCCTGTGGCGCCGTCTACGAAGTCGGCTCCACGATGAAGGAAATTTCCATCGAACTCTGCGCCAACTGCCACCCGATGTACACGGGCAAGCAGAAGATCGTGGACGCGGCCCGCCGCGTGGAAAAGTTCCAGGAAAAGGCCACCAAGAAGGCCGCCGTGGTCGTCGTGGACAAAAAGGAAAAGCAGGCCAAGCGCTCGGCTGCCCGCAAGTCCAAGGAAGCCAAGGCTTAACGTCCGCCACAGGCGCTCCCGCTGGGAGCGTTTTGTGTTCCCGGTTACAATGCGATCTATGGATTTGCTCAAGGAGTTACAACCCGTGAAAGCCCGCGTCCTGGAGCTGGAGGCCCAACTGGCCGACCCAGCGCTGTTTGGCGACCAAAAAAAGCTGAAGGCCGTGAACACGGAATACGCCCAGGTCCGCCGCACGCTTGAAGTGGGAGCCGCGTATGAAAGCGCGCGCCTCAACCTGGAAGGTGCCAAGGCCGCGGCAGCGGACCCATCCAACGACGCGGAGTTCAAGGCCATGGCCGAAGCGGAGATCGCGGAACTCACCGCCAAGATGCCCGCGCTAGAAGAAGCCCTGACCCTGGCGCTCATTCCCCCGGACCCGTTGGACGCCAAAAATACCATCGTGGAAGTCCGCGCCGGCACCGGCGGGGACGAAGCCGGATTGTTCGCCGCGGAACTGGTGCGCATGTATTCCCGCTTCGCGGAACGCCGCGGCTGGAAGGTCTCCTTGGTCTCCATGAGCCAGAGCGACGCCGGCGGCATCAAGGAAGCCACCATGAAAATCGACGGCGAGGCCGTCTACAGCTTCCTCAAGTTCGAAAGCGGCGTGCACCGCGTCCAACGCGTGCCGGACACGGAAAAGGCCGGGCGCATCCACACGTCCACCGCCACGGTCGCCATCATGCCGGAGGCGGAAGAAGTGGACTTGCACATTGACCCGAAAGACCTGCGCATCGACACCATGACCGCGGGCGGCAAGGGCGGCCAAAGCGTGAACACCACGTATTCCGCCGTGCGTATCGTCCACATTCCCACGGGCATGATCGTGCAGTGCCAGGACGAACGCAGTCAGGGTCAAAACCGCGAACGCGCCATGGAAGTCATGCGCGCGCGCCTGTTCGCCCTGGAACAGGAGAAGCGCAACGCGGAACGCGACGCCCTGCGCAAAGGCCAGGTCGGCACCGGGGAGCGCAGCGAGAAAATCCGCACGTACAACTTCCCCCAGGACCGCATCACGGACCACCGCATCGGGCAAAACTTCCACGGCATTCCCGCGTTCATGGACGGCGACATGGAGGACATCGTTACCGCGCTGAAAAAGGCCGAACGCGAACAGTCGTTCACCAACCAAGAACCCTCGGACGAATAATCCTATGCAGGCCGTCATCCTCGCCGCCGGCAAAGGCACCCGCCTGCGCCCGCTCACGGACCGGATCCCGAAAGCCCTGGTAGATATTAAGGGCGTCCCGCTCATCGGGCGCATTTTGGCGGCGTTGCCGCGCGACATCACGGAAATCGTCATCGTCGTCGGCCACTTGGCGGAACAGATCCGCGCCCACATCGGCCCCAGATGGAACGGAATTCCCGTCCGGTACGTCGTCCAAGACCCGTTGGACGGTACCGGCACCGCCATCCACCTGGCCAAAGGCTTGCTCCGCGGGTCGTTCCTGGTGGTAAACGGGGACGACTTGTACGACCAGGCGGACTTGGCGCGCCTCTGCGGCCACCCGCTGGCCATTTTGCTTCACCAAACGAACGGTCCCATTTCGCCCTCCGCCCTGGTGGATGCCCAAGGCCATTTCATCGGCCTGGAGACCAAACCGCCTCAGGGAGAACATCACCGGCGCGTGTGCGGCGCCTACGTCTTGGACGAACGCTTCTTCCGCTACCCGCTGGCGGAGATTCCCGTCCGCGACCACGTGGAATTCAGCCTTCCCCACACCCTGGTAAACCTGGCAAAAGACCTGTCGGTTCGGGCTGAAATCGCTCGTTTTTGGCAGCCGGTCGGAACCCCCGAGGAATGGCAGGAAGCGAACCGCATGACTTGACAAAACGGAACGGGTCCCCTATGCTGGGCCCGTTCTTCGTTTTCTGCTTTCAGTAGAGTCCCACGGACGCTCCATCGGGGACAGCGGAGAAAAGCGAGTTGGCGCCCGGTCTTTCTCCCGTTGTTTCCACGCGTACGTGCCGGTAGAACCGATCCCTTGCCTCCGTGCTTGCGGAGTACGGCGGTAAGCTCGGTTTTTCCACCGGAGCTGGATGGCCGCGGATACACGCGCCGCGTCGAAGAGCCCGGCAACATCGAGGGCTCAAGAGGCGGCGTAGAACCTACGCCATTCCAGCCGGACTTGTCTTCCGTCGGCCTCTCTCCGAGGTCTCGTGCCCCCCCCCCCCGCCATAAGGCCGCGGGGAAGGCCGTCGGAAGCCTCTCTTCCAACAGGTCTCCCTTCAAACCGGAACCTGTTTTTTCTTTGGATCTTCCAGTACCCTTCCCGGTATGCTGACCGTCATGGATGCCTTGCGTTGGGCAAACGCCCGGCTGCGCGAAAACGCGGAGCCGCGTTTTGATTCGCCCATGCTGGACGCGGAGATCCTGCTTGCGGCCGTCTTGGACATCCCCAAGGCCAAGGTGTTTTTGCGCGGGACGTCCGTCCTCTCCGACCGCGACTTTGAACGGTTCCGAGAGCTTGTCGAACGCCGCGCCGCTCGGGAACCCGTCGCGTACATTTTGGGCCGCAAAGAATTTTTCGGCCGGGCATTTTCCGTGAATCGTTTTACCCTCGTTCCCCGCCCCGCCACGGAGACGTTGGTGGAAGCCGCGATTCCCATCGCCCGAGAAACGGACCCCGCGTTCACCATACTGGCCGACATCGGCACGGGAAGCGGGGCGATTGCGGTGACGCTGGCCGCAGAGACAGGGCTCCCGGTGGTCGCGTCGGACGTGTCGCGCCACGCGTTAACGGTGGCGCGGGCCAACGCGGAAACGCTGGAGGTGGCCGAACGCGTGGATTTCCGCCAAGGAGAAGGCCTTGGGCCGCTGACCCGCCTATTTGAAACCATCCGGGCAGAACAGCGGCACCTGCCGTTTTCCCACTTGGTACTTTGCGCCAACCTGCCCTACCTGCCGGACGGCCGTTGGGACGAACTGCAAGGCGACATCCGCCGGCATGAGCCGCGCCTCGCCCTCACCTCCGGCCCGGACGGCCTGGCGGACTACTGGAAGCTGTTCCGCGACCTAAAGGAACGTCGCAACGTATTCCCTTCCACCGTCTCCGCCCTGATTGAAATCGACCCGGACCAGACGGACGCCGCGGCCGCCCTGATCCGCCACCGGTTCCCGCAGGCGCGGGTCACGGCGCAAAAAGACCTGGAAGGCCACGACCGCGTGATCATTGCGCGCGGTTTGTAACGAAAAACCGGCCCTGACGGGTCGGTTTTTTATTCTTACAGTTGGACGGTCTCGCGGCCCGGAACCACTTCAATCCACGTCGTGCCGGCGTTCATGACCACTTCCCCCTTGCTGTCGTAGAAACGCAGGCGCTCGCTGGGCGAAGGCTTTTTCCAGCTCCCCTGGATCGCCTCCCCGTCGCGGAAGATGATCGCCTCGCCTTCGCCGATCGTGCGGACTTCACGGTGGCCGGTCGCGTCCAGCACGGACATGTTCGTGATCACGACGACGACGTTGTCCGCATGGACCTCGTCGCCGTTTTCCATGGAAAACGGCAGGCCCATCTGATAACGGCCGTATCGGTTCGTCTTCGGGTCATACGCCCAACGGACGCGGTAATTCTCCGCCGTGAAGCGGATGGTCGGACTGACGCCGGGGTCCGGCGGCAAGGCCGTGCCGTCCTTGAACAGCCAGCTGCCGTACGAAACTTCCACCGGCGTCTTGCGCGCGCCCGTGATACGGTCCCATGCCGTGCGCAGAAGGTCCGAAGAGGTGTATACGTTGTGCGGCGCCAAACGGTCCTTGGAGCGCCAGAAGGTGGAGCCGTTGTAGAACTGGTCCAGGTTCAGCGTGCCCGACGTCGTCAACTTTTGGAGCGCCGCGTCCGAACCGCCCACATGGGTGTACAACGCGTCCAACTCGTCCGCCCAATCGATGAAGTACGGGCGGGTGGAACGGATGGGGCCGATCTTGGCCACCGGGGTTTCCTCCGAGAAAAACGCCTCCAAGCGCGGGATGCCCGCCTCTACCGGCGCTTCAATGACCAAGAACGCCTTGTCGATGCCGGCTTGGGGCCAAGCATCCGACGAGTGGTCGATCATGAGGGCGTAGACGTGCGGGAAGCCGACGCTTGCCGTAACGGGATAGCCCGTCAGCGGATGGCGCAGGGTCGCGACGCCCGGGGTGGCGCGGGGCGGGCCAAAGACTTCGTCGTCCGGTTTCTGGACGAAGATGACCCCACGGAACGCGTAGAGGCCCAACAAAAACGCCGCCGCCAGCGCCAAGAGGGCTGGGACGACGGCGTTTTTCCGGATGCGCCGCAGGATCGAATCGATCTTTCCTTTGAGCTGCATGCGGGTGGGGGTTATTTCTTGGCTTCTTTCTTGGCGTCGGCCTTGGGCGCTTCCGCGCCGGCGGGGGCCGCTTCGCCTTCGCCTTCTTCAGCCGCCTTTTCCTTCTTCACGACTTCCACCTTGGTGACGTCGAGGTCGACGGCGCTGTTGAGCGCGGCCATTTCTTCTTCAGAACGCGGGGCTTCCACCAACGCCACCGTAGCGTCCGGGCCGTTCAACACTTCCACGTTGGCCGGAACGACCATGTCCTTGACCTTCACCACGTCTTCAAACGTGGCGAGCTTGGTCATGTCGACGACCAATTCGCGCGGCAAGTTGGCCGGGAGACAGCGCACCTTGAGCGCGGTCAGGGCCTGGACGAGCGTACCGCCGGCCTTGAGGGCCGCGGACATGCCCACGAAGACGATCTTCACGTTGGTTTCCACCGGCTTGTTCATGTCGATGGCGCGGAAGTCGATATGGGTGACTTCACCGCGGATCGGGTCGACCTGGATGTCCTGGATCAGGACGTGCAGGGCCTTTTCCCCTTCTACCTGAAGTTCCACGACGGAGCTTTCGCCGGCGGCCTTATAGACACGGACGAAGCCGGCGCGTTCCACGGACAGGTTCTTGGGGGTGGCGAGTGCCGGGCCGTACGCGACGGCCGGAACGTTGCCTTCCATGCGCAAGGCACGGTTTTTGCGGCCGACGAGGGTACGGGGGTGGGCGACGAGAGAATAGGACTCCATAAAAACAGGTTGTCCGGGTCTAGCCGGAATGGTCGGAAGTGTGCCGGAAACCCGGCGGAATGTCAAGACGAAGCCGGGCGACCGCGGCGGGAAGCCTTTATGGGCTTCCGAGCCGAAGACCGGCGGCGAGAAGGGGCGGCCACGGCGGACGGTGGCAAAGCCCTGGAAATCCAGGCTTCCGCCGGCGTGTCCAATAGGGCATGGACCCGCAGGACGTCGTCCGTGTGGATGACCGGGAGCCCCGAAGCGCGCAGGACGTCGTCCGCGGAAAGGTCCGTGACCAATCCGACGGCGCCGGACGAGGTGGACGAGACGACCGTCAGGGTCAGAACCTGGGCCGCGCACTTCCCGCACGTGGCATGCAGAAGCTGGGTGTCCCCGGCCGTGCCCAACGGCCGCAATTCCATGCGGGCGGATTGGGCACCGCAGAGCGGACAGTAGGACGCGAGTTTGAGGCGTTCATTCCACATATGCGTTTAATCTAACATGGCCGGACCGGAACGCACAGAGGCACGCGACACGCTTTCAGCCACCCCCAACATCAATAGGGTAAACATGAGGGACGAACCGCCGTAGGACACGAGCGGCAGACCCAACCCCGTCACGGGCAGCACGCCGAGGTTCATCCCGGCATGGATGAGCGTCTGGCACAATAAGGAGGCGCCGAGACCGACAAGCAGATAGGAGGCGAATGCGTCCCCCGTCTTCCCCGCCCGCGATAACACGCGCCAAAAAATGAGGAGCCATAACCCGAGGACGAGCGAGACGCCGACGAAGCCGAGTTCCTCCGCGACGACGGCGAAGATGAAGTCCGTCTGGCTTTCCGGTAAGAACTTCAACTGGCTCTGCGAACCGAAGCCCAAGCCGCGGCCCGTCCACCCGCCCGCACCCACCGCGATGACGGCCTGGGTCACATTGTACCCCTGGCCGAGCGGATCGCTGGACGGGTCTACGAAGGTCATAATGCGCGCCTTTTGGTACGGGGCGAGCAGCGAATGCCAAGCGATGACCGACGTAGCGGCTAACAGGACCAACAAGGTTGCCGTGTAGCGTTTGGGCATGCCTGCGAATAGCACCACGATCGCCCAAATACCCATCAGGATGGCGGCGCTTCCCAAGTCCGGTTGCGCCAACACCATCAGGACCGGCACCGCGGCGATCGCCGCGGACTCAACCAGTTCCCGGAAGCCGAACTGTCGGCGCGCGCGGCGGCTGAAGTACGCGGCAAGCGCAATGGCGAGCACGGGCTTCATGACTTCTACCGGCTGGAAGCTGACCGGCCCCAAATAGAACCAACCCGTGGTGCCGCGCACCGTGGAGCCCAGCACCAACACCGCCAACAACAGGAGGAGGCCGCCTCCGTACAGTGCCAACGCATAGCCGCGCAACAAGCGGTAGTTCGCGTTGGCAGCGAACAGATAGAACGTCCCCCCAAGTGCGAGTGACACGACCTGTTTTTTGAGCGACAAAAAGTCCGTGGGCGTTTGGGACAACGCCACGGAATAAATGGCCGCCATCCCCACCAAGGTCAGGACCACCATGGCGGCAAACGCAAGGCCGTCGGCAGGGCGGAGGGCGGAAATGAGGCGGCGGAGATCCATACGCCGACCTTTTTACCTTACCGCAGGAATACGCGCGAGCGCGTGTCGTCCGTCGTCTCTCCCGCGAGCGGCTTGTACGCGTCCAAATCAAACGGATTGAGGTCCAGGACAATGTCCACGGTGGAGGCGGATGGCAACGGGCCGAACCAGTTCACGTCCACCGTCTGCGTGGCGCCAGCGTCCAAGGACGCGAGCGTCGTACCATTCACGCCAACCACAGATGAACCGCGACGGAGCAGCACGACGAATGGCACGTCGTAGTAGCTGAACGCCGTGCTGTTGGTCACGGTAAAGGAGGCGCGGCCGATCGTCTTCCCATCAAGCGGGACGTCTGTCTTGAACGATGCGTCCTTTATATCCATGTTGAGGCGGTCTTCAAGCCACGGGGCGGGTTCCTTTGTCAGGTGGCGGTCCACGCGATGCCAAATCGTTTCCTGAAGGTCCAATTCCGCCGACCGGGACCCGCCGAGTTCCTTGGTATTGAACGCGATCAGCGGTTTTTCCCTGCCCGGCAGGACGAAGGTCTTCCGAGGCTTGGTGGATGTGTCTCCCGAACGGAACGCGTAGGTGATTTCGGCCCACCAGTCCTGGTTGGGATTTACCAGCGGCGCGTACGCGTCTACCGCGCCGTCTTCCAGCATCAGCACCGTGACGGGGCCGGCTTCCAACGGCTGTGCGGCATCCGCGACCGTTTGCGCGTGCAGATCCGCCTGGCCGTAGGCAACCATTTCTGCCACCGCGAGGCGTTCGCGCGCGTAGCTGACGGCAAACCCGTCCAAGAACGTCCACCCGGCGAACGCGACCAAGGCGAAGTCCAGCGCGAAAAACAGGCCGAGTCCGGCTTGGCGCACGTGCCCGCGGTTGTCTACCCACCAAGAAGAGAGGCGGTAGAACCGTTTAAACTCATGCTCTTCTTCCTTGAGGAAACCGTTTTCCATAGGAATGACTGTTGACAGTATAGCACGGGGCTCCGTTCCCTCCCCCGCCGCGGCGTGCTATTCTTGCGAACGTTCAAGATGATCCATTCCGCCTTTTCCTTATGGCCAAAGACACGCAAAAGCCCGCCGCCTACGGCGCCCAACAAATCCAAGTCCTTGAAGGCTTGGAACCGGTGCGCAAGCGCCCGGGGATGTATATCGGCTCCACCGGACCTGCCGGGTTGCACCACCTCATTTGGGAAGTGGTGGACAACTCCATCGACGAAGCGATGGCCGGCAATGGGGACGAGATCGTGATCCGTCTCCTGCCCGACCACATGGTTTCCGTAGAAGACAGCGGCCGTGGCATCCCGGTGGACCTACACCCCCAATATAAGGTGTCCGCCATGGAGTTGGCGTTGACCAAGCTCCACGCCGGCGGCAAGTTCGGCGGCGGCGCCTATAAGGTCTCCGGCGGCTTGCACGGCGTCGGCGTGTCCGTCGTCAACGCGC
>CAZTTQ010000014.1:0-24585 GCA_964616135.1 uncultured Gammaproteobacteria bacterium
CATCAAGGTACTGGAAGACGCCGGTGCCGACCTGGTCACCATCCACGGCCGCACCAAGGCACAGGGCTACAGCGGCCGCGCGGATTGGAACACCATCGCCGAGGCGAAGAGGCGCGTGAAGATCCCCGTGCTCGCGAACGGCGACATCCACGACGCCGCCCTGGTGCCGGAAGCGCTGAAGACGTCCGGCTGCGACGGTGTGCTGATCGCCCGCGGCGCCCTGGGCAACCCCTGGTTCTTCCGCCAGGCGGAAGAAGCCTTGGCCGGCAAAACGCCGACGCCCATTTCGGCCGAAGAACGCATCCGCGTCGTGAAGGAACACGCCCGCCTCCACGTGGCGCAGTACGGCGAACGCGCCATCAACACGTTCCGCAAGCACCTCTCCTGGTACTTCAAGGGCCTGCGCGGGGCGAAGCTGTTCCGCGAACGCCTGGTCCGCGTGTCCACCTTGGCCGAATTGGACGCCGTCCTGGACGACATGCTGAAAAGCGGTTTTGACGGCTCCACAGAAGCGCCGCGCGCCGCCGCCCTGCCCCAGATTACCTGCGCCGAATAAAATACCCACCCATTCTGTCACCCCGAGCATAGCCGAGGGGTCTCTACGGTGGGTATTTTTTGTTGCATCAGACGATTGACAAAAGGCCGTTTTTCTGCTATTATTCATAGGCCTGTCTGATACAGAAGACCCCCATTTTCCGGCCTAAAACGGCCAGATTGGAAGAAACGCATGCGCTCTGTCCCGTACGTGCTCATCGCCTTCGGAACGCTCCTGCTGATGGCCGGGTTCGCACAGATGCCGATCGGCACCCCGCTGACCATCTGGACCTGGATCGTCCTCCTCATCGGTACGGCTCTGGCGACCTCTGGCTGCATCCTCTACTGGGCCTGGTACGAGCGCCGGCCCTCGGCCCCCGTCTGGGACGGCCCGCCGCGGACCATCGTCCCGCCGGTCCGCCGCCGCTGAGCCCTTTCTCCGCCGTCCTCCCTCTCGGGTCGACGGCGGTTTGTTTTATCCTGGGGCGAAACGTCCCATCAACTCAGCCATCGCGAGAATGTGTCCGTCTGCTGCATCGAGAACATGTTCTTTGATCGATCCTTCCGGAAGATCGAGAAATATGTCGAGTGCATACAGACGGAAAAAATACCGATGCTCCCGATCCGGCGGGCGCGGACCTCCGTACGCCAATTCTCCGCGCGTTCCCTTTCCACGAAGCCCTGTCGGCTGCCATCCTTCGGGAATTTCAGACGTCGTTGCGGGAATATCGAACACAACCCAATGATCCCACACAGGAACCGGGGCCGTAGGGGGAACATCTGGATCTTCCATTAACAAGACAAAAGAGACCGTGCCTGCTGGTGGATCCTCCATGAGAAGTGGCGGATTCACGTTTTCAAAATCCCTCCCATACTTGTTCGGAATAGAAGAACCGTGATCGAAAACGGGGCTGGAAATGCGCATGGAGGAACTATATCAAAGAAAAACACCCTACGGATAGGGTGTTTTTCTGGTTCCGGGACGTGGAATCTCACGCGCCCTTCGGGCTTCACGGAGGGGTTTCCGCCCCTCCGTGGACCTCCCCGAGCAGAAGTGGGAACCTCCCGGTTCCCAAACCCTCCCCTGTTCGAATCCAGCATCCAGACAAAATAACACCACCCGTTGGGGTGGTGTTATTTTGGTTCCGGGACTTGGATTCGAACCAAGATAAACGGATTCAGAGTCCGTTGTCCTGCCATTAGACGATCCCGGATCGGCGCGATTGCGGGGGAAATATAGCAATCGCGCGGGCTCCTGTCAATCGCTACATTGCCGTCCCGCCGAACGCGTTCAAGACGTCGTCCACGGCGGCGTCGGCTTCCTGTTCTTCCTTGGCATACGTGCCGTGGACGCGGAGTTTCTTGCCCAACACCTTGAACAGCAGGTCTTCCAGCAGGCGGCGGTTCTTGTCTTGGTTCAAGACGTTCGCGTGCAGGGCGTACTTGAAAGTGAACTCAAGTTTGTCGCCGTCCGCGCCGGTGATTTCTCCCGCCTGGACCACCAACGGCAGGGACGCGTTCACGGCCTTGAGTTGTTGGAACACGTCGGGCCACTTGCGCTTGATTTCTTCCAGGTCCACGACCGGCACGCCGTCGAACACGACCGCCTTCACTTCCACGGCTTTGTCCGCAGAAACGGCGGCTGGGGCGGGCGCTTCCTGGGGCAAGTTCCGCACCTCAGCCAACGTCATCGCATCCGCCGGCGGCGGAGCAAGCGTCACGGTCGGGGCCGGGGCGGGCGGAGGCGCAACGGGAGCAGCCATAGGACGCGGGGCGACGGCAGGGACGGATACGGACGCGGGCGCTGTCCCGTACGAAAGTTCCACCACCGCCAATTCCAACCCGAGCTGCGGAATGCGGTCCGTCTTCATCCCACGGCGGGTTTCCAGCAGGCGGTGCACCATGCGCGCCAAACGGGACGGGTCCGCGTCCGGGGCCGCGGCAACAAACCGTTCGCCGAGCGCCTGTTCGAACAACGGCGCGGCGGCGGCCCCGCCGATCTTCCAGAACAGGAACCCGCGCAGGGTTTCAATCACCTCGTCCGAGAAATACGCCAAGTCCACACCCTGCTCCGCGTAGGAGTTGATGAGGCGGATGGCGGCGGAGGCGTCCTTTTTGAGCAACGCCTCCAGGAAGTCCGCAATGAGGACGGAGGAAGTAGCGGGCAACACCAAGCTGGCCACGCTCCACGTGACATGATTCTCCCCAAGCGCCAACACTTGGCCCAACATGCTTTCCGCGTCACGTTCACAGCCCTCCGCATGGCGGGCAATGGCGCGCAGCACGTCTTCATCTACCGTCGCGCCTTCCTTCCCCACCATGTCCTTCAAGCGGGCAACCATCTGGTCCGCCGGGATGCGGCGGAAGTCAAACCGCTGGCAGCGGGAAATGATGGTAGCCGGCACCTTGTGGATTTCCGTCGTGGCCAAGATGAACAGCGCGTGGGCGGGCGGCTCCTCAAGCGTCTTCAACAAGGCGTTAAAGGACGCCGTGGAGAGCATGTGGACTTCATCGATAATGTACACGCGCTTGGCAAGCTTATTCGGCAGCACGCGCACGCTCTTGATGATATTCTCACGCACGTTGTCCACGTCCGTATGGGACGCAGCGTCGATTTCAAAGACGTCCAAGGACGAACCCGAGGAAACGTCCATGCACGCGGCGCAGGCATTGCACGGATCCCCGGCATTCAACGCCAAGCAGTTGGCCGCCTTGGCAAGCAAGCGGGCCACCGTGGTCTTGCCCGTGCCGCGGGGACCGGTGAACAGGTACGCGTGGGCCGTGCGCCCGCTGGAAAGCTGGGTCAACAGGGTCTGCTTAATGTGTTCCTGGCCGGCGACGTCGGCAAAGGTGGAGGGGCGGTATTTGCGGTAGAGGGCTTCCATAGCCCGACCACTCTACCATACCCGCCGGAAAGAAAAACACGGGCGTTTTGCCCGTGTTTTTGCTAAGCGGCCGGAACGACGTTTTTGGTCCGGAGCGCGATTTCCTCCATCACGATCTCCCGGTCCCGGCCGAAGCGCAGGCGCGAGAGCTCGCGGATCTGTTCCGCGACCGTCTTGTCCGCCGGCTTCCGCGCCTGGAGCGGGCGGAAGTTGAACGGCTTGGACGCCTGGTTGTCAATCAGGATCTTGGCATTGAACGTGAACGACTCGACGTTCACCAGGTCGTACTGGGTGAAGGTCGGCGCGAATTCCTTCGCCAGGAACTCCGCGTCCTCCACGCCGACGCGGTTGACGAACATGCTCCCCACGTTGCCGAAGATGGCGTCGCGGATCACCGTGTCTCCCGCCTTTCCTTCCAGCTGGCCGACGAACTGGTGGGCGATGACCAGGTCCAATCCGTACTTGCGCGCTTCCGACAGGATGGCCGAGATGGAATCCGTCAGGAAGTTTTGGAACTCATCGATGTACAGGTAGAAATCCTTGCGGTCCGCCGCGGCCAAATCCCCGCGGGACAGCGCCGCCATCAGGATCTTCCCGACCAGCACCATGCCGATCAGGTAGGCGTTCAGGTCGCCGATCTTCCCCTTGGACAGCTTGAGAAGCAGGATCTTCCGCCCGTCCATGACGTCGCGGAGGGTGAAGGCGCTCTGCTGCTGCCCGATGATGGGCTTCATGTAGTCGTTGTAGATGAACGGCGTCAGCTTGGACGTGATGTACGGCACCATGTTCGCCAAGCTCGCTTCGCCACCCGCCTTTTGCGCTTCCTTTTCCCAGAAGTCCTTCACGTTCTGGTCCGCGCACTTGGACAGCTTGAACGCGCGGTAATCCTCGTCCGCCAGCACGCGCGGGATTTCCATCAGCGTGGACCCGCTTTCCGGATGCGCCATGAGCAGCAAGATGGCGTTGCGCATGTACAGCTCGAACATTGGGCCGCCGGTGGATTTCAGGTCGTACAGCTTGTCGAAGATCTTCAGCATCTCGTTGATGACGAAGGTCTTCTGCTCCGGGTGCGCCGGGTCGAATTCCAGCATGTTGAGCCCCATCGGCCGGTCGAAGTCGGACGGGTCGAAGAAGATCACGTCGTCGGCGCGTTCCTTGGGCACGAACGCGAGCGCGTCGTCGGCGAAGTCCCCGTGCGGGTCGATCACGCAGACGCCGCGGCCCGCTTCAATGTCCTGTTGGACCATCGCCTTCATCATTTCGGTCTTGCCGGTGCCGGATTTGCCGATCACGTACATGTGGCGGCGCCGGTCGGCTTCCTTGATCCAAATGGGCGTATGGACGCCGCGGTACACGTTGTTGCCCAACTGCACGTGGCCCTCTTCCGGACGCGGGATGTTGGCCGGGGCCGGGACGCGGCGCGCCAAGAGCCATTGGATGTTGGGCGTTTCGCTCCACGGCGTCGGCAGGTGCCAAACGCTCGCCAATTCCTCCGCGTTCAGGATGAACGTGCGGTTATCGTCAAATTCCCGGTGGACGAAGGCGGAGAGCGTGCGCGCCTTGCTGCGCGGCACGTCCTTGGCGAACGAGTTGCCGTACTCGTACACGTTGTACGGGGCGAACGCGTTCAGCATGGAGGCGAGCGACGACTGGGCGCTTTCGGCGGAGTCCCCGCACGCGACGATGCGGGCGCAGACTTCCAGGCCAGCCTTGGAGGCTTTTTCCTCCAAGCCCTGCATGGCCTGCTCGTCGAGCGGCGACAAGCGGTGTTCCTGCGCTTCCTTGAACTGCTTCATGCCGGACAACTCCGCCAGGCCGGCCTTGGACTTTTTCTGGCCGCTGACCGCTTCCGAAATCGTCATGCCCTTTTTCATGTTGGCGGCGATCTTGATGCCGCGCTTGCGCCACGCGCCGGACGTCGGGCGGATGAGGAACTGGAACGCGGCGCCTTCCGTTTCCGGCAGCTTGGCCACGGATTGGGTGAGCGCGTTCAACGGGTCCTTGTCCTGCTTGCGGTACGTCTTGATCGGGAACGCGGAGAGGCGCGCCAGCTTCACGTGCGCGCCGACGACCACGCCGGTCGGCGAAAAGATGTTGAAGTCCTCCACCGGCTCCACGTTGGCGTCGCTCCACGCGGCCGAGATGGCCTGTTCGATAAACGTCTGCGAACTGCGCGGCACGGTCACGTAGAACTTGATGACTTTTTTGAGGCAGACGATTTCCAGGGCCATTTCGTCCGTACGGCCGTAGAGCCAAGCCTTCCAGCCCTTTTGCGGTTTCAACCCGCCGAGGTTGGCAAAGAAGGCCTCCGCCGCGGCGATGGCCTCATGCACGCGTTCTTTTGTTCCCTCCCCCGTTTCCGTCTGGCCCGCGACGGATTTGGGCACCGTGACCAACATGGTCACGGACTTGAACGTCGCGTTTTGCCGGCGCAGCTTGGCGCGAATCAGGCTCAACGCCGCCATGGTGACACCGAGGACGACGCCCGCGGCCAGCAGGCCGAAAATGACCGGCATCGGGTCGAAGGTCGAAACGCTAAACCGGACATCGGGGATGCCCGGCACGGACGTCGCGTCCAACCCGTAATATTGGAAGATCATGTGAGAAGTCCGCGGCGCCGTTCTTCCGCGGCGGCCGTCAGGATTTGGTCCGTCTTAATCTTGGCTTCCTGTTCCAAGTAGAAGCGGTTCACGCCGGGCAGGGTCTTCAGCCAATCCAGGATCATCTGGAAAATGCGTTTGGCCTCCGCTTTCGCCGCGACGACGAGGCCGCGGATTTCCTCGGCCAGCTTTTCCCCGCGCGTTTTGAAAATCTTGCGGCGGTCCGGCGGCAGCTGGCGGTAGATGTCCTCCAAGCCCTCTGACAGCGCAGATTCAATATCTTGGAGTAACTGGTCCTTAGCGGTCGCAGGAGAGGACTGAACGGAAACAGGGGAAGGAACGGCTCCCTCTCCCTTCGGGGGGAGGGGTTGGGGTGAGGGTGGTCGCTCCTGTGCGGGCGCGGGACGCTCGGGAGTCGATTCCACCTCTTGGCCGGACTCCAACTCTGCGAACGGATCGACCGCTTCCGCCGCCGGGGCCTCCGCACGCGACTTCAATTCCTCGGGCATGGGCATATTGCGGACATTTTACCACAAACGGAGCCCCGTGGGGCTCCGTTTGTTACGCGGCGCGAATGGTTTGTCCGTTGGGTCCGTCTTCCGCGACGAATCCGCGCGCGGCGATCTGGTCGCGCAGCTCGTCGGAACGCTTCCAGTCCTTGGCGGCGCGCGCGGCGGCGCGCTGTTCGGCCAACGCCGCGACATCCGCGGGAATTTCGTCCTTCTTTCCCACTTCCGCGGCCAAGTTCAGGCCGAAGACCTTGTCGAACTCCAGGACCGTGGCCAACTTGTCGGCCGGAAGCATGTCTTTGTCGTCCAGCATCTTCCACAGGATGGCCAAGGCCTGCGGCGTATTCACGTCGTCGTCCAAGGCCGCTTCGAACGAGCGCAGGTTCTGCGGCTCGACCTCTCCCGGCTTCCCCGCCGCGCGGACAAACGCCCGCAGCTTGTGGAGCGCGTTCTGCGCCGCTTCCAGCCCTTCAAAGCTGAAGTTCAGCTTGGCGCGGTAGTGGACGCCGAGCAACATGAACCGGTATGCCAGCGGATCGAACCCTTTTTCTTCCAGCTGGTCCAACGTATACAGGTTCCCGAGCGACTTCGACATTTTTCCGCCGTTCACGGTCAGAAATTCGCTGTGCATCCAGACGTTGGCCTCCAATTCGCCTTCCGCGCCCTCCGTCTGCGCGATTTCGTTCTCATGATGGACGGCGATGTGGTCCACGCCGCCGGTGTGCACGTCAAACGGCACGCCCAGGTATTTCTTGCTCATGGCGGAGCATTCGATGTGCCAGCCGGGGAAACCCGTGCCCCACGGCGATTCCCATTCCATGTCGCGTTTCTCATTCGTCGGGGAAAATTTCCACAACGCAAAGTCCGTCGGCGATTTCTTTTCGCCCATCTCCACGCGCGCGCCGGCCTTTTTGTCCTCGGCCTTCTGTCCGGAGAGGCGGCCGTAGTCCGGCAGCTTGGCGGTGTCGAAATAGATGCCGTCGGAGGTGCGGTAGGTGAAGCCGTTTTTCTCCAGCTTCTGGATCATCTCGATTTGCTCCTTAATGTGGTCCGTGGCGCGCGGGTACGCGTCGAACGGGAGGACGTTCATGCGCTTCAGGTCGCGCAAAAACGCTTCCTCGTAGAACCGGGCGATGTCCCAGGCGGTTTTTCCTTCCCGCTTCATCGCGACGAGCATTTTGTCTTCCCCGGTGTCGCCGTCGGACGTGAGGTGGCCGACATCCGTGATGTTCATGACGGCCTTCACCTTGTGGTCACGGGAAAACAGGCGGTGGAGCAGGTCCGAAAACACGAACGCGCGCAGGTTGCCGATATGGGCGAACCAGTACACGGTCGGGCCGCAGGAATACATGCGGACCTCCCCGGGACGGACCGTTTCAAGCGGGACTTTGGAACGCGTGAGGGTGTCGTACAAGCGGATCATAACGGGAACGACTGTATCATGCGGCCGGTAAAAGAAAAACCACCCGAAGGCGGTCGTTCCTTATTCGGTTTCCTCGGCGTCCGCCGGAGCCTGCACGTCCAGCACGTCCTGGGCCGTGCGCTTGCCCAAGCCCGCCTGGATGCGCTCGCGGATCATGTCGGCCAACGGACGCTCGCGCTTCACGGGATGCAGCACGGTGCGCGTCGGCGTCGCGGGCGGCACCACGGCGATCGCGGTGGCGGTAATGACGTACATCTGGCGGTTCTGGGTGCCCTTCACGATCACCCGGTCACCCACGCCGACGGCCAGGGCCGACAAGGCGGCGGAGCCGCTGTACGCCTTGGTCTTGCCGGAATAGCTGACCGTCCACGTGGCGCCGGTCGCGTCCAACTTCACGTTCATCACGTGCTCGTCCGGCTCAAAGCCGGTGACCGTGCCTTCGTAGCCGGAGATGGGCGGTTCGCCCGCGCCCGGGCGGCTTTCGCGCTTGATCAGACGCGCGTCGATGACGCCGTCATCACCCACGCGGCCCACGGAGAACACCGTGTCGCCGGCGGACAGGTCCGCGGCGGACGTCCCGACCCACTTGGTCAGGTCCGTAAAGGATACGGAGACGATTTCCCCGGCCACGCCGACCAGGTTGTTTACGTCGTCGGCGCGCAGGCCCGGGTCGGCTGCAAGTTTCACGGACACTAGGGAGCGACCTTGGTCTACGCCGACCACTTCCCCGCGGAACGGGCGCGTGCGGGCCTTGAGGAAGATTTCGTCGCCACGGCGGAGCGCGAGCGCGATCTGCACTGTCTTGCCGTCGGAGGCGAGACGTAGACGGACGCGGTCGCCGGCGCGGAAGTCAGCCAGCGTCGCCGGGTTGAGCGGCGGCACGACCAGGCGGCTCTTTTCGTTCACCGCCACGACGGTGGTCTTTCCCTGCCATTCCACCGTCATCGTGGAGGCGGACGGATCCACGGACTTCACCCAGCCGTTCAAAGACGCGTGCGAACGGGAGGAAAAAGAAATGTTCTCCACGTCGTCGGCGGTCAGGACGCCGGTCGTGGCGTCCAGGGCGCCTTCCACACGCAGGGCATCACCTGTCAGCCACGCGTCCATCGCGTCGTCCACTTCCGCGCCTTCGGGAATGGAAACGGTGTAATCCGTCCATCCGCCCGCTTCCGCCTTTCGCAACACAATCACCGCAGGACGCGTGGTGGTGGAAAGCTCAATAAGCTGGCCGGACACCGCCAACGGTTCCGCTGCAGACACGGCCAAGACCGCGGCAAATGCCGCTACACACAGAAAAGAAATAGCCAAGAATCGGGCGTAGGTGGTCATAATGGACGCAAAAGTAGCACGCAGCGCAAAACCAGGACAAGGTCCTGGTTTTGGCGGTTACTTGGCGAGCGCGACGGACGGCTCTCCAAGGGAAAGATAGGCGGGTTGTCCCGCAGGCACGAGGCCCAACATGGCGGAAGCCGTGCGAATATGGTCCAACGTCTGAAGCCGGCTGACGGCCAGCTGCAAGCGCTGGTTGTCCTGCAAAAGGGCAGCGACGCGCGTTTCCAAATCACGGGCGGCGTAGCCACTGGCGACGGCCGCGTTCACCTGGACGATGTACCCCGCGCAGAGCAGGACTGCGAGCGCGAGTCCGGCGACGTTGAGCAGCGCGATGCGCCGGTCAACGAACGCGAGGGCCGCTTTTGCAGCCGGGACGCGGGCGTACATGGTTTGGGCGAACGTGGTCATAGGCGTCTAACGTTTTACGGCCGCGCGCAGCTTGGCGCTGCGGGCGCGGGGATTGCGGGCCACCTCCTCTTCCGAGGCGGTGACGGGCCGTTTGGTCAGCGCGTCCAGGTCGTCCCGGGACGCGAGGAATTGTTTGACGATGCGGTCTTCGAGCGAGTGGAAGGAGATCACGGCAAGCCTGCCTCCGGGTGCCAACAGGTCGGTGGCAGCGGGCAGGACCCGTTCCAGTTCCCCCAGCTCGTCGTTCACGGCGATGCGGAGCGCTTGGAAGACCTTAGTGGCGGGGTGGATGCGCCCATGACGCGGGACCACCGCGGCGACAAGATCCGCCAACTGCGTCGTGCGGACGATCCGTTCCGTCTTGCGGGCATGGAAGATCGCCTCGGCGATGCGAGCGGCAGCCGGTTCTTCCCCATAGAGGCGGAAGAGAGTCGCCAACTCGTCCTTCTTCCAACCGTTCACGATGGTCGCAGCGCTGGTCTCTTGTGCTTGGTCGTACCGCATGTCCAGAGGACCGTCCGTCCCGAAGGAAAATCCACGGGCGGGGTCATCGACGTGCGCGGACGAGAAGCCGACGTCCAGCAAAATGCCGTCGAAGGTTCCAAAACCATTCTCCTGGGCAAACCGAGGAAGGTCCGCGTAGGAGCCTTGGACGAAAAGTACCCGGCCGCCATACGGGGCCAGGCGTTCTCGCGCCACAGAGAGGTTGCGCGGGTCGCGGTCAATCGCTAACAGGCGGCCGTCGGGTCCGCTCGCCTCAAGGACGAGGAGGGCGTGCCCACCGTGGCCCACGGTACCGTCCGCGTACGTGCCCCCTGGTTTGGGAGCCAACGCGCGAAGGGTTTCTTCCGTCAGGACGGGAACGTGGAAGGAATCGGACATAGGTGCGGACCTTATCAGGACACACGGCCCTAGGAGGGCGACGGCGGTAAAGGTTCAATTAAACCCACCGTCGTCCACCAGGCCGCATGCCCTGATCGGCTGGACTAGATCCCGAGCCCTCCCAATTGCTCGGCGATGTCGCCCACGTTGCTTTCAGACAGCTTCTTGTACGCGTCCCATTTCGCTTGGTCCCACACTTCTAAGCGATTGTAGACGCCGACGACCACGGCTGACTTTGTGACACCGGCGTACTGCCGAAGGTATTCCGGCAACACGACCCTTCCCTGTTTATCCAGCGGCACGTCCATTGCCCCCGCAAGCATGAGGCGGGCGAACGCACGGCTATTGGATTGTCCCAGGGGCAAACTTGCCAATTTCTCGGCCAGCTTGTCCCACTCCTCCTTTGGGAACAGGAAAAGTGAAGCGTCGAGACCCCGCGTTACCACAGCCCCTCTCGCGAGGTCTCCACGGAATTTCACCGGGATCGCCAATCGTCCCTTGTCGTCGATGGTATGGTTGTACTCACCAATGAACATAGGGTGTGGTTGGCGGAGAGAGCCTTCCGCCGGAGGGATGTCGTGGAAATAAAATTGAGCACCAAACCGTCTGGCTCGGTCCCCACTTACCTCCACACGTCCCCATCTTATTCCACACAATGACACGGGTCAACACCCGCCTCCATTCCATTTTTTCGCTGTTTTTACTGAAGAAAAAGAAAAAAGAGCTATCCGTGTGGATAACTCCCTTTCCCCACTTCAAAGAAAAATACGTCCCGTTTTAGGGAACGTACAGGTTGCAACGAAGATCTGTGACGAATCCTGGGAGACCAAGAGTGGCTTGTATATCCGCAGCGCGGAACACAATGCCGGCACAACTTCTCTCGGTGATGACAGCACATGTCTTCTTACGCGCATCCCAAGGAACCGAACGAATGCCGACCCCCTCGGGAACCCAGAGACGGCCACGACCATTACGACCTTCGCAGTTCCTGATCTGCCCGAGTATATAAGCAGGAAGGCGACGGCCAACGCCTCTGGACAAGACCAACTCCACGTCACATTGACCCAACCACCAAATAAGAAATTCTTTCGACATGTGGCCCCTCCTGTTCTAAAAGGACCAGCCGATGTTTAGCACGAAAACATCTTCCCGTCAACGTAAAACCAGCTATACACGGAACAATAAAAAGGGAAACGCCGCCCGGGATGGGTGGTGTTTTTATCCAAGCCATTTTGTGATAGCAGCTCCAATTAAGGCAGATGTGGCGGCGGTTGCGACTACACCACCCCAGTACTTTGCACTACGGAAAACACGCTTATCCATTTCTTCAGCAGCATACTTCTTCACCAGTTCTGAAAAATCAGTGTGCTTCACTTCGTCCCAAAAAACTTCTTTGATTTTACGCCGAACAACTTCGGTGTCCATCTGCTCTTTAAAAGATGGGGCAAAGTTTTTAGCGAACGCTGAAGAAACTTTATCATCCAACTGGTTTTTTTCTGCCATACAGACCAGTTAGGTTTTCTTATCCTCCTGTTCCCCGCGTTCTTTAAACTGCTGAAGCAAACTGATACCCAACTTAACCAATTCAAGGTTGTTGTTTGCCTTGAAAAAACTTTTTAATTCCTCAACCTGTTCCAGAGCACCATTAGTAAAAGTAACGACAAACGCCTTCTTGTCGCCACCCTCTGCGGTGATAGTTTTTTCCGCTCCGTCGATAGGCATAAAGTGGTCGTGTGCGTTTAATGGAAGTATACGGTCGTACCACTTAAACGCGCAATACTAAAAACGGCCCCTTGCGGAGCCGGTTTTTGTTTTTACGCCTTCTTTAGTCCAAGGATCCCGCCCATGATCCCGCCAACGGTCGCACCAACGCCCATGCCGAACATGTGGACCACCTGCGGGAACTCCGAGTCCTGGAGGCTGGCACTGCCGACCACCAGCATCAGCAGGCCGCGGATCAGGAACGACAGGGCCAAGCCGGCCAGGATGCCGACGACCGCCCCGCCGACACCGTGGAGCACCAACTGAGCGAAGGCGTTTTTCATACTTAGGCCTTGGGGGCTTCGACCAAGACAACTTCTTCCTCGCCCTCGTCACCACAGCATTCACATCCTTCACAACCACCCTCGCCACAGCACGCTTCTTCCTCGTAAGAAAGAATGGCGTCGCCCGACGGCGTGGTCTTGATGGAAAGGACGCCGGCCAAGATGGAGGAAGCCAACGCGCCCATCATCATACCGACCGGCAAGAAACCGCCGATCACGTCGCGGGCGGACAGGCCGTTATACGACGGGGTGATGGCGAAAATGACGCCGCCAATGAAGAGACCGACCAGCAAACCGCCGACCGAACCGACCAAGCCGCCGCCGACCACGTACAAGGAGGTGCGGACGAACGGGAAGGACAACGCGCGCTGCAAGTGGATGTTCATAACGTAGAAATCGTAGAAGACGTAGAACAGGTAGAAACGTCAAAAACTCGACGATTCTACAAGGGACGTCTGATAAATAACAACGTTCCGATTCTACGCTTTCTACAACTTCCACGTCCAGTCTTCACGCCGCGGGGCCCATCGACCGCTTGTGGCGCAGCACGCGGTGGTAGGCGACGGCGAACCGATGGGCTTCGTCGCGCGCCTTTTGGAATAGTTCTTTGCCGGCGATGGCGGCGCGGGACAGGTCCGCGTCCGTCCGGTTAAACACCAAACGGTCCTGCTTGCGGTCAAAGCCCTTGGCGATGCCGATCCACGGCACCTGCACGCCGAGCTCCTCCATGACCGCTTCCACGCGCGCGACCTGCCCTTCTCCGCCGTCGATCACCATGACCTGCGGCAGCGGCCACGCGTTCGGGAAGTTCTTCGCCCGTTCCAACCGGCGACGCATCACTTCTTCCATGGAAGCGAAGTCGTCGTTGCCGCTTACGGTTTTGATTTTGAACTTGCGGTACGCGCCCTTATTCGGCCGGCCTTCTTCAAACACCACCATGCTGGCCACCGTGGACGTGCCGGAGCTGTGGCTGATGTCGTACGCCTCAATGCGGCCGTTCAAATCAATGAAGCCTCCCTCTTCCCTCTTTATATACGGCAGCGGTTCCTCACGCGTGATGAGCGCGACGTCCTGGATGTGCTCCAGCGCGTGCACGCCGTTGCGCAACCGCGCGGCGCGTTCGAACTGTTGGGCCTTGGCCGCGTCCTTCATTTCTTTCTTTAATTCACGCAGCACGCGCGTTTTCTTCCCTTCGAAGAACCAAATGAGTTGGCGAATGACATGGCGATAGTCCTCTTCCGAAATGGCACCGATGCACACGCCCGGGCATTTTTTCACCCCGACATTGAAACACGGTTTGATTTTTCCCGTTTCCGACGGAGGCGAACAGGTGCTCCACGGAATCGCCCTGCGAATAAGGTCGAGTGCTTTTCGAAGCGAAGGCCCGCTGGTATACGGACCGAACACGGCCAGAAACCGCTTCTTCGCTTCCCCCGCCAGCGTCTTGGCGAACGGGTCCACGCCGATGCGTTCCAAATCCTGCCCGCGCATAAGCAGCGGCTTGGGGAACGCCTCTTTTGTCACGACAAGGTAGAGATACGTCTTGTCGTCGCGCTGAAGGATGTTGTAGTACGGCCGCAATGCCTTAATCCGATTTGCTTCCAACACCAGCGCTTCGATAACCGTCGGCGTCTCCAAGTAGTCAATCCGAGCGATTTTGCCGACCATTTCCCCGATCCGGTTGTCATGGGCCTTGGTGAAATACGAACCGACGCGGCGCTTAAGGGACGTTGCCTTCCCCACGTACAGGAGGGTGCCGGCCGTGTCGTAATAGAAATACACTCCCGGATTGTCCGGAAGCTCGCCGTCCTTCACGGTGATGTGCGCGGGGATCATGTCGAAAGCTTAGAAGGTTGAGCGAAATTTCTCAAGTCGGAGCATTCGGCGACCGAACTTATCCACAGTCGTCTATTGACGTGTCCGGATTTCGAGCCTATCATATCCGTTACCTTCGAGTGGTGCTTCGGCCCCAAACGAGCGGTTCAACGGAAGTCTGGCTCGGTCTGCACATGCGGACTAACACGAGTGTACGGGCCCTGCCCTGCACGCGGAATGATCTGCCTCGTGCAGATGGAGACCAGATCAGCGTTGATCAGTCGTAGAAGCGGCTGGGAAGTTTCCCCGGCCCGACGGAGCTTGCTCCGGACCAGCTTCTGCGCTGAAACCCCGCCTTCCCCAACAGGATGGCAGTCCCCTTCGCGCGAAGTCGCTTCGCTGAGGATGGATGATGGGTGACGGTACAGCGTCGCTGCAAACGGACTTCCGGCTACGGCTGGTCGCCACGCGCAGGTGCCAACGTCCGCAAGTGCCTTTTCCAAGCGCACGAGCGAACGGTCACGTAGAGATGAGGCCGCAAGGCCGTCCGTCGCCATACGGATCGGGAGCAATCCCGCCCTCTGCGTAAAAAGATCCCCCGTATTCCAGGCGTCTCTGTCTTTCGAGGCCTCGCGGCTTCAACAAGATGGTCGTCTGGTGGCGAAGTACTCGGGAGCGTCTTTCAAGGTCATGTCCTTGATCTGACGTGGTGCTGGCCCTCAAAGGGACGCACCTCACGACACGGACCACATGGTCCCATTGCCGGCCACTGGTTAACTCCGGAGCAGACAATCGGGACGGTCGTTTCCCTGCCCTGTGACGAGCCGCGCCGCGTGCGTGACTTCTCGCCTGGCAGAGAGATCTGTGATGGACGTTTCCAAGCCCGCACGGGGCAAGGAGCAGTTCCAAAAGGACTGCAGCGACGTTCGGCACAGCGCCAACCTGGGACGACGGTCTCAGTCACATGCCTGGAATTCGGGACGTTCTCCCCAGGCATTGGTGAACGGCAACACAACGTCGATCAGATGGCATAACCAACCCATTTGATGAACCGGTGAAATTGCGATCACGCCCAATGGCCACTCTCTGGGTAAAACCAGAGAATCAACGGAAACGGTACGCAAGATTACTGGCATGTCGAAGGCACACGATCCGAAAAGAGGCTCGCAAGGGTTCTCTCAGGGTCAGAAATCAGTCACGATTTCTTCCAAGTTGCGACCTCGTAGTCGCTTCAAGGAGTTGTCTCCGGCATACGCTGCCTGTGTCCTGACGGAACACAGAATCGGGCTTGCACAGCCGATCGCGCCTCGCGCCAGCCAATTTGCCGCCCGAGGGTGTGCATCATTGCGAAGACTTCGGTCGTCGCGGTGGTCACCTCTCGTGGCCGGTGAATACTCGTCCCGTAAGGGACATCGGACTCGCTCGTACCTTCGGGTGCTTGCGGGTCTTTTTCTTTGTCTCCACCCCAAAACAAATACCCCACGCATGGCGCGTGGGGTATTTTTCATTCGAACTTCGGTCCTTCCAACCCATCAATTTCGCTTGGTTGCGAGGGGGTCTTCCTCTGGTTCCGCGTCACCAGGTACGCGGCAGCCAACATGCCGGCGAAATTCGGCCCTTGGTTCTGCAGCACTTGTCCGTTCAGAATGCTCCGCCAGTCGTAGCCGTACACGGGCAAGACCAGCGCGGCGGACGCAATCAAGCTGAGGAGGAGCCAGACGGGCATTACGGCGAGGCGCGGCAACCATCCTGATGCGCCATCCTTACGATAATAGAGGAACGAGACGCCTAGATACGCAAGCGGGGTGACCGCCTGCAGGGCGGCAAAGATGATCGGGGATCCCTTGCTGGCCAGCCAATAGGCGTACAGGAGGAAGTTGAGCGCGTAGAGCGGTACGAACATCAGGGCCCAAAAGCCCAGGACGCGCAGCGGGCGCACGGGAAGAGTCTTCATACGAAGAAGGCGACTAATTCGCGCAAGACGCCCCAGGCGAACAACGCGGCGACCAACACCGCGATGGGCGTGGGAACGTTGAGACACGCGTGTTCGTAGCAAACGGGGCTGCGGCGCATGCGTTCGTACAAGGCGACGACGAGGATGCCCAGGAACCCGGAGAACACCGCGCCGACGAACCCGATAATGCCAATGAACTCACGCAAGCCGACCACGTACAGCAATCCCGGCACCAGCACGGCCAGCGCCCAAGAAACGTGACGCGGCACCCGCATGTCCACGGCCAAGGCGTTTTGCAACTGCAGGCTGGTCATGCTGAAAATGGAGAAGATCGTCAGCGAGCCAAGAAGCGCGCTGATCACCTGGAACGCCGGCCCCAGCGCGGCGGAGAGGCCGGCAAATGCCGTCGGCGTAGTGTCCGCGCCCGTCACCCCCACGACGGCAAGGCTAAACGCCAAGTAGAGGCCCACGATAGTGGCCAGACCGAACGTGACGGCGTGCGGCAGACGGCGGACGTCCTTTGCGCCCAAAGCGTCTTTCATCTCTGGAATGGCGCCAATCCCGGACAAGGCGAACAGGATCACCCCGTACGGCAAGAGGGCGTTTTCCCAATGGATGGCGAACAAATGCGTGACCGCGACGGACGGAAGCGACGCCAGCGTCGCCAGAACGAACAAAAACAGGAGAATTCCGACCACGACGCCTTCCGCGCGGGCGGCGAACTTGGTCCCGCGCCACGTAAAGGCCCCGACCGCCGCAACCATCAGCAGGGCGTACAGTAATTCCGTCCCGCCGAATAGCGGACCGAGTAAGGACAGGAGAAACCGGCCGCCCAAGACCGCGTACGCCAACATGGCGCCCACCTGAGCCGCCGCCAACACCACCGTGGCGACGGATTTCCACGCCGGACCCAAATACCGCTCCGCGTAGCCGCCCAAACGGTGGGTGCCGGGCGTCTGGAGCACGACTTCCGCGTACATGAGAAACGACGCGAGGGATATCGCGCCAATGCCGAGCAACCACGCCGCGCCCACGCCCGCCCCGCTTTGGGCAAAGGCGTACGGCAGGCCGAAAATCCCGGCGCCGACGATGGAACCGACCATCAGGCCGGACGCGCGCATCATGCGAAAATTTGGATGTACCATATCCTCCCGAATTGCCCACAAGTATAGCACAGCTTGTCCCTTGTCCCCCGCTCCGCTCCGCCGTACTATGCCGGTAATCCCCCCGATGGTATGGGTCTCCCGGAGCGCATCCCGCCCCAGAATCTTGAAGCCGAGCAAAGCGTGCTCGGCGCCCTTCTTATTGATAAGGAGGCGATGGTCAAAATCGCGGACACGCTCAACGCGGATGATTTCTACAAGGAATCGCACCGCATTATTTTTGAAAGCATCGTGGAGCTGTATGAGCAGCGCAGCCCCATCGACTTCCTCGCCCTCGGCAACAAGCTGGAGGAAAAAGGCGTGCTCTCCCGCATCGGCGGGCGCGCGTACTTGGTGGAATTGTCGAACGCGGTGCCCACGTCCGCGCACATCGTCACTTACGCGGAAATCGTGCAGAAAAAATCCACGCTCCGCCGCCTGCTGAACGCCGCCAGCACCATCACCCGCCTGGGATTTGAAGAAGCGGATGAAGTAAGCACCACGCTGGACGAAGCGGAACGCACGCTCTTTTCCGTGTCCCAAAAACACCTCAAGACGGCCTTCGTCCCCATCCGCAGCGTACTGCAGGACGCGTTCGAACGCATCGACGAACTGCACCAGCAGCGCGGGAAATTGCGCGGCATCCCCACCGGCTACGTGGACTTGGACGCCCAGCTGGCCGGCATGCAGCGCTCGGACCTGATCATCCTCGCCGCCCGTCCCGCCGTGGGAAAAACCTCCCTCGCCCTGGACATCGCCCGCAACGTGGCGGTGAAATCCAAGGTCCCGGTCGCCCTATTCTCGTTGGAAATGTCCAAGGAGCAGCTGGTCGACCGTATGATGTGCGCGGAGGCCAACGTGGACTTGTGGAAACTGCGCAACGGCAAGCTGTCGGACCGGGACGATGATTTCCCCCGCATCGGCCACGCGCTCGGCCTCCTGTCGGAAGCGCCTATCTTCATTGATGACACCGGTTCCCTGAACATCATGGAGCTGCGCACCAAGGCCCGCCGCCTCCAAAGCGAACACGGGCTCGGCATGATCATCGTCGACTACTTGCAGCTCATGGAAGGCCACCGCAAATCCGCGTCGTCCCAAGACAACCGCGTGCAGGAAATTTCCGAAATCTCCCGCGGCCTGAAGCAAATCGCCAAGGAACTGAACGTGCCGGTGCTCGCCTTGTCGCAGCTCGCCCGCGCCGTGGAAATGAACAAGCCGGCTATCCCGCGCCTGTCCCACTTGCGCGAATCAGGCTCCATTGAGCAGGACGCCGACGTCGTCATGTTCATTTACCGCAAGTCCGCCGACCCCAACTACCAGCAGGCGGAACTGGCTCCGGAGGAAAAGGCCACGGCCGAAATCCACATCGCCAAACACCGTAACGGCCCGACCGGCATGGTCCGTCTCTTCTTCGACAGCAAACGCACGTCGTTCCAGAACCTGGCCCGCGGCTCCTACGTCCCACCTCCCGCCGGTTCTCCGGAAGCGTCCGGCTTCGCCCCCGTGGCCGTTACGTCCGGCCCGCCGCCCGCCATGGAGGGCACGGTGGCTCCCCCGCCGCTCGATTCTATGGGACACTAGGGCGCGTTCCCGTCCGGACCCAACCGCCAACCTCTAACTACCAACTGCTGTATCCGTATGTCGATGTTCTCCAAGATCAAGGCCATTAAAAACATGCGTGACCAGGCCAAGCAGATGCAGGCCATGATGAATGAGGTCACGGCGGAAGGCGCCGCCGCCTGGGGCAAGGTAAAAATCACGCTGAACGGCAACCAGCAGGTGCTGGACGTGCAGATAGAAGAAGAGGTCCTGGCCAACCGCGCCAAGGCCCAGGATGCTGTGAAAGAGGCGTTCAATGAAGCCATGAAGAAGCTCCATGTCCAAATGGCCGGCAAGCTCAAGGACATGGGCGGCCTGGACATGCTGAAGGGTCTGGGCGACGACGCCGCGGAATAACGTCCCATGCGGCGGTTTCCCGAACCAATCCAAAACGCCGCCGCCGCGTTTTCCCGGCTGCCCGGCGTCGGCCCGAAGACCGCCCTTCGGTACGTTTTCTATCTCCTGCGCCAGCCAAAGTCCGACGTTGAGTCCGTCGCCCGTTCCCTGCTGACCTTGGCGGACCGCATCCGCGTCTGCACGCGCTGCTTCACCTACACGGCCGGCGCGGACCTGTGCGAAATCTGTTCGGACCCGCGGCGCGACAAAACCGTGCTGTGCGTCGTAGAGGAACCGCGCGACATTTCCACCATGGAAGCCACAGACGTCTTCCGCGGCCAGTACCACGTGCTGGGCGGCACGCTCAATCCGATCGAAGGGATCACGGCGGACGTCCTGCGCGTGAAAGAATTGGAAGACCGCCTCATGGCGGATCCGGGCATTAAAGAAGTGATCCTCGCCTTCTCCCCCAACGTCCAAGGTGAGACGACGATCATGTTCCTGGGGAAACGCCTGGGCGGGTTGAACCGCGCAGTCACTCGCCTGGCCCGCGGCCTCCCCATGGGGGCAACCATCGAATACGCGGACGAAATCACGCTCGGCGACGCGCTCAAAGGACGAAGAAACGCCTCCTGACCGGGAGGCGTTTTGTCTAAGAAAAACCAGGTCCCCCGCGAGGGACCTGGGAAGAGCATCAGCGCGTCCGCACCAGGAAAGCGGACGGCTCACCGGCCGGAGAACGGATCCAGCCGATCGCTTCGGAGGACTGCTGCAGGAAGAGCAGCTCCTGGAAGGCCGCGGCACGGTCGACGTCCCCGGAGGTGAGGGCGTCGAGGAAACGGATGGCCGTCAGGAAGGTTCCCGCGTCCAGCCGCTCGCCGAATCCGTGCCAGAGACCGACGTGCAGGTCCTCGATGGCGTTCTCGTCCGCTCCCACCTTCAGGCGCGCGGCCAGGGTGTCGCCCAGGTCGGACGCCAGCGCCTCGTGGAACGCCCCGGCCGACATCCAGGAAGGACGCGGGGACGGGTTCGCTCGGGAGACGAAGTGGACGGCGTCCGTGGCCACTCCCGTCGCGCGGACGACGGCGGCGGCGTACGCGCGGGCGTCGAACTGGTCCGCGGGGGCAAGGAGACGGGCTCCCTGCTTGTCCGTCTCGGCCCAGGCGATGACCAGGGCCTCCATTTCCGGCCGCACGTAGGCCGGGATCCGATCCAGAAACACGTGCGCCATGACGACCTCCTTGTGGGACGAGCCGCCACGAGCCTACGCGCCCTCCACCTGTCTGTCAATAAAAAGATCCCCATCTCTCGCGCAGAGACGGGGATTCGTTTTGTCAGGGCGCACCGTAAGCGTCCATCAGTTCCGCCCCAAGCTGACGCAAGTAGGCGGCGCCCGCGCCGCCGTCCAGGTCGCGCTCCAAGAACGCGGGCAGCGGTTCGTCCTGGAAACGCGCGGAGGCAATGCCCCAGGCAACGGCGGCCACGGAATCCGTGTCTCCGCCCCAACGAATCGCCCGGAACAGCATGTCTGTCAGGGACGTCTGGTGCGCGACGAGATCCGCGACCGCGTGGACGGTCGTGACGGCCAACGTGCTCAACGGCCAGTGCGTCTCAGACGGACGCTCCACGACCGGTCCGCCATCCCACCGCCGCCGGAACACGCCGTCATACACGTGCACGTCCTCCGGCGGCAGGTGTTCCAGACAATAGGCCAGCACGCCCGCCATGTTTCCCGGTTCGTACAAGGCGTAGTGGGCCATGAGGGCGACCGCGCGGGCGCTGAACCGCCCTTCGGACGTGTCGTGGGTGATCCGCGCCTGCCGCGTAGCCATTTCCAGGACGTGAGACACCTTCGGCAGAACGCCGAACGGCACGGCGCGCATGGCGGCGCCGTTCTTTGCAGACGGCGGGCCGAGGCAGTCCAGGAAATCCACGCCGTCCGTAGCCTTCTCCAGGACAGCCTGGAGGCCACGGGAGTACCCGACGCGCCGGCCGCCGCGGGCGAATTCGGCCACGTACGCGTCGGCGAAATCGACGTCCTCCGCCGACGTCCCCAGCCGGATCAGAACCCGCGCATTCGCGCAGGACATCTCCGTGTCGTCCGTGTAGAACCCCGCCCGGTGAGCCGTATGCGTCGGATGGGAAACGTACCGGGAGAAGTCCCCGCAGGCGCAGTACACGTCCGCGTGCTTTTGGGGATGCACGAACTCGCACGCCATCGCGTACGCGTCCGCCATGCCCATGTACAACAACAATCCGTCGTGGCGCCGCATCGAACCTCCGAAGAAGAAAGGGCTGCGGGAACGCTAGCGGGAAACCCGCGCCGCGTCAATCCTGGCCCAAAAGAAAAAGCCGGCCGACCCGAGGAACGGGAAGGCCGGAAATACGGGAGTTGCTACGACAGCTTCTCAGACGACAGACGCCCGCAGGCCGTGACGATCTCGTCCAGGGAGACGTCGACGATCCGCCGAATCTCCTCGTCTCCGCGCTTCCGCACGATCGTCGCGCGCCACTGCGTCGGCGTTATGAGCCCGACAGACTGGATGTCCTCCGGCTTCTCGTCCGCGCGCAGGCGGCGGACGACCGTTTCGCGGACGTGCGCGGTAACCCCCGCCAGATCCACCCGTGTCAGGGGACGGTGCTGGACCGGATAGAGGTCGGCGACGATCTTGTCCAGAAGCCGAATGAAGTCGACTACTTCTGGCCGGCGGGACCGGAGGGAATCCGCCAGGTCAGCCAGTTCATGCGCGTTCTTCATGCGGATGAGCGCTTGCTGCCGCCGCTCGAGACTGTGCGCGGCGGCATAGACCCAGGCGGACGTGACGAGCATCATGAACGCGAAATCCACCAGACCCGGCGGCGGGGCGACCGAAACGCAGATGCGAGAGATGATGCTTCCCGCGAACGCACCGGCACCGACGAACGACAGGGCAACGAACCACCGCGAGGGAAAGAACGACGACATGAGTCCTCCAGCAAACGTGCGGGAATAGGTCCAAACGAGCCGCCTTCTTCTATCACGGACAGACCGCTTTGTCAATCCTGGCCCAAAAGAAAAACCGCCGCCCTTAGGCGACGATTTTTTCAATCTTCAATGTCGTGGTCGGCTGGTGGTGGCCGACGTTGCGGCGATAGCGGGACTTGCTCTTGAACTTGATGACGGAAACCTTGTCGCGGCGGCCGTGTTCAACGACGGTCGTGACGACCTTGGCGCCCTTCACGGTCGGCGTGCCGACTTTGACGGCGGCGCCTTCTTCCGTGCCGACCATCAACGGGGCGATTTCCAGGGTGGAGCCCTGGGCGGCGGTTTCAATCCATTCGACTTCCAGGACGTCGCCCTCGCGGACGATGTACTGGTGGCCGCCTTGTTCGATAACAGCGATCATACGGGTAATTGCACCGCGGCTGCCGCATCCCAAATAGGGAGGGTTTGCCAGCGATCTATGGCTTAATGAGCGGGCCAAGAGTACCCCGGCGGCGTCTGGATGTCAAGCGTCGTCCCCCGCGTAATTCCTTGGCGTTTTACCTCTCCCGCCCGCAATTCCAGGACCACCGAGGCGTCCGCCTCCGGCAAGACCGTCGTGGGAAATTCCCCCGGAAGCGGGGCCGGAACGTCCTCTGCCAGGTCGACGACGACGCCGCCTTCGATCCAGAGCATATCCAACGGGAACCGCATGTCCTTCATCCAAAACGACGGGCGGCCCGGCGCCGGAAAGAGAAAGAGCTTCCCTTCCGTTTCCGCCATGGAGGGCAGGTAAGAAAGGCCGAGCATGCGCTCGGGATCGTCGTCCGCGATTTCCACGTCATATCGCGTCCCGTTGGGCGTCAGAATCACCGCGTCGTGGCGCAGGGGCGGGACGGTGATGGAACGTCGCGTGAGCTGGGCGGACAAGAAGATCACGACCAGGACGCCGAAGGCCGCGGCGGCCAGGGCGACGGACCGGAGGTTACGTTTGGTGGCGTCGGTCATAGGCGTCCAGGATAATCACGGCAACCAGCATCAGGAGACCCAACGTGGACAGCGCGACGAGCTTCGCCCCGCTCTGCAGGAATAACGCGGCGGCGCCGAACGCGGCGGCAACCAGATAGTACGTGACGGCCACGCGGCGCTGGCCCCAACCCAGGTCCAGCAGGCGGTGGTGCAGGTGCTTGCGGTCCGCCTTGGTAATGTTTTTGAGACCTCCCGCGGACGCGCGGCGCAACACGGCCCACGCGACGTCCAGCAGCGGCACGCCGACGACCAATAACGCGGTCGCCAACTTGCCTCCGGAAATGACGGCGAGCGTTCCCAACAAATAGCCGACGAAGGTGCTTCCCCCTTCCCCCAAGAAAATCTTGGCGGGATGGAAGTTGCGGACCAAAAACCCGAGCGTGGCGCCCAGGGCGATGGACGAAAGGAGAGCGACGTCCGGTTGGAAATACGCGACCGTCAGCGACAGGCCGAGCACCATCCCCATCCCGACGGCGGACACGCCGGTGGCCAAGCCGTCCGAGCCGTCCAGGAATTTGGTGGTGTACATGACCACCAGGAGCCAGGCGAACACCAGCACGTCGGACTGCCACGGTTCTACCACCAGCACGCCGCCAAACGGATTGGTGATCTTGGAGATCTCAATCCCGCCAAACACGGCTGCCAAGGACGCGCCAATTGGCGCGAGTAACGACAAGTGCGGCGGCAGGTTGTAGCGGTCATCCAAGGCACCGCCGACCATCAGAATAAGACCGCCGACCAGGAAGCCCAGGTAATGCCAGGGCGAAATGCTGCCGGAGGTCAGCGTGCCGGAACTCCACAACGCCCCGCCGATACAAAGGGCAACGGCAAGATAAATGGCGACGCCGCCCAACAGCGGCATGGACGCCTGGTGGATTTTACGCTCCCCGGGCCGGTCCAAAAACCCAAAGCGCCGCGCGAGCCGTTCCACGGCAAGTGCGGCGAAAAAGGCAAGAACGAAGGCCAATCCTCCCCACGCGGCGCGTTCAGAGACCATACTGAATTACTCTACGTGGCAAATCGGCCCAGGACAAGGCTGCCTACGCGCGACGATGGTGCTTCCGTTTCGGCTTGCTGTTGCCGCCGCGCGCATGGACACGATCTTCACGGTCCACGCCGCCATATTCATG